>NZ_JADPIU010000069.1:0-9918 GCF_023073075.1 Bradyrhizobium sp. 61 | reverse complement strand
CTCGTGGAGAGTCCCCCTCACCCCACCCTCTCCCCGCAAGCGGGGCGAGGGAGCGCGAGCGCCGTCCGTCCCTTACGACGCGGCCCCCACGGGTTGTTGCCAACGACCGCCCATGACATCATCCGGATACCGAGTCATCTCTGCCCCCCTGGATTCCTGATGCCGCGCCGGAAATTTGCCTGGGAGAAGCTGTCGGATGACGAGTTGCTCAAGCAGCGCCTCTCCAGCCTGAGGGTTACGGTCAAAGGCACCTGGCTCGAGGACTGCGTCAGCACGCTCCATGAGGAGCTCGAAGAGCGGGGCATCCGGCTGCGACCGCACACATGGATATCGAGCGAATGGTTCAGTCCGGGCGATGTGCCGGGCATCGCCATCCCCTTCTATCTCGCGCATCCCCGTCTGATGAAGCTCGAGAAGAAGATGATGTTCGACGTCGAGGGCGGAACCTGGCGCGAGTGCATGGGTATCCTCCGTCACGAGGCCGGCCATGCCGTGCAGCACGGCTATCAGCTGCAGCGCCGCCGGCGCTGGCAGCAGCTGTTCGGCCCGTCATCGAAACACTATCCGCGCTACTACCGGCCCAATCCTGCCAGCAGGCGCTACGTCCAGCATCTCCGGCTTTGGTACGCGCAGAGCCATCCGGATGAAGATTTCGCCGAGACCTTTGCGGTGTGGCTGCGGCCGCGCTCGAACTGGCGGACGCGATATGCGGGCTGGCCCGCACTGAAGAAGCTTGAATATGTCGACGAGCTGATGCACGAGATTGCGGGAAAGCGGCCGCTGATCACGACGCGGGAGCGTGTCGATACGCTGGGCCGGCTCAGCCAGACGCTCGAAGAGCACTACAAGAAGAAGCAGGCGTTCTACGCCTTCACAGCGCCGAAGACCTACGACCGCGACCTCTCCCGGCTGTTTTCAGCCGATCCACGGCATCACCGCTCAAAGCCGGCTTCGGCGCTGATCAGGCGGCACCGCGCGCAGATCAGGCAGCTGGTCGCGCGGTGGACGGGCGAGAACCAGCTCACGCTCGATGCCGTGCTCGATGATATGATCTCCCGCTGCCGTGAGCTCGACCTGCGCGCCGTCGGCCCCGAACAGAAGCTCGTTCTCGATTTCACCGTCCTCGTGACCGCCAAGACGATGCACGCGCTGTTTGGCCCGTCTCGGCGCAAATGGATCGCGCTATGAGACGCTCACGCATTCTGGTGCTGATGCATCCGGACTTCATGCCTCCGGACTCCTCCGACGGATACACGCCGCAGGAAATCAACGCGTGGAAAACGGAATACGACGTGGTGAGCACCTTGCGCGCGGCCGGCCACGAGGTTCGCGCTCTCGGTGCGCAGGACGAGATCAAGCCGATCCGCGAGGCGATCGAAGAATTCAAGCCGCACGTGGTCTTCACGCTGCTGGAGGAATTCCACAACAACGTCGCCTACGACCAGCACATCGCCAGCTATCTCGAGCTGATGAAGGTCCCTTATACCGGGTGCAATCCGCGCGGCCTGATCCTGGCGCGCGGCAAGGATTTGTCCAAGACGCTGGTGCATCACCGCCGGATCGCGGCGCCGGCCTTCGCCGTCTTCCCGATGCGCCGCAAGGTGAATCGCCCGACGCGCCTTGCGCTGCCGCTGATCGTCAAGAGCCTGAACATGGACGGGTCCTTCGGCATCTCGCAGGCCTCGATCGTCGATACCGACGAGAAGCTCGCGGAGCGCGTCGCCTTCATCCACGAGCGGGTCGAATCCGCCGCGATCGCCGAGCAGTTCATCGAGGGGCGCGAGCTTTATGTCGGCGTGCTCGGCAACAACCGGCTGCGCGTCCTGCCGGTTTGGGAACTGAAATTCGGCAGCATGGGCGGGCGCAGATCACGGCACATCGCCACGGAGAAAGCCAAGCACGACACCGACTATCAGGAGAAGCTCGGCATCGTCGACGGACCGGCCAAGGACCTCGCGCCCGAAGTCACCGCGCGCATCCAGCGCGCCGCGAAGCGCATCTACCGGGCGCTTGGCCTCGACGGCTACGCGCGCATCGATTTTCGTCTCGCCGCCGACGGCACGCCGTATTTCATCGAAGCCAATCCCAACCCCGAGATCGCCAAGAGCCAGGAGTTCGCCACGGCGGCCCAACATGCCGGGCTCAAATATCCGGATCTCCTGCAGCGCATCCTGACGCTGGGGATCAGCCGGGCCAAGGCGGGGGTGTCGCTGGGGTGATGGCGGCTTGCGCGACTATCGTAGGGTGGGCAAAGGCGCAAAGCGCCGTGCCCACCTTCTTTGTTTGCGATAGAGAATGGTGGGAACGCTTCCGCCTTCGCTCTTCGAGCTACGGCGGACAAGTCGCTTTGCCCACCCTACGGCAGCTAGCCTGCCTCGGCCTTCGCGCTCACCACGTCGGCAAATGACTTGAAGAACTCCCCCGCCAGCTTCGTCGCGGTCGAATTGATCAGCCGCGCTCCCAACTGCGCGAGCTTGCCACCGATCTGCGCATCGACTTCGTAATGCAACACCGTCACGTCGGCGCTCTCGGATTCCAGCCGCACCACCGCGCCACCCTTGGCGAAGCCGGCGACGCCGCCGGAGCCCTCTCCTGAGATACGGTAACTGTTGGGCGGATCGAAATCGGACAGCGTCACCTTGCCGCTGAACGTCGCCTTCACCGGGCCGACCTTGAAGACCACCGTCGCGGTCATCTCGTTCGGGGCGGTCACATCGAGCGACTGGCAGCCGGGGATGCACTGCTTCAGCACAGCGGGATCGTTCAGCGCCGCCCACACCTGCTCGCGTGAGGCGGGAATTCGCTGGCTGTCGTTCATCTGCATGATCGGTGTCTCACTCTCTGCTTGCTGTTTGATTGGCCGCGCGCTGGCCACGCCGGCGTTCCCTTGTGATCTCCGCGAGGATCGACATTGCGATCTCCTCCGGCGTGATCGCGCCGAGATCGAGGCCGGCCGGCGCCTTGAAATCATCGATCGCGGCGGCATTAGTGCCTTCCGCGAGAAGCTTGGCGCGCAACGAAGCCATCTTGCGGCGGCTGCCGACGAAGGCGTGGTAGTCGGCTCTGGTCGCGACCGCGGCACGCAAGGCGGCTTCATCACCCTTGCCTTGCGTCGAGACGACGACGAATCGCTTCGCGTCGTTGAGCTCGCCGAGGTGATAACCATCGATGACCGCATCGGCATCCGGCTGCGCCGTGCGATCGGCAGCGGGCGCGGCGAGCGTGACGTGATAGCCGAGCACGCGCGCCTGCGCCGCAAGCGACAGCGCCACCGGGCTCGCACCGAGAATGACGAGCGAGGGATGCGGCAGCACCGGCTCGACGAAGATGTCCATCGTGCCCTTGCTCGGGCACATGTTGCTGGCGAAGCGAATGCCGTCGCGGCTCTCGCCCGCGCTGACGCCGAGCTCGGCCAGCAAATTCTCCGGCTGCACCGAGACCATCCGCGGCTCGCCATCGGCGAGCGCCTCGCGCGCCGCCTTCAGCACCGCGCCCTTGGCGCAGCCCCCGCCGATCCAACCCGCGACGATGGTGCCGTCGGCGGCGATGATCGCCTTGGCGCCAGCCTTCGCCGCGGTCACCGACACCGTGCGCACCACCGTCGCGAGCACGAAGGCACGCTCGGCGGCCTTCATCTGAGCGACTACATCAAGCACTTCGACATGAGCGGTCATCGGAAGCCTCCTCAAAGCTTCGCCAGATAGGGTTCGAGCGCTCGCAGGCTTTGCAGCGAATTCGCGGGCGCATAGAGATCGACATGCGGCAACGCAGCTCTTATGCCCCGCGCTTCGGGCGTGTAGCCCTCCCACGCCATCATCGGGTTGAGCCAGACAATGCGGCGACAGCGCCGGTGCAGCGCCGCCATCTCGCGGCCAAGCAATGCGGCATCGCCGGTCTCGTAGCCGTCGGACACGATCATCACGCAGCTGCGGGAATGGATCACGCGCGCGGCGTGCCAGCGATTGAAGGTTTGCAGGCTCTCGCCGATCCTGGTGCCGCCACCCGCGCCTTGCGCCATGATCGAGAGCCGGTCGAGCGCGCGGCCGGCGTCCTTCTCCTTCATCGCGTCGGAGACGTAGGCGAGGCGCGTGTGGAACAGGAACGCCTCGGCCTCGCGGAACTGGTCGAGCACACCGTGGATGAAGCGCAGGAACACGGCGGTATACATGCTCATCGAGCCGGAGGCATCGAGCAGCACGACGAGCCGCAACGGCTTGTCCTTGCGCTGGCGTTTCACCAGGCTGATCGGCACGCCGCCATGGCTGATGTTCCGATGGATGGTGCGGCGGAGATCAAGCCGGTAGCCGCGCCGGCGCGCGAGGTCGCGGCGGGTGAGCCGCGTGCGCATCGCCTTGGCGAGCGCTGCTGCGGCCTCATGGGCCTGCGCGACCTGGTCCGGATCGCTCAGCTTTCGGAAATCGACCTCGGCAAAATTGTCGGCGCGTGAAGCACCTTCCATGCGGCCCTCGCCGGAGCGGCCTTCCGGCGCGTCGTCGGAGGACGGAAGCTGGTCGACGGCGGACTGGTTACTGCCCTGCTCTGCCGCGGCATCCCGCAAGCTCTTCAGCGAGGGATTGCTGGCGCCCGGCGTTGATCCAATCGTGCGGGAGCGCGAGCGCACGCGCTTGCCCAACCAGAACGCGTCGAACAGACCGTCGAACTTGTCCCAGTCGGATTTGCGTGCCGAGAACAGGTGCTTGAACGCCGCGCGCAGCAGACCCGGCCGCGCCGCATAGCGCGATGACATCAGCGTCGCCGCATCCTGCCCCTCGGCAAGCCCGACGCGAAAGCCGGCCTCGCGCAGCGTGCGCAGGAACGCCGCAAGCTTCGCGGAGACGAGGCGCGAGACCTCGTTGAGGTCATCATATCCGGGGCTGGAGCCACAGCAGCTCATGCGACCTTTCCCAGCAGGCGCTGCGTCACCTCTGGCGTGACACGGGCGCGGTCTTCGTGAGTCTTCAACAGGCAGACGAGCGTCTCATGCACAGTCTCGGGCGCGTCGTGAAGATTGGTTACGTCGAGGCCGACGAGAGCCGCCGCCCAATCCAGCGTCTCCGCGACACCGGGGACTTTTCGCAGCTCCTCCTTGCGCACACCCTCGACCATGCGCGCGATCTGGAGCGACAGCGACGGGCTGGCGCCCATGACGCGCGCCAGGATGATGCGGGTCTCGCGGTCGACGTCGGGATAGTCGACATAATGATAGAGGCAGCGCCGGCGCAGCGCGTCGGAGAGCTCGCGCGTGCCGTTCGAGGTCAGCACGACATGCGGGATGGTGATTGCGGGAATGGTGCCGAGCTCGGGGATCGAGACCTGGAAGTCCGACAGCAATTCCAGCAGGAAGGCCTCGAACTCGTCGTCGGCCCGGTCGATCTCGTCGATCAGCAGCACCGGCGCCTTCGGCCGGCGGATCGCGGCGAGCAAGGGGCGCTCGAGCAGGTATTTTTCCGAGAACACCTGGTCCTCGATGCTATCGCTGCCACGATGGGCCTGGATCGCCAGCAATTGGCGCTGGTAATTCCACTCGTAGAGCGCGGAGGACTGATCGAGGCCCTCGTAGCATTGCAGCCGGATCAGCTCGGTCGCGTGCACTTTTGCAAGTGCTTTCGCCACTTCCGTCTTGCCGACGCCCGCTTCGCCTTCGAGCAGCAGCGGACGCCGCAACAATTGCATCAGCGAGATCGCAGTCGCGAGGTCCGCATCGGCGATGTAGCCCGATGCGGCCAAGGCATGCGCGATTTCGTCTCGATTCTTCATTGGCCCTCGAACTGAATGCCGCACGTCCCGTGGCCTTCATGGTTCGATGCGCGCGAAGACGCGCTCCTCACCATGAGGATCTATGACCTCATCCTGAGGAGCGGCGCGTACGCCGCGTCTCGAAGGATGAAGGCCCGGCTCTCGCCAATCACCCTACGCCACCGCGCCCAGATCCTTCGCCGCCTTCCAGTTGCGCCAGAAATCATGCGGCATCTGGATGTGCGTGGACCCTAAGAACGAGAACGCGTCGTTGACGGCGTTGGAGAAGGCCGGCACGCCGCCGACATTCGGGCTTTCGCCGACGCCCTTTGCGCCGATCGGGTGATGCGGCGACGGGGTGACGGTGAAGTCGGTTTCCCAATGCGGCGTCTCCACCGCGGTCGGCATGAAGAAGTCCATGAACGAGCCGGTGACGACGTTGCCAACCTCGTCGTAGCGGATCTCCTGGCCCATCGCGATGGCGAAAGCTTCGGTGAGGCCGCCATGCACCTGGCCCTCGATGATCATCGGGTTGATGCGGGTGCCGCAATCGTCGAGCGCATAGAAGCGCCGGACCTTGTACACGCCGGTATCGACATCGATGTCCATCACGCAGAGATAGGCACCGAATGGATAGGTCATGTTGGGCGGATCGTAATAGCTGACCGCCTCCAGCCCCGGCTCCATACCCGGAGGCACCGAGTTGTAGGCCGCCCAGCAGATATCCTTCATCGACATGAATTTTTCCGGCAGGCCCTTCACCCGGAAGCCGTCGATGTCGAATTCGAGGTCGTCTTCGTGGACCTCGAGCTTGTAGGCTGCGATCATCTGCGCCTTGGCCTTGATCTTTCGCGCAGCCATTGCAATCGCGGCGCCCGCCACCGGTGTGGAGCGCGAGCCGTAGGTGCCGAGCCCGTAAGGTGCGGTGTCGGTGTTGCCCTCCTCCACCATGATGTTGTCGGCGGGAATGCCGATCTCGGTCGCGATGATCTGGGCCCAGGTGGTCTCGTGACCCTGGCCCTGGCTCTTGGTGCCCATGCGCGCGATGCCGGCACCGGTCGGGTGCATGCGGATCTCGCAGGAATCGAACATGGCGATGCCAAGGATGTCGCAGTTCTTCGACGGGCCAGCACCGACGATCTCGGTGAAGAAGGAGATGCCGAGCCCCATGATCTCGCGGGTCTCGCCCCGTGCGAACGCGGCGCGCTTCTCCGCCTGCTCCTTCCGGAGCGCGGCGTAGCCGGTCGTCTCCATCATCTTGCGCATGGCGGTGTGGTAGTCGCCGGAATCGTATTCCCAGCCGAGCGCCGAGTGATACGGGAACTGCTCCGGCTTGATGAAATTCTTCAGCCGGAGTTCAGCGGGGTCCATGTTGAGCTTCTGCGCCAGAATATCCATGGCGCGCTCGATGCAGTAGGCGGCTTCCGTGACGCGGAACGAGCAGCGGTAGGCGACGCCGCCCGGCGCCTTGTTGGTGTAGACGCCATCGACAGCCAGATGCGCGGTCGGGAAGTCATAGGATCCCGTGACGATGTTGAAGAAGCCCGCCGGCCATTTCGACGGGTCGGCGCAGGCATCGAACGCGCCGTGATCGGCGAGCACGTGCACACGCAGGCCCGTCACCTTGCCGTCCTTGGTCGCGGCGACCTCGGTTGTCATGTGATAGTCGCGCGCGAACGAGGTCGCGGTGAGGTTCTCGATGCGGTCCTCGACCCATTTTACCGGCTTGCCGGTGACGATGGAGGCTACGGCCGCGCAGATGTAGCCGGGATAGGCGCCGACCTTGTTGCCGAAGCCACCGCCGATGTCGGGCGCGATGACGTGGATCTTGTGCTCCGGCAGCTTGGCGATCAGTGCCACCACGGTGCGGATCACGTGCGGGGCCTGGAACGTGCCGTAGATCGTCAGCTCGCCCTTGATCTTGTCGAAAGAGCAGACGCACTGGCAGGTTTCGAGCGGCGACGGATGGGTGCGGTGATAGGAGATCATCTCCTTGATCGTGACCTCCGCCTTCCTAAAGGCGGCGTCTGTGAGGTCCTTGTCGCCGACGGTCCACTCGAAGATGTGGTTGTCGTGCTTGCGCGGACCATGCGCGCCGGACATCTTGCCGACGAGGTCCTCGCGCAGCACCGGCGCATCCGCATTCATCGCCTTGAAGGGATCGACCAGCGGCGGCAACGGCTCGTATTCGACGACAACCGCGTTGATGCCGTCATCGGCCGCATAGCGGTCGGTGGCGACAACGAAGGCGACCTCCTGATTCTGAAACAGCACCTTGCCGTCGGCCAGAACCATCTGCACGTCGCCGGCCAAGGTCGGCATCCAGGCGAGGTTCACGGTCTTCAGCGTCTCAGCGGTGATGACCGCGAGCACGCCGGGCACCTTTAGCGCCGCGCTGTCGTCGATCTTCTTGACGCGCGCATGCGGATGCGGCGAGCGGACGAAGTCGCCGTGCAGCATGCCGGGCAGCTTGACGTCGTCGACGTAATTGCCCTTGCCCTGGGTGAAGCGGATGTCCTCGACGCGCTTGCGCTTGCAGCCCATGCCTTCGAGTGCGGCAGTACGTTGTTCCCGCGTGGGAGTGAGGTCGTTCATTCTGCGGCCTCCTGGAATTCCACGCCGTTGATTTTTGCGGCGGCGTATTGAATGGCTTTGACGATGTTCTGGTAGCCGGTGCAGCGGCAGATGTTGCCGGAGATGCCCATGCGGATTTCCGACTCGCTCGGCGAGGGATTTTCCTTCAGCAGCCGGTGCGCGCGGACGATCATGCCGGGCGTGCAGAAGCCGCATTGCAGGCCGTGCATCATGCGAAAACCTTCCTGCAAGGCCGACAGCGTGCCGTCGGCATTGGCCATGCCTTCGATCGTGGTGATGTCACTGCCATCAGCCTGCACCGCAAACATGGTGCAGGACTTCACCGACATGCCGTCGATATCGACGGTGCAGGCGCCGCAATGCGTCGTCTCGCAGCCGATATGGGTGCCGGTCATCTGCAGATTCTCGCGGATAAAATGCACCAGCAGCGTGCGCGGCTCGACGAGGCCTTCGACCTCGGCGCCGTTCACCTTCATGGTGACGTGTGTTTTAGCCATCGATCCCTCTCCCTTACTTCGCGACAGCGGCGGCGCGCTGAAGCGCGCGCGTCACCATGATGCCGCCGACATGTTTTCGGTATTCGACCGGGCCGCGGGCATCCGCAGCTGGCGCCATGATCGCTGCGGCCGCAGCGGCGGCCTTCTTCAACGTCGCCGCATCGAGGCTGGTGCCAATCACGGCCTTGGCGGCATCGGCAGCCAGCAGCGGCGTCTCGTGGACGTTGGTGAGCCCGATCGCGCAGGTCGCGACCTTGCCGCCGGACATGGTGAGAACCACGGCGGCGGCGGCGGTGGCGTAGTCACCGACCTTGCGCTTGAGTTTTTCGTAGGCGTAGCCGTGGCCGGCCGCGGGCACGAGAACCGAGACGGAGGTCAGGATCTCGCCGGGCTCGAGCGCGGTGAAATAGGCGCCCTGATAGAAGTCGGCCGCCGCGACGTCGCGGGAGCCACCCGGGCCTTCGAGGCGATAGGTTGCCCCCAAGGTCATCATCAGCGCCGGCATGTCATTGCCGGGATCGCCATTGGCGACATTGCCGCCGATCGAGCCGCGGTAGCGCACCTGCGGGTCGGCGATCAGCAGTGCCGCTTCATGCAGGATCGGCATCGACTGGGCGATTTCGTCGGAGGCCAGCAGCTCGTGCTGGGTGGTCATCGCGCCGATGACGAGATTGTTGCCGTCGCGGCTGATGCCCTTGAGGGCGGCGATGCCGTGCAGGTCGATCAGATGGGCGGGGGTGGCGAGCCGAAGCTTCATCATCGGCACCAGACTGTGCCCGCCAGCCAGGGGCCGGGCATCCTCGCCGAGGTCTGACAAGAGCTTGACGGCATCGGCGACACTCGCCGGCCGGTGATAGCTGAATGAGCCTGGGATCATCATCTCCTCCTCGTCGTCCTCTGGCGCGTGACGGCGCGGACGTTGAGGGGAGGCTCACTCTTACGTTGGGGCCGCCGCAACTATTCGGGCACGGAACAGCGGATTTCGCACGAGTTGCGGCGGGGAACGCACGAATTGCGTCAGGGGTAGCGACGTATGGCGGCGGCCACTTACCCTCCCCTGGAGGGGGAGGGTAAGTGGCCGCCGCCATAC
>NZ_JADPIU010000121.1:0-10888 GCF_023073075.1 Bradyrhizobium sp. 61 | reverse complement strand
CGATCGCATGCGCGGCCTTGCCGATGCGTCGGCCGAGGGATTGCTGGTCTGTTACGGCGACAAGATTGTTTCGATCAATTCGAGCCTGACGGAACTGACAGGCTATGTCCCCGACGATGTGATCGGGGAACCGCTGGCGATCTGCCTGCCTGAGGAGTCAGTCAGGCGCAAGCTGGTCGCCAGGCCGCGCGAGCGGATCGAGGCGGAATTGCGCGACGTCAACGGCCAATTCATTCCGGCTGAGTTTATCCTTCGCTCTATCGATTTCGCCGGCCAGCCGCATCATGCCATCGCCGTCCGCGATCTGCGTGACCGGAAGAAGGCGGAGGAGCATATTCATTTTCTCGCGCACCACGATGCCTTGACGGGTTTGCCGAACCGAAACAGTTTTAATGCCCGGCTCGATCAGGAAATCGAGGCGCACCAGGCTTCGGGCCTGTCATTTGCCGTTCTCTGCCTCGACCTTGATCGCTTTAAGGAAGTGAACGACCTGTTCGGGCATGCCGCCGGTGATGCGCTCCTGAAGAAGGTTGCGAAATGCGTCACGGCAGTTCTCGATCGAAACCAGATGATGGCGCGGCTCGGTGGCGATGAATTTGCGATCATCGCGACGAATCTCTCCAGTCCGTCTGTGGCTGGTCGCATCGCCGAGAACATCACCGAAGCGTTGCGGATCGAAAACAAATCATCGACTACGGCCTCCTTCGTTTCCACCAGCATTGGCGTGGCGATCTTCCCGAACGACGCCCGGGACGGACGGGGCCTTCTCACCCACGCAGATACCGCGCTCTATCGCGCAAAGACCGACGGCCGCGGCGTTTATCGCTTCTTTGAAGCCGCGATGGGCGTTGAGGTGCGCGATCGCCGCATGCTGGAGCACGATCTACGTAGCGCGATCGCACGCCATGAATTTGAGCTGGCCTATCAGCCGCAGGCACGGCTTGATGCGCGCGAGATCACCGGCTTCGAGGCCTTGTTGAGATGGCGGCACCCGCAGCGCGGCCAGGTTTCGCCCGCCTTGTTCATTCCCGTCGCAGAGGAAAGTGGAACGATCCAGCAGATCGGCGAATGGGTGCTGAGAGAGGCATGCGCGGAAGCCAGTGGCTGGACCAATCCGCTCACCGTCGCCGTGAACGTCTCGGCGATGCAATTGCATAATCCGCAGTTCACGCAACTCGTTCACGAAATCCTGGTTCAAACTGGGCTGAAGCCCGGACGGCTCGAATTGGAGATCACCGAAACCGCGCTGGTCCGCGATTTCAATCGGGCGCTGGCGACGTTGCGTCAGCTCAAGGCGCTTGGCGTCCGCATCGCGATGGACGATTTCGGGACCGGTTACTCGTCGCTTTCGAACCTGCGGGCATTCCCGTTCGATAAGATCAAGATCGATGGCTCCTTCATCAAGGCGGTCGATACCAACGAGCAGGCGGCGACCATCGTTCGCGCGGTGCTTGGAATCGGGCGCGGACTCAAGCTGCCGGTGCTGGCGGAAGGTGTCGAGACCAGCGAGGAACTGGGTTTCCTGGGCACTGAGCTGTGCGATCAAATTCAGGGGTATTTGGTTGGGAAGCCGGCCGATATCGCTGGCTTCCGCTATCTCACACATGCCGCGGAAAGCGTTCGCGATCTCGAATTTCCCCTACCCCATACCGGTGAGGGTGTAGCGCTGAAAGTCGTCAGTCGATGAAGGCGACGAGCGCGCCAATGCACGCTCTATGTCTCCTCATCGCCCGCTGTGTTTCCAACTCGGTTTGGCGTGAAACGATCGCCGTTCCTAGACTTGACGGGCTTCCCACTCCCTTGGAGGTTTGCGGCCGGCCCCGTGCGTGCGGCGCCACCATCATGGGGCCGGCATCCGAAAACGTTCGTAAGCGCGAAGCCGATACCCTTGCTTCAGAATTCGAATGAACGTGCGAAGAAGCCTCCGACTTGGACGGAGGTTTGGGATGGGATTGGACAGCAAAAAGGACGTCCATTTGGACGGCTCGTCGGTAGGGCCGGTGAGCCGGCTGGAGGTCCTTGAAGGACCGTCGGGACGCCGCGTGCGTTCGGAGGCTGAGAGAGCTCGGATCGTCGCCGAGAGTCTGCTACCCGGTGCCCAGGTGTCCGAGGTGGCGCGCAAGCACGGAGCGACGCGCTGGCAGATTTACGATTGGCGACGGCGCTTTCGACAGCGAGGCATGTTGCCGCCGTGCGAGGCGTCGCAGCCGACATTCGCGCCGCTGGTCGTGGAAGGTGCGTTAGAGGAGCGTCACGTTCCGGCGATCAAGCTTGAGATAGCGATCGGCGATGTCGTGGTGCGGACGGACACGGCCATAGATGGCGAGCAGCTGTCTCGGGTGATCCGCGCGGTACGAGCGTCACGATGATCGCGCCCGGTGCTGATCTGAAGATTTACATGGCGACGCGGCCGATTGACTTCCGCTGTGGCCATGATGGGCTTGCTGCGAAGGTGCAGGAGATGCTTCGTCTCGATCCGTTCAGCGGTGCAGCCTTCGTGTTCCGATCGAAACGAGCGGACCGGATCAAGATTTTGGTCTGGGATCGAACGGGCCTAGTGTTGGTGCACAAGCGCCTCGAAGGCTGCAAGTTCGTTTGGCCAACGATCGCAGACGGCGTGATGCGCATATCGCCGGCGATGTTCGCAGCCCTGTTCGAGGGGCTGGATTGGAGGTTGGTCCGCCCGCAAGAAGCGCGGCGTCCGCAGGCGGCGGGATAACTGCGGCAGAGTGACTCGGAAGGTATTTTGCACGTGACGCACGCGGCGGCGGTGTGCTCGAATTAGCACATGAGCATCGCGGCGCTGCGCGACGAAAATGAACGACTGAAGGCGCTTTTGGCGCAAACGCAGGCGGCCTTGAGCGAGCATCAGGGGGCGCTGGCGGCGTCGGAGGAAGCGCGGCGTCGGCTGGAGGTCATCCTCGGCGAATTGCGACGCGAGAAGTTCGGCGCGAAGTCCGAGAAGCTGCGGCCAGATCAGTATCACTTGCCGCTGGAAGACGTGGAGATCGCGCAAGGCATCCTGGACGCGGCGCAGGAGAGAGCCGAGGCTGTGATCCAGGGCCGATCGCGGAGTGTGCCGGATCAAGGTTCTCATCGCAATCGCGGCTGCTTGCCTGCCCATTTGCCTCGGGTGGAACGGATCATCGAGCCTGCGAGCACGCTCTGTCCGTGCGGTTGCGGCGCCATGACGAAGATCGGCGAGGACGTCAGCAAACGGCTCGACGTGATCCCGGCGCAATGGCGAGTGTTGGTCACGCGCCGCCCGAAATACATCTGTCGCCGCTGCTCGGGCCCTGTCGTGCAGGCGCATGCACCGGAGCACGTCGTGCCTGGTGGACTGCCGACCGAAGCGGCGATTGCGCACGTGATCGTCTCCAAGTTCGGCGACCATACGCCGTTTTACCGTCAGGCCGAGATCTATGCGCGCCAGGGGATCCGACTTGATCGGGCGACACTGGGCAACTGGTCCGGCCGCGCCTGCTTCCATCTCCAACCCGTAGCGGACCACATGCGTCGCCATCTGGAGAGGGCAGATCGTCTGTTCATGGACGAAACCACGGCACCGGTGCTCGATCCCGGGCGTGGCCAAACGAAGAAAGGCTACTTCTGGGCGGTCGTCTCCGACGACCGCGGCCACAGCGGCCCAAGTCCCCCGATCGTGCTGTTCCGATATGCCCCCGGTCGCAGCGGCGCCTTCGCGGAGCAGTTCCTGCATGGCTTTAACGGACGCTTCCTGCAATGCGATGCCTATGACGGTTATGACCGGCTGACCGAAGTTGCTCGACCGCAGGGGCCGTGGACGCTTGTGCATTGCTGGAGCCATTTGCGCCGACGCTTCGTCAAATTGGCCCGCAACAGCAAATCGCCGATCGCCGAGGCCGCCGTTCGACACATCGCACAGCTTTACGCCATCGAAGCCATGGTACGCGGTTCATCGTCGGACATCCGGCTGGCCGCGCGCAAGGAGCACTCGCTGCCTATCGTCGCCGCGTTAAAGCCGTGGTTCGAGAAACAGCTGTCGATGATCTCCAGTGGTTCGACGCTCGCCGAGGACATCCGCTACGCGCTCAATCACTGGCAAGGGCTGACCCGCTTCCTCGAAGACGGGCGCCTCGAGCTCGACACGAACCCGGTCGAGAACGCATCCGGCCAGTCTGCCTGACCAGAAAAAATGCGCTCTTCGCCGGTCATGAAGTCGGCGCGGAAAACTGGGCCTTGCTCGCGTCGATCGTCGCCACCTGCAAGCTCAACGACGTCAACCCGGCCGCCTACATCGCCGAAACACTCGAGGCGATCATCGACGGCCATCCCGATAGCAGGATCGAAGACCTCATGCCGTGGCGATTCCGCAAAACGTCAAGCCAGCATCAATAGGGTTGCGGCTAAGCGCTTACAAACGTTCACAGAAGGAGAGGGGATCACTTTGACCGACCTCAAAAGGCGAATTAGGCTGCGTGTGTTAGAAATTAACGCTACAGATCGGGAGCCGTCCAATGCTGACGAAACGCGAACTCCTCCAGTCCGGAGCAATTGCTACAATTGCGGCTGCGGGAACAACGCCTGGGTCGGCACTGGCCCAAATGCTCACGGGTGCGCCCGCCGAACCCAATATGAAGTTTTCCACCCCAATGCCGCCGGGCATTGCATCGCCCGACAAGGTGGAGACACGTCTTGGAACGCTCAATTTTTTCGATGGCTTCCCGGATAAGACCACGGCCGAGAAACTTTTCGACAATCTCGATTTCCAGCGCGCGGTGCAGGCGTATCTTCTTGCAATCCCCGCCGCCAGCCAGGTCGCCGACCGCAATGCGTGTTTGAAGCTAGGACCAGTCAACCAGACCATCCCGATATGGGAGCAGTTGGTGGACTCGCGGACCATCGGTCTGACGTTCAATGATAACACCGTCTACAGCTGGGGATGGGTCAATCTCAAGGGCGGCCCGCTCGTCGTTGAGGTTCCACCCAAAGTGCTGGGTGCCATCAACGATATATGGTTCCGCTGGGTCATTGATTTAGGGATCACCGGACCGGACAAGGGCGAAGGAGGCAAGTATCTGCTTCTGCCGCCCGGCTACACGGGCAACGTACCCGACGGCTATCACGCGGTTCGGTCCCCGGTCTACAACCTCTGGATTCCGTGGCGC
Organism: Bradyrhizobium sp. 61; assembly: GCF_023073075.1. Taxonomy (NCBI): domain Bacteria; kingdom Pseudomonadati; phylum Pseudomonadota; class Alphaproteobacteria; order Hyphomicrobiales; family Nitrobacteraceae; genus Bradyrhizobium; species Bradyrhizobium sp. 61. Next base: position 5,741 of record NZ_JADPIU010000121.1, on the reverse strand, counting down.
AGTTTCCTAGTTGACGGCGACCCCAAGCCCGGCGTCGATCTCGTCAAGAAATTCACTAAGGTCTATTCGCTTGCCAACAAGGACATGTCCGCTCCAACGCTCAAGTACGTTGATGTCTCGGGTAAGCCATTTAACATCATCAACCCAGCAGGTTTTGAGTTCTGGGAACTCCTCAATCAAGTTGTTCAAGAGGAGCCGTCCGAATCGCTCGACCAAATTAGGATGGGTTACTATGCCTCTATCGGCATCGAACACGGCAAGCCGTTTTTGCCCGATGCGCGGATGAAGAAGTTACTGACCGAGGCTGCTGCTGTGGGCGATGCGTCAGCGCGCGCGCTTGCATTCCACTGGCGTCAGAAGGACGGCTACTACTACGCGAACAGCAATTGGCAGCTGCCATTCGTTGGCGGGTATCTATTCCAGAGCCAGCCCGGTGTGCTGAACCTCGATGCCTATTCGTTCTATTACTTCTTAGCTACTGGCGTCACGCCAGCTATGGAAGAGAAGATGGTCGGTCGCGGGTCGCAATACGCGTGGACCTGTCGTGATGCACACGATAACCCGCTCGACGGCGGCAAGAACTACAAGCTGCACCTGCCGCCGAACATCCCGGTCAAGGACTTCTGGTCGGTGATCCTGTACAGCAACCAGACGCGCTCGATGATCCAGACCGATGAGAGGTTCCCGAGCGTCAGCAGTCAGACCAAGGGTCTGCTCGTCAACGCTGACGGATCGGTGGACGTGTATTTCGGACCCAAATCGTCACCCGGAAAAGAAAAGAACTGGGTGCAGACAATTCCCGGAAAGGGTTGGAACACGATCTTGCGCCTCTATGGGCCTTTGGAGCCATGGTTCGCCAAGACTTGGCGGCCGGGAGAGATTGAACTGCAATCCTGAGCGCAGATATTAGTGGGCGGCTCAGTGCCGTCCGCTAATGCTCACAAACTCTCTCATGTCCGCTCCGGGTCTTGTGTCACGAAGCGTAGCCGGTCCAAACGGCTGCGCGCAACTTTATAGGAGATGAAGGTAGGTCCTTCGGGTTCGGCGATCAGGTCGCTGATCCCAAGACAAAGCCGCGGTCGATTGGTCGATTGAAGTCATGACTGAGCTTGCACGTGATGCCGGCGACGTTGCACCTTTCATCGCAAACTTTGCGCGTCCGGTAGACCTGGCGTCGCTACCAACCGCTACCAATCCAACAAATCTGGCAATCGATGTGGCGGAGATAAGGGGGCGACTATTGTCGGAGCCACCGCTCATCAAGCTGTTCGACAAGGAGCGGTCGGGAAAATTCCGCGAACTGACGGTCCGGGAAGCCAACGAGATTTTGGAGGCGCTTGATCAGGAGTTCGTGGTCGAGGGAGCGCGCGACGCCCTTCGGATCCTTGACGGCCCGGGCGCGGCCGAGCTTGGTTCGCTAAGATGGGGCAAAACTCGCATCGGCCTATCGACCCTTGCCCTGCCCAAAACCGATGGGATTTACGTCGCGCCCAGCCATAAATCACTAGCTAAAAGGAGATGCTTGCCATCCGATGCCTCCGGTCTCCGGGTTGCCAACTGATAAGCAAATTACACAACGCTTATCAGTCAGTCGGCGTGTTCCATAAATGTTCGATATCTGAATGTCTCCCTATCCTTGTGGCAGAGACCGACTGCGAGTTCACTCCGCTAGGCGACCCATTCCCGAATTCTTGCAGGACGAGGAGGGGGTTCTGGTGTGATAATCCGAAATCGTCGATCTACCGATTCCCTGGGTAGTGCGGCAGGACTCGAACCTTCAACCAGACAGTTATGAGCGGCGGAATATCGATGGGCTTCGTTGATATTGCTGCATTTTGGCTCCGGTTCGATGCCGTTCGTCGCACCTCGATCAGGTCGTTTCTGGTGCGAATCTGGTGCGGTCACCCGACGTCGCCTCGTGATTACGCCTCAAACGTGGCCAGTGACTGCGTCTCTTATTCAGCTTCCGTAGTGTTGAGCACCTCGATCGCGTCCTCGATTTCGGAGACGACGCGACACTGAAACAGCTCATCGAGCGCGACGTTGCGCCCGACAATGGTGGCGCGCAAAGCGTGTTCGGTGAAGAAGGCCTGGCAATAGGCTAGCGCTCCTGATGCGTGCTCGAAATCGTAGAGATCGTTGCTCGTGAAGCGCCGCGCCTTGTCCCAACGGAACGCGGCATGCAACGCCGCATGGATGTGCAACGTGCGAAGCTGTTGCCGAACCTGCGGCCGCTTCCGTAGCGCGGTGAACAATAGGTTCGCCCATTGATTCCAGAATGTCTCCCATTGCGTCGAGTGGCGTTCGGGCGGTTCGCCGCCGGTCTTCTTTCGGAAGATATCACCCGTCACGTCCATCGCCATATCGGCACCAAGTTCGACCGTGCCGGCAATTTCGGCGTCATAGGCTTGGGTAAAGCTCTTGATCTGATCTGAATTCTGCTTCACGCCCTCGTTCAAATCAGAAACCATGAAGTCGAGGCCACCGGGCGGAGAATGGGCCCCAAGCGTTGTCATCATTTCTTCGAGCCGCATCTCCCACATCCGGTCGAAGAAGGCCTTCTGGATGGCGAGTTCCGTTTCAGCATCGAAACCTGTCTGGCTCGGATGCGTAAAGCCAAAAACATACCCGACCCTTGACCAGACGAGATGATGCAGCGGGTGCAAATCGCCGCTGCCCTCGGCGCTGTGAACAAAATGCGCGATCTCGGTGCCGAGCCGCGTACGATGTTCAAGAAGCGTGACGCCGAGGCTAAGCTCATCGACAACACGAGCGATTTCAAGGCGAGAGGTTACATCGCCCTTTATTAAGGAATTCGAAGAAGGTGCTCTCGCTGATCGGGCAGAAGGCCTTGTCGTCTTGGACGAGCTTGCGGAAACGTTGCAGCAGATCTCGCACGGTCGGATCATTGTTTCTGCCGGCGGCGCAGTCTCGCAAGAGAATCCAGAACTTGGTATCGAGGTAGATCGCGGTGCGGCTCTCCAGCCGCCGCCCCAACTCCACCACGCGGCTCTTGACGTGCCGTTCCAGCGAAATCTCCGGGGTTGCGCGATGCGCCGCAATATCCATGCTTCCTTAAGCGTCCTCATTCAAACCGCGCGTTCCGCGCGCGGGCTTCCTCTTCTTCGCTTATCCGTTCCGCATCGATCATCGCTTGTGGCCGCGCTTTCGCTTCGGCCATCGTGGCGGCAAGACCGGGGGCTTCACCTCCGGGTAGGTGCTGAGCAGCTTCTGCCGCTGCTCCAGCACCGTCGCAAGTCTATCCGAATTTAGGTTCTCAATAGTATATTGTATATGTAAATATTCGCATATTGTGCGATTTTTAACACCTACAATATTCACTTCCGTGTCACTTCACGTTTGTCTATTATAAGTGTAATAATTCCCATTTTTAGCGAAAAATAGCCAATGAATAGTATGAACATATTCCAATTGCCTCGTGGCCGCGCCCAACTTCGGCAAGTTCTCGCCGGATCGGGCGACGTGATCAAAATTGCCGACGTGACGAAGGCGCTCGCTGTTTCGCGAACCGAAGCCGCCAAGCGCCTCGCACGATGGCGTGAGCAAGGTTGGTTGCGCCGGGTCGGGGCCGGCGCCTATGTCCCGGCCTCGATCGACACGCTCGGTTCGGAACGGGTTCTCGATGATGCCTGGGTTCTCGTACCCGCGCTCTTCGCGCCCGCCTACATCGCCGGCCGTACCGCCGCGGAGCATTGGGACCTGACCGAGCAGATTTTCAAAGACATCGTGGTCGTCACGGGACAAGCTATCCGCGAGAGGCATCAGACGAGGCAGGGCTTCGAATTCACGCTCAAGCACCTGAAGCCCGAAAAAATCTTCGGAACCAAGCCGATTTGGCGCCACAGCACCAAGGTGCCCGTCTCCGACGTTCACCGGACAATCATCGATATGCTCGACGAGCCCGCGCTTGGCGGCGGCATTCAGCAAGTGTCGGATTGCCTCGATGTGTACTTCAAGCGATCGGACCGAAGCGATCAGAAGCTGATCGAATACGGCGATCAGCTAGGCAACGGCGCCGTGATCAAGCGGCTTGGCTTCCTCGCGGAAGGACGCGATGACAGCGCCGCGCTCATCGAACTCTGCCGTGCGCGCCTGACGGCGGGCAACGCCAAGCTCGATCCTGCTTTGAATTGCAAGCGACTCATCTCAAGATGGCGGCTCCTCATTCCGCCATCTTGGGCGCCCGGAGCTATTGATTGATCGACAAGCGCGAAATCCTCGACCTTGCCGAGCAGACATCCCTCAACCCGCATGTCATCGAGAAGGATTATGTCCTCGGCTGGATGCTCGCCGGCATCTATGCCCATGAGGAGCTTGCCGAAAGCTGGATCTTCAAGGGCGGAACTTGTCTTAAGAAATGCTTCTTCGAGACCTACCGATTCTCCGAGGATCTCGACTTTACGCTGCGCAACGAGGCGCATCTTGACGAAGCCCTTCTTAAGCGCGTCTTCGCCGAAATCGGCGCTTGGGTTTACGACGAGACCGGCATCGAAATCCCCACCGACCAGCTGGAATTCGAAATCCTCAAGAATCCGCGCGGCAACCTCTCATGCCAGGGCAAGATCAGCTACAAGGGACCAGTTTCGCCAACGCGGCCCTTGCCACGCATCAAGCTCGACCTGACCGGCGATGAACGCGTCGTCCTGGACCCCGAGACCGTGGAAATCTTCCATCCCTATTCCGACGCGCCGGAAGAAGGGATCGAGGTGCTCGCGTACGACTATGTCGAAGCCTTCGCCGAGAAATTCAGGGCTCTCGCCGAGCGCACCCGGCCGCGCGACCTTTACGACATTGTCAACCTCTACCGAAACGCCGACGCCCGGCCCGAGCAGCAGCAGTTCGTCACAGTGCTGCGCGAGAAATGCGCGTTCAAGGGCATCCAACTGCCACAGCTTGCCGACATCGAGCGCCATCGCGGCGATGTCGAGGCAGGCTGGTCCGGCATGCTGAACCATCAGCTTCCGGCTTTGCTGCCCATCACGTCCTTCTGGGAAGCTTTGCCGGAGATATTCAATTGGCTCCACGGCGAGGTTGCGGCGCCGGTCCTGCCGACAATGCCGCCAATAGGCGGGGCGACCGAGGAAATCATCCGTCAGCGCATTATCGGTCTTCCAGCAGGATCGCGCGGCCAAACCTACATCGAGACCATTCGGTTTGCGGCTGCCAACCGCCTGCTGGTCAACATCGACTACCGCGACCAGAAGGGTAAACGCTCGACACGCGCAATCGAAGCTTACTCGCTGCGCCGTTCCCGCGCTGGCGATCTTCTGTTGATGGCCGTTCGCGCGGAAGACGGTCAACCGCGTAGCTATCGCCTCGACAGCATTCTCGGGGTCTCGCAGACGCAGACAACGTTCTTGCCACGCTATCCGATTGAGTTGACGCCGACCGGCCCACAGTCGATCCCTCCAACGTCGCGGCCCGCGGGTATTGTGGCGCCGCGAACTTCGTCGCCCCGCCGATCGCGAGCGTCCAGCGGCACCACGACCTACGTCTTTCGTTGCACAGTCTGTGGCAAGCTGTTTGAGCGCAAGAGCTACGACGGAACGCTGCGGCCGCATAAAAACCGGGCCGGTTACCAGTGCTACGGCACCTACGGGACTTATGTCCGAACGAAATATTAGCACTACTTTGGCAGATTGTTGATTTCATCGCGATTTATAGGATTCCCGAATCAATTTTTCAATGATTCATGGGTGGTCGGCTCTTGGAGGGCTGAC
>NZ_JADPIU010000004.1:0-13100 GCF_023073075.1 Bradyrhizobium sp. 61 | reverse complement strand
CGCGACGCTCGACAACGGCCTGCTTGAGCGAGCGCAACCACGGACCAACGGGAAGCCCATGCTCCGACAATCGGTTCTTCCAGATGTTCACATGCGCCGACTCACGCAGCGCGAAAGCGAGGCAGGGCGTGCCGTGTTCGAGGATCGCGGCTGACACGCGATGTGTCGGTTCGTCGCAGACCGAGCGAAGGGCTGTGCCGCCACCTCGCGGTTCAGTTGTTACCAGGACAGCCTGACCATTCGCCATGGTTTGATATACCACCGTGGCAGTGCCGCTTCCATGTCGCATGGAGCCCCATAACCGCAGAGCGGCAGTGCCCCTGCGCGCCGAGGGGACTCACCCACGGTATTGCAACGTCGCGGCACCAGCACCAAGTGAACTGTGGGGGGCGAAATCGTTCCCGGAGCGAGACCGTGGCCAGCAAAAGGGTGGCAAACGAAGGGCTCCCGGTGATCGCGCACTTCGAGGTGCGCCGCCGCAACTACCTCGCGTCAGACGGCTCTATAGACCAGCCGCTCCCTGCGTTCGCCACCGATGCCAGCTGCTCGTCGGGCTTTATCGGGCCATGGTGCTCCTGCGACTTTTTGACAGAAAGGCCGTCGCATTGCAGCGTACCAGCCGGCTCGCGACCTATGCGGTTTCGCTCGGGCAGGAGGCGATGTCGGTCGGCATCGCCAGTGCAATGCCCGCACATTTGCTCCGGCTAGCGGCTGGGCATAGCCCTTGAACAAGGAAGAGATCGATCGCCCGGCTTGCAATTCACATCATCCCCTGTTGCCGACTTCGCGCAGATCAGGTCATTCATTGCCTTCAGCCTTAACCGGCGGCGTCTGCGCGCTCTGGACGATCTGGCTCAGCGACGCCAGCGCAGTCTTCAGCTCGTCAGGGATGGACGCGAGGTCGGTAATCTCCTCGAAGGCTTGAGCGACGCGCTCATTCGCTGATTTCTCGAACGGTTCGAAGCCTTGAGAGATGCGCGTTCCTACTCCAAGAACGTTGGAAGCGGCCATCGGCCCGAGCAAGAGAATTGCTGCTCCGATGATGCCGGTCTTGCGGATGCGAGCGATCGGCAGTTGCCGCACGAGGCGGTTATTTGTCATTGTCTTTACCTCCCGGCGTATAGGCTTGCATCATGCCGATCGTCGCGAACAATGGATAGATCGGGCGCCTACCATTAGGAGGTACTCAAGCAGACGCGCGTTTCTTGGGAGCTGCTCGCGGCGCAGAGCGCGGTGTGGCCAACGCAGCGTTCGCCGAAAGGCGGTCTTGCGTCAAGTACGCCGGTCTGTCAGCAGCAGTAGCTGCTACCGATCTACCCGAGCAAAATAGGTTCGGGATCAAACTTTGTCGTCTGAGAACGTGGCGGCTCTCGGGGATCGGTTGCTTACTTCAATTCTGAAATGGAGGAGTGGTTCGACCTGATCGTTCATCGCGCGAGCACCGGACTGGTCGCGCGACGGCCGTCATCGCGTTGTCGACCGTGTCGCCCACCAAGTCCAGGCTGGACGGCTCCGAGATTGGTCATCCAACAATGCGATTGGGCATGCCGACGATGGTAGCCGAGTGGTCATTTCGGCCCCACCATAGTCGGCAGCGGCTCAACCGCGCTCAAGTTTATTTCCATGGCAGCCTGTTCTTCGGAAAGCCGCTTTTCGAGATACTGCCGTTCAATCTCACTTAGATTCGTTTTGAGCAGGCGCCGATACCGATCAATATTGTTTCTATGGGTCCGTAAACGAGCAATTCTTTCTTCGGTCATCGTCCATCTCCCGACGGGCGTGGTCGCAATTACTTCCTTAAAAAGGGAAGAGTTGGCCATGAATAATGGCAGCCTAAGCAGTCTGGTCAAAATCATCTGAGCGCACTGGCGACAAATTCGGTCGCTGCAATCATTCTTTCGATTACAAGGTTAGTAGTGTCGTCTATCAAATCAAGCCCAGACGTGGCGCAAAGTGGGTAGGGACATATGGAGGGGCTGATAGCATTGGCCATTGGAGCTGGGGCCACTTACGGCTCATGCCTGTCCGCTATCTCGCGCGCGGCCAAGTTAAGCTCCAGCTCTCTGAGCTGCTCGATTAGCAGCTCTACGATCTCCTCGTAGTCAGACGGCGTCAACGAATGCACGCCGCGTATCGCCATCTGGTTCTTGAGGATCGTCGCCATCATGGCTTTAACGCTCATGGGCCTTCGTCCTAAAAATCTGATCGTTCTGAAATTCAATGTGAAGTAGACGCCAAAGATCGACGATACGCAAAGGGTTCCAAGTACGGAACGACCAACGGCGCACGTGCAAATGAGCCGAAGTGAAGCGAAAGCGAAACTTATTCGCAGCAAGCGCGGCATCGATTGTTGGTTCATCGTACCGAACACCCGAAAAATCGTTTTTTGATATAATGGTGATGACACTGACGCGAAAACAAAAAATAAGGTGGGAAAAGCATGGAAAAAATAGCGGGAGGGTCAGAGTGGAAACCGTACGGCGCTTGCGCGCGATGGCGTTGCTGTGCCGACAGAGCGCCGCGCATCATCCTGACAGAAGCCGGAAGCTGATCGCTGAGGCCGAGTACTGGGAGCATTTGGCGACTGCTGCACTCTCAAAGCATTTAAGGACTGCTCCGCTAACGCTGAGCATGATCTAACTGCTGCTGCTTAGTTCTTTGCTATTTGTCAGTTCATATTTCGGGGCAGGATAGGTCCGCTATCAATGGTAGATCGGACCTGCCGTATGCGGGCGCCGGAGGGCCGCTTTTGGGCCCAAAGCCGACATCCCACAAACGAAGATTATCCCGGCCGCGGTTAGCGTCGACCCAAACGGCTCGAGAAATCCGGCGACCGTCGCAGCCACTACATTCCCGAGAATTCCGCCTCGCCTTGCCAATCGCACCCGCCGCCGGATTGAGTGAAATTGCAGGTGTAGGTGCCCGGCCCTTTGACATCGTGTTTACCTGTGCCGCCTGTCCATTCAAACTTACCCTGCGCTACCGTCTCGAATGCGCCAGGCTCCTTGGGGGTGACCTTGGCGGTGCCTTCATAGGAAACGTAGGCAACATCGCCATTGGCAAAGTGACCTGTAATGTAGCCCTTGGTCGTGATATCCCGACCGATGACCTCCTCCTGCGCAGCTTGAGTGGCCCAGAAGTCGCCAAGGCGCGCAGAGCTGCTAGTCCCTTTATATGTCGTAGTCCTTTGTCTGAGTATATGACCGGGCTTGTCCAGAATCGTAGCGGTGAATTCGGATAGCAGCTGGTAATCTGAATTGCGGCCAGTGATCTTCTCGCCGGCATTTGCGGTCAGCCATAACGCCACGGACAAGACGCCTGAAGACACGATGGTGGTCATGGGAGATTCCATTTTCCCCTCCATGATTAGGTTATATTTGCTTTTCGCCAAGTCGAGCATCGGGCAGAGCTGGCAACATCCGTTATGCTGCCGCACACAGCTCCAGAAGCGAGTTGTGTGTGTGTGTGTGTGTGTGTGCGGGACCTCGACCGCCGTCACGATGCCGCCGTGCTCTCTCTCCTCCCTTTTGGTTGGTGATCGACCAGTGCTGGTTGTTGCGCCTCGGGCGGCGCCCGCGTTGGCCACCGATCCGTTGGGTGGACCCCACTCGGCGTACCGTCTTCAGCTCCGCATCACGCGATCAGAACAGAATGATTGTTCGAAAAGCTACATCGTTAAGTGATCGGACTGGGGGCAGCGGCATATCATCGCTCAAACTTGTATTACCGCAAGCGATGTAATCCGACAGGTACACTGTCCCAAGGTCGTATCACTGTCTCATCTGATCGTTTTCAGAACCGAAAAGCCTTATTGTTCAACTGGAATGCTTCCGCTCGTGGCACGAAGCTGCCAATCTGAGACGTCCGCTATATGGTCGCTTTCGGGAGGAAAGCGGACGTCGCGAGAACACTCATTTCGATAGCGCTTGACCCGAAGCAGTCATGGTCAGCAGCAGCGAAGAGGCTTGACGGCATGCAAAAAATGTCGGTCCATTTCGCCTTCGAAGCGGACCGATTGCTGCTCGTGAACGATCTTGATTTGAATCGAAGCTTTCGATTGCATGTGTCCACAAATTGCATATGCCCACAACAGGGGGAGTTGCATGCCGCACGATCCAAGGCTCGTGAAGGACGAGGACAAGATTGAGCAACTTCGAAGCACCATCCCGGATTGGATCAAGCATCTTGTGCGACCGAAAACGCCGTGCGTCACGCCGGCATTCGGGCCGTTGGAGGGCATCCGTGCGGTCGGCACCGGGCAGCTGATCGCTCAGCCCTATATCGGCACCAAGCTCGCAGAGTTCGGCGCTGAGGTAATCCACGTCGAGAAGCCGGGCGGCGACGTTTTCCGCTTCACCGCGCCGCAGTTGGTTCGCGGGCCGCGCCCCCACGGAGGCGATGAGGCCGAAGTCACGAAGAACAAGTTGTCCATGGGGCTCGATTTCAAGAAGACACGCGGTATCGAGCTGCTGATGGCGCTGTGGAAGATTTCCGACGTATGGATGGAATCGTCGGCACCCGGCACATGCGAACGTAACAGCATCACTAACGAGCTGGCGCTAGCGGTCAACCCGAGTCTCGTGATCGTGCGCGTTAGCACTTACGGTCAGTACGGAAAGCAGGAGTATCTCGGGCGACCGGGCTACGATGCAATCGCGCAGGCCTATGGAGGCATGATGAATTTGACCGGCGACCCCGCCGGTCCACCGCAGCGCGCGAAATCCTATACCGGCGACTATGTCACCGCGCTAACCGGCTGGGCAGCGACGATGATGGCGCTGTGGGAGGTGAAGAAGACCGGGCGCGGCCAGGTGATCGACCTCGCGCAGTTTGAAGCGGTCGCCCAGACCAATGGCAATACGCTTCCGATTTTTACCGGTGAGGGCGCGGTCTCCGGGCATACCGGCAACCGGCCGCCGGGCTTTCAACCCTACGACACGTTCAAATGCAGCGACGGCTGGGTCTTTATCGGTGCGCTCGGCGGCGCGATCTACGACCGGGTGCCGAGATTCCTCGGTCTTGACCCAGTCGAATACTGCTACAATGAGTGCTCGAAGGACGCCGCGGCGGTGAACTCCGAGAAGGGGCGCGAGCTCGACCGACGCTTGCGCGACTACTGTGCTGCACACACGGCGGTTGACGTTGAAGCCGCACTGAACGCGGCGCAGATAGGTTGCGCTCGCGTGTTCAACGTGCGCGACCAATACAACGACGAGCACTACGCAGCTCGTGATATGACTGTCCCGGTGCTCGATCGACAGTCGGGCGTGCCGATCCGAGTCTTCGGCGTCGTGCCGAAGATGTCGCTGACACCGGGGCGCATCTGGCGCGGCGCGCCGTCGATCGGCGACGATACCACTGACATCCTTTCGACGATGCTGGGCCTGTCGGCAGCCGAAATAGAGGGATTTTATAAGGAAGGCATCGTGCACCGAACGGAGCCGTTCGTAGCGCCACAGGTTGCGGCAGCCAATCCATAGGAACGTGAAGGCCCCATGAACGACCCAAGGATGCGCAACACCGGCTGTTCATGGCCTATCGCGACGATCTACGTCATGCAGGGCGAAATCTATTCCGATATGCCCTACGGCCAGCACGGCAGCGCTGAGTTCAGCGTGGAGATGCTCTTGAGGAACGCCCGAAATATTTCGTCTTCAACGGCTCCGTCGGGACGTTGTCGCGGCTTCACCCGCTGCAGGCCAAGGTCGGCGAAAAGGTCCGGATTTTCGTTGGCGTCGGCGAGCCGAACTGCACGCGTCGTTCCACGTCATTGGAGAAATCTTCGACAAGGTCTACGCGCTTGGCGAGCTCGAAACCGCGCCGCTTGAAGGAATTCAGACCGTCACCGTGCCCCCCGGGTCGGGGCCGTCATCACCGAATTCAAAACACAGGTGCCGGGCAAGTATACACTGGTCGATCATACCTCGCGCTAGCGGAGCGCGAACTACTTGGCATTCTAAGCGTCGAAGGTTCGCCAAAACCAGACCTCTACAACGGTCAGGTGATGCCGGGTTTGGGACATTGACGACACCCGCGGAGCTACGGTGCGGCGGGTGTTCAAACCCCTAACGGCGGAACTCAATCCAAAAAGGAGCGCATCCATCGAAGATCGGTCCAAATTGGCTGATTGGATTCTCGATCAAGTCGCTGACGCTGTCATCTATGCAAACCACTCTGGAGCCATCATACTCTGGAACCGCGCCTCTACCGCTTTGTTTGGCTATTCTGCGGAGGAGGCGCTCGACCAGAGCATCGATCTGATCATTCCCGAGCATCTGCGAACCGCACACTGGAGCGGCTTCGAAGCAGAATGACACGGGGCGCTCTAAAACTTCAGGGCCGGCCGACACTCACCCGCGCTCTGCACAAAAGCGGGCGCAAACTTTATGTCGAGATGACCTTTGCGATTGTCAAAGACGCCGAAAGTGAAGTGGTGCTAGGCGCGGTCGCCGTGGCACGCGACGTAACAGACCGCGTTGAACGCGAGCGCGCTGCAAGCCGCTCATCCTGAGCACTTGAGCGGGTCGAGCGAGGCCCTCCATTTTGAACGCAGATACCCGTGCTGGGTCCAACAGATTCCCCCGCGCAACAGTAAACGCCTTCGGTGGCGACTTCTGCATTTTGGCCCTAACGCGAAATTGCTCGGCGATCCGCCGAGGTCTGCTATCACTAGTGAAACGGACCCATCTGCCACGATTCTCAACCAGCGCTTTTGACCCTACTGGGGGCTTTGCCTTAAGCCGCCTCGGATGTCCACGCCGCTCGCATCTCGCCGTTTGGAACCGAAACATTTTCTAGCCTGAATGATTTACTCCCGGGGCTTCGCAAGATGCGAGGCATTCATGAACCCTCTCTCGGCGAGCGACGCGTTCCTTACGGTCGCGATCATGAGCGTCGCTTTCCTGACCGAGGTCGGGATTTTCATCCTGATTGGAGTGCTCTGAAAGGAGCGCGCGATCCAGGCCGCGCGCAGCAATGGGAACGTCTAGTTCTCCGGGAACTTGATGGTTGAGACCGGCCATCTTCCATCATGACCTTTGATCGAAATCCGAAGCCCGTGTAGTTCATCCAGCCAAACGTTCTCGACCGTGCCTGCCTTTCCGTCGGTAAGGACGACGGCTTTGCCGATCAATTCGGCTTGCGCCTCGCCGTACTCATTCAGAATATTTGACGCATGGACCTTCACCGATGGCATTGTTCATCCATGCTTGGCCGAGCCGTCTTTGGCTCAATGGCGTTTGGCTCAATGGCGAGACCTTTTCCAGTGCTCGGCACTGGGAACGATTGACGGTGAGCCTTCCTCCAATTCGCGGAGCCGGTGAATTTGCCTTTTGAATCTTGTTGGTAGTTCCGGCTCTGGTCTCACCGACGCGCGCAATCTCTCGCCGATCTCTCGAACGATGGCCCGGCTGTTTGTGTGGTCAATGTCGATGCGGTGGGGCATAACGAGCCTCCTTCGGGTAAGAAGCGGAGACCCAACGCATGCGCCTACCTCCCACAACTTTCACTTTGCGAGCACGACCGGGAATTCTGAACTGAACCGGAGACCGCCGCTTTTGGCTATCTGCGCGAGCGCTTGTTCTGAGAACAGCGGGTCTTTCGTAACGACCTTTGGCTATCTGCGACATGCGCCGTGTTGTTACCGGCGAGCGGCGGTCTCACGCTGCTAAAGTCCTGACCGGAGCTTTCGTTCCCAATTTTTGGTCGCGACGCCGTTCCGGACGGAATAGGGAAACAATTGGAGCGCCGGCCGACCTATTGAGGAACTTGCCGCGTGGAACAGATCCGGGCCCACTTCACCGCGCGCGAACGGATTGACGAGGATGCCTGCCGGACGGCGCGCAAGCGTGCGTTCCAAGGGCTAGGGTCAAACAGCGCTCTCGGAACCATTTATCGGCGTGTCCGGTTAGTTCGTGGGGTCGATGGAGGAACCATCGCCATGAGGATCGAATATCTTGCTGCAATTGCGGTAGCGGCCTTTGCCGTTGGTACTGGACTGGCGGTCCATTCTGTCGGCTCGCTGCCGCCCGATAAGCAATCCACGCCTGCCGTTGCCCAATTGGCGACCCGGCTAGTCGAGTCCGTGGATCCGTTCTTGCATCGGTCCGGGAGCTAACGGCCAGCGCAACTCAAAACGCCTTGGCGAGGCTGTCCTGCCGGGCATTCAGACGATCTGAGCACTGGCAGTCGCTGACTTCGTTCCCGCGCCACGGCGAATAGCCGAGCCGAAACGTCTGCCGCCTCGATTATTGCGAACGTGGACGACAATTGCATGTTTCCGCTTTTCGGAGCGCGTTTTGGGTGTCACCATGCTCGTCAAAGGACGGAAGGGCCGCCATGCGTTGGTGTGTCTCGGTCGGGGCGGTGCTTGTTGCGGGGACGATAGTCGGAGGTGACGTTGCTGGCATTGCCGCGCCGAGCCCGAAATCTCGATTCGCCGACACCAAACACAATGTATCATCCGTCAATGTCGAACTCGTTATCGCCGTCGACGTCTCCTATTCGATGGATATGGACGAACTTGCCATTCAGCGCGAGGGCTATGCACAGGCCATCGTGTCGAAAGACTTCCTTCAGGCGCTGAGGGCCGTTCCGGGCAGCAAGGTGGCCGTGACCTATTTCGAGTGGTCGATGTCAGGCGACGAGAAGATCATCATTCCCTGGCGCGTGATCGACGGCCCGGAATCGGCGGATGCGGTGGCCGCCGAGATCATGAAAACGCCGGTTCGCCGAGGTTCGAGTACCTCGATTTCCGGTGCGATTAATTTCGCACTGCAGCTGTTCGAAGAGAATCCGTATCGCGGGTTGCGGCGCGTCATCGACATTTCCGGCGATGGGCCGAACAACGACGGAGCCCCCGTAACCGGCGCGCGCGACGCTGCCCTGGAGAAAGGCATCATCATCAACGGCCTCCCGATCATGGTGAAGGAGCCATCCCTCTCGACGACCGATATCGAGAACCTCGATCTCTATTACGAGGACTGCGTGATCGGAGGGCCGGGCGCCTTCATCATGACGATCAAAGATCGCGAAAAATTCCAGGAAGCGATCCGGACCAAGCTTGTTCGCGAAGTTGCGGGCCTCACGCCAGAGAGCGGGATCGTCCCAGCCGCCGAGAAAGAGCCCCGGGTGCCCTGTCTGATCGGCGAAAAAAAATCGCAGGAGCGCGGCCGGTGGTGAGTGTCGAGACAATCATTCAGAGCCGCCGGACGAACAAACTTTAGACAGCAGTTTATCATGGTCGCAGCCCGACGCGCATTGGAGGTGCTAACGTCCGTTCGTGGCCCACACCGAAGAAATCCCGCGCTCGTCCAAATGGCGGCTGTCAAGGGTCGACCGGAAATGGCTGACGTATGGCCAAAACGACGCGACTGGCGAGCAGGTTTTGGAAACTGTGCCCCAGCAGGCCGTCGTCAGCATATATCGGGGCACAAGGAGATGCGATATGGCGACAGCAGCTACCCAAGTCGTTCTTGATACGCCGGCGGCGGTGTTCCAGCTTCCGGCCACCGACGGCAAGACTTACGCACTGGACGACGTTGCGGGCGAAAAAGGCACGGTCGTCGTCTTCATCTGCAACCATTGTCCCTATGTTAAAGCGGTTATCGACCGCATGGTCTCGGACGCCCGCGTGCTGATGTCGGAGAGCATAGGCTTTGCGGCGATTTGCTCGAACGATACGGCGAGCTATCCCGAAGACTCATTTGAGAATATGAAGCGTTTCGCGAAGGCTCATGATTTCCCGTTTCCATATCTCCACGACGAGACCCAGACAGTCGCTCGGGCGTATGGGGCGGTCTGTACGCCGGACTTCTTCGGTTACGATGCCGACCGCAAGCTCAAGTATCGCGGCCGGCTCGACGAAGGGCGCACAACTCCGCCTCGCGCGGGGGCGCCCCGAGAGCTTGTCGAGGCCATGCGCGCGATTGCGACCACCGGTCTGGCGCCGGCTGACCAAAAGGCGTCTATTGGCTGCTCGATCAAATGGAAGGACGAATGAAGCCGATCCCTGTCAACAGGTTGCGCATCTGAGACCGCCGCGTGCGGCGGCATTTGCTGCACATGTGCGATTTGACTAGCGGCATCACGAGGACCCTGCGGCTGCTGCCGGGGCCGCATTCGCCCCTCCTCCTTCAGGTCTGCTTCCGGGGCAAAACGGACATCAACCGGTGAGATAACCGGCTAAGTCAGTCGAAAATGACCCGAAGCGGTCGTCACGCGGCTGCGCGGCGCGCTGCTCGAAGGTCAATGGTCCGCCCGCGTGGGCTGGCGAACGTCCCCACGCCCGTCAGCGCGGTAAATGGTTGCCAGCCCTGAAGGCTGGGAAGTACGGTGGCGGAACAGGCTTATCTAGAGAAATGGGTCGAGACGGGGAGAAAAACGCATCATGATTTTACGCAGTTCTCTTTGCGCCGTGTGCCTGGCCGGCATCGTCGGCAGCGGCTGGGCGCAGGCCGGAACCAACGATATCCTGATCGGCCTCGACAGCAAGATCACCTATGGTCCCGAAGGGCAGATGAACGGCGCGCCGGGTAATGACGCTGTGCTGGTCCTGGATATCTCCGACCCCGCCAAACCCAAGATCCGCGCCAGCCTGCCGCTGGCGAATTCCCTGCTGGGCCCGCCAACCAACCTGCAGATCACACCAGACGGCAAGCTGGGCCTGGTCGCCAATTCCGTGGCTCACGTGCAGGACGGAAACTCCTGGAAGCCGGTCCCGGATGACCAACTGTACGTTATTGACCTCACCGCTGACCCGCCGAAATTGATAGACACGATTACTGTGGGGCGGCAGCCGTCCGGTCTGTCGATCTCCAGGAAGGGCGACCTTGCGTTGATCGCCAATCGAGACGGCAAGAGTGTCTCCGTTGTCTCGATCCAGGGCTTGACGGTCAAGACCGTAGGCGAGGTACCGCTGGAGCAACAGGCTGCCGCCGTTGTCATCGCACCCGATGGCAAGCGCGCCTTTGTCTGCCTGAACCTTGCGAACAAGATCGGCGTGTTGGCGATCGATGGGCAAAACGTGACCTACGACAAGTCGATGGACATTCCATCGGCATTCAATCCTTACAACATCGACATCACACCAGACGGCAAATACGCCATCGCCTCGAACACGGGCGCACAGAAGAACAACGCAGATGCCGAGGTGATCATCGAAGCGACCGGCCCACATCCCCACGTGGTCGACGTGATGACCCCTGGTACCGGACCGGAAGGCTTCGCCATCGCGCCGGATGGGAAGACCGCAGCCACCCCGCTGCTGCTCGGCACCTCGGCCAAGGACAGCGACTGGTTCAAGACCAAAGCCGGCGAACTCGTTCTGATGTCGATCGGCACCGACGGCAAGCTGACGGTGACTGCGCGTGCGCCGCTCGGCGGCCTGCCGGAGGGTATCGCTTACAGTCCGAACAGCGACTACCTGTATGTGGCCAACTATTTCGAGAAGGACCTGCAGGTGTTTCAGCTCGCCAGCGGCAAGCTGACTGAGGTAGGGCCCAGGCTGAAGCTGCCAGGCCAGCCGGCGTCGATGCGCGCGCCAGCGCGGTAGGCATGCGTCCCCTTTCCGCGGACTTGGTCCGCGGAAAGCACTTCCGCCCTCACGCCTTCCGGTTCCAATGTACTCTTAAAAGGAGCGCCGCGAGCGTGCTTTTGTGTGTCTGGTCTTGGCCCGACGGCGAAGAGGTTCGGGAAACCGCATAGGTCCGCTGCATCGGGCAGACCGGACATCGGCGGCGTAGCCTTCGACCGGCGCTCCTGACCCATCTGCGACATTGGGCAGCACTCAAGAAAGTCCATGATCTCACTTGATCGGCGGAATGGTTCGCCCAGGCGGCGTTGTCCTGAGCCTACGCGCTTATGTTCAACTTCCGCAGCACGTCAGCGATGAGTTGCTTCACGTCCTGATGGCCACCGTTGTTGAAGGTGATGCGCGTGCCTTGTCCGTCGGGCAGTGGTGTGGCGGTCACGATCCTATCCGTGTTGATGACGATGGGCTGATCGTCCGGTTGCGCGAACTGCACGAATGCCATGAAAGATGGATCCTGTCTGTTGGGCGCGCGAGCCGCGCGCGGCGCCCCGAAACCTGCGACGCGCGGGCGTCAAGGTCAAGCCTGCGTACCGAAAACGTAAAGGCGAGGCGCTTCAAATGGCTTGCGGCCTTTGTGCCCGCTCCACCCGACGCGCCGCCTCGCTTCCCGGTGAGGGCAGCACTCATCTACGCGGTTGCGGAATGACCGCTGTTGGCCCTTTGAGAAATGCCGACGAACGCTGAAATGGTCCGCTAACTCGTGGAAGAGCGGAAGTGATCGGGGTCTGGTCGAAGCGTCGTGAATGCCGAGTAGGCCCGGGGAATTTCACCCCGAGCCCCTCACAGAACCGGACTTGACACTCTCGCGTCATCCGGCTCGTGCCACCGCGCGAAGGCTACCTCCTTCCACTGAACATCGGGCTCCTCCCGTTGCCGGTTGACCCAAGCCAAATGGCGATGGCCCGCTCCCTTCGCTCCGCCGGCATTACACCAGCTTCATCGAGCAGTCCGCCCCTGCCCGGCGCATCGGTACTTTCGGCCTCGCGGTTGGAGCCGCTTGCGCCTTTTCCCTTGGCATCGCCGATCAGGTTCTCACGTTCCGTACAAGAGCCTGGTTGAGCTTCGCGCCGCTTACATGCCGGAGCCGCTTGGGCCGTTCAGGATACCTCCCAAGCTGATCCCGGAGGAAGGGTCCCCCCCGGTGTTGACATCGCCTAATCCGCTTTCGACACTTCCGCAGCGGTTCGCTTGCGCTCGCCTCTCTCAACCTTGCCTGCCGGAATCTTGTCCCGCAACGTTCACCACCATCGCTTTTGACGACAGCAGCTCGCGGCGGCTTGAGATCAACGCCTGATTGCCGACCTCGAAGGGCCCTCCTTCATGTCTCGTACAGTTGCGCACCGTCGTACTCAGACGGCGTTCGTGACACACGACCCTGAACGGACATGGGCCTAGCCAGACATCGGCACATAATTATGCTATGTAGGCATTCAAGTTCCCCGAGCACGGGGTGATAGGTCAGGACGTACGCCTCATTTCGCGATGTGCCGGCATATTTCCTGGCAGCCCC
>NZ_JADPIU010000034.1:0-13922 GCF_023073075.1 Bradyrhizobium sp. 61 | reverse complement strand
GGGCTCGATAGACCTTTCCCGGGGCTACCCCTCTCCCCCGCCCTCCCCCGCAAGGGGGGAGGGAGCGCACCGTCGCTGCGGCCGGCAGGACTGCCTCGCAATGCCGCCCGGTGCGCCCCACACCAGACACCCGCCCCCTCACGAAGGTGTGACGCCACGTAACAACGCGCGCAGCCATCCCGAACTGCCCTCGTGACCTCCTTCACGAGTGCCCGATGCTCGAACTTGTCTTCGCCGTTCTTGCCGGCATCCTGACCATCGCCGCGCCCTGCACGCTGCCGATGCTGCCGATCCTGCTCGGTGCTTCGATCGGGCGGGCTGGGCACTTGCGGCCCGCGATGATCGCGCTCGGCTTCGTCGTATCGTTCTCGGCGACCGCGCTGCTGTTGGGTGCGATCACGCGGCTGTTCGACTTCGATCCGAACGTGCTGCGCGAGGCCGCGTCGATCCTGCTGCTCGGCTTCGGCCTGTTGATGCTGTGGCCGGCGCCGTTCGAATGGCTCTCGATCCGGCTCAACGGCTGGCTCGATCTCGGCAATTCCGGCGCCGTGCAGCGCGAGGGCGCGCTTGGCGGCCTTGTGCTCGGCACCACACTCGGCCTGGTCTGGACGCCCTGCGCCGGTCCCGTGCTCGGCTCGATCCTGACGCTGGTCGCGACGTCGAAGAACGCCAGCTGGGCCGGCGTGCTGTTGATTGCCTATGCCATCGGCGCAGCGATCCCGATGCTCGCGATCGCCTATGGCGGACAGGCTGCGACCACGCGGGTACGCAGCCTCGCGCGGATCTCGCCGCGGCTGCAGCAGGGCTTTGGTGTCGTCGTGATCGCCTTCGCGGTCGCGGCCTATTTCCAATACGACACGCTGATCGTGGCGTGGCTCACCGGATTCTATCCCACCGGCCAGATCGGCCTGTGATCATCCCTCATCTTCACCGGAGGACGCTTCCATGACTTTCAAACTGCTCGCCGTCTCCGCCGCACTGATCGGCATGGCCGTGACAGGCGCCGTCATCCCCGGCATCTGCGACGAGGCCGCGCGCGCCACCCCTGTCGTCACCGCTGCCGTAAGCCAGCAGGCTGCGCCCGACTTCACCGGCATCAACACCTGGTTCAACTCGAAACCGCTCAGCATCGCCGACCTCCGCGGCAAGGTCGTGCTGGTCGACTTCTGGACCTATGGCTGCGTCAACTGCGTCAACACGCTGCCGCACGTCACCGACCTCTATGCCAAGTACAAGGACAAGGGCCTCGTCGTGGTCGGCGTGCACACGCCGGAATTCCCGTTCGAGCGCTCCGCCGCCAATGTGCAGGCCGCGCTCAAGCGCCACGGCATCACCTATCCGGTGGCGCAGGACAATGATTCCAAGACCTGGAACGCCTACCAGAACCAGTATTGGCCGGCGCAATACATCATCGACCAGAACGGCAAGATCGTGTTCCAGCACGAGGGCGAGGGCCGCTACGACGAGATCGACCGCACCGTGGCAAAGCTGCTGAACGCCAGCAGCTGAGGCCGGCTCGCCGCTGCCGCCGTTGTTGCTTGACTCCACGGACCCGTCCGTGGAGTTTCCCGAGCGACGGAATCAGCGCCCGCAATGGACGACGCGACCACCAGCCCCGACATTCGCCTTCGCGAAGGCGCCTCGATCGCGCAGCGGCTGGTCATGTCCGGCTTTGCGGCCGCAGTGGCGCTGTGCTTCACGCCGGGCCTGTTCACGCACGACACTTTGGAGGTGATCGTCTCGGTGGCCGCGCTCCTCGTGGGAACTGCGTTCGTGGTCGGCATCATGCTGGCGCCTGCGGTGGTGTGGATCATCACGCCGAACGAGATCCTGATCGGGCAACAGCGGCCGTTCGGAAAACTCCGGACCAGGATCGTCGCGAAGGACGACATCAGGGGATTACAGGTTCCCGGCAGCAAGCGGGCGAAGGCCCGTTTCCAGCTGGCCTTCACGCTGGCCTCGGGGGAGCGCCTGACGTCCCCGCCGATCTCCGACGTCACGCATGTACGCGATACCGTGGCGCGGATCGCCGCGCAGTTCGATGTCCCCGACGTCGAGTCACCCGTCAATCCGCTCGATGCCAGCAATCCCGAGATGCGTCTCGGCGAGCCGCTCGAGGCGTTTTCCGCCCGGGACATAAGGATCGTCGCGCTGATCGCCGTCGCCTTGTCCGCCGTTCCCTACGCCTACAAGCTCTGGCGTGGATGGCCGCCCAGCCATGTCGACATCCTGCTGCTGCCGCTCGGCGCGATCGCCGCATTCGCGGTTTACCGATACGCCAACCTCGTGACCGGCGCGTTCTGGATCATCCGCGAGAGCGATATCCGCGTCGAACGCCTGTGGGGCGACGGCACGCCGCGCGCCGATCATATCGAGGGGCACGACGTGAAGACGATCACCGTCGACCGCCGCGGCCGATCCGAGGACGAGCACTGCATCGTCACGATCCGGTTGCGCTCAGGGCGACGCTTTCGCAGCCCACGAATCGGGTCCCGGATCGAGGCCCGCGCGGTGGGGACCGAAATCGTCCGGCGTCTCGGGATCGCGCCGGAGAACAACAAGATTTAGAGCGCGCTACGTCCACATCGTCATGGCCGAGCTCGTCCCGGCCATCCACGTCTTTACCCAGGGCACGAAGAACGTGGATGCCCGGGCCTTCGCCTCGCCGAAGCGGCTTCGGCCGCGCAGGCGGGACAAGCCAGGGCCTGACGGATGCAGATTTGACAGCCCGCCGCCCGGAGGATGGCGCCGGCACTGCTTTTCGCGCCATCCCCTGTTTGTGGCATTGCCCGGCCTCGTCAAAAAACCAAAGCATTCTCGTGACATACCAGCCGGGCGCGCCATGAACTTGCCACGAAGCTGCCCCTGAGTTCAGATGGTCCGAATGATTTACGCTGTGGCAGCGGGGAGAGCTTGAAATGACGGATTATCGTCGCCTGACCGGGGCGTTCATCGCGGCGCTGGGACTGGTCCTGACCACCTCATACGCCTCCGCCCAGCAGCCTGACCGCGGCGACGAGCCGGGCCTGGTCGCCGACGACGCCTACCAGCTCGAGCCGGAATGGCAGAAGCAGGTGGTCTACTTCCGCACCACCGAAACGCCGGGCACCATCATCATCTCGACCGCCGAGCGCCACCTCTACCTGGTGCAGCCGGGCGGGCGCGCGATCCGTTACGGCATCGGCGTCGGCCGCGACGGCTTCCAGTGGCAGGGGCTGGTGAACATCACCAACAAGAAGGAATGGCCGGACTGGACGCCGCCGCCGGAGATGATCCAGCGACAGCCCTATCTGCCGCGCTTCATGGCCGGCGGTCCCGGCAATCCACTCGGTGCCCGCGCCATGTATCTCGGCACCACCGTCTACCGCATCCACGGCACCAACCGTCCTGATACGATCGGCACCAAGGTATCCTCGGGCTGCTTCCGTCTCGTCAACCATGACGTCGCCGATCTCTACGATCGCGTCCCGGTTGGCACCAAGGTGGTCATCCGACAGAAGCCCGAAATCTGATCTTCCTCGCCTTAGCGAATAGTCCTTTTCCCGATTATTTCGAGAGAGCAACATGATGCGCACTTTTCGAGGCGGCCTGCTGATCGGGCTCGCCGTTGCCGTACTGGTCGGCGCCCTGGCGGTGATCTATGAGTTCTACGATACCCGCACCCTGAAGCGCACCGTTCGCCGCGGCGAGGTGCTGTGCGGCGTCAACAAGGGCCTGCCGGGCTTCTCGATCCCCGATGACAAGGGCAACTGGACCGGATTCGACGTCGATTTCTGTCGCGCGGTGGCAGCCGCCATCTTCAACGATCCCGGCAAGGCCAAGTTCGTTCCACTCGACGCCAGCGAGCGCTTCAAGGAATTGCAGAGCCGCAAGGTGGACATCCTCTCGCGCAACTCGACCTGGAGCATGGCGCGCGAGCTCGACTACGACCTCTATTTCCCGGCGGTGGCCTATTACGACGGCGCCGGCTTCATGCTGCCGCGTTCACGCAACAAGGAGACTTCGCTGGACCTGACCGGCAGCAAGGTCTGCGTGCAGGCTGGCACGACGACGCTGCTCAACGTCGCCGACTACTTCCGTGCCAACAACATGAAGTATGAAGAGGTGAAGTTCGACAAGCTGGATGACGTGGTGAAGGCCTACGACTCCGGCAAGTGCGACACGCTGAGCGCCGACGTCTCGCAGCTCTACGCGCTGCGGCTCAATCTCTCCAAGCCCGGCGACCATATGATCCTGCCGGACATGATCTCAAAGGAGCCGCTCGCGCCCGTGGTGCGCCAGCGCGACGACGACTGGATGATGATCGTGAAGTGGACGCTCTACGCGATGATCAACGCCGAAGAGCTCGGCGTGAGCTCGGAGAACATCGACGAGGCGCTGAAGTCGAAGAAGCCGGAAGTGATGCGCCTGGTCGGCACCGAGGGCAATTACGGCGAGCAGCTCGGCCTCACCAAGGACTGGGTCGTCCGCATCATCCGTAACGTCGGCAATTACGGCGAGATGTACGAGCGCAACATCGGCGAGAAGTCCAAGCTGAAGATCCCGCGCGGCATGAACCAGCTATGGAATGCCGGCGGCGTGCAGTACGCGCCGCCGATGCGGTAATAGACTTCGGTTGCAGCCACGCTCTCAATCGTCATGCCCGGGCTAGTCCCGGGCATCTACGTTTTTGAGGCACCGCAAGAATGTGGATGGCCGGGACTAGCCCGGCCATGACGGAGCTTGGGGCAGGCGCTCTCCACCCTCTCAACTGTCATCGCCCGGCTTGACCGGGCGATCCAGTATTCCGAGACGTCAATCGTATCCGGAGGGGCCGCGGCGTACTGGGTCGCCCGGTCAAGCCGGGCGACGACACCGCGTGTGAGGCGCGCCCTTCGCGCCTCTCCTCAACTCAGATCAATACCCGCGCGCCCTTGCCAGCTGCTCGGTGTGGTAATTGGCATCGCCGAACAGCTCCTCGCACACCCTGGCGCGCTTCATGAAGAAGCCGATGTCGAACTGGTCGGTCATGCCCATGCCGCCATGCATCTGCACGCCCTCCTGCACCGCGCGCGTGGCGGTGGTGCCGGCGCGGGCTTTTGCCACGGCGACGCTTGATGCGGCCTTGGCGACGTCGGCATCGAGTGCCTGGAGCGCCTTCATCGTGGCGGCGCGAGTGATCTCGATGTCGACATAGAGCTCGGCGGCACGGTGCTGCAGCGCCTGGAATTCGCCGATCAGCTTGCCGAACTGCTTTCTGTTCTTGAGGTACTCGACGGTGCGGTTGAAGACTTCTTCGCTCAAGCCCACCATTTCGGCGGCGACCGCGCCGCGGCCGATGTCGAGCACGCCGTCGAGCAGCGCTGCACCCTGATCGACCTCGCCGAGCACGCTATCGGCGTTGACCTCGACATTGGCAAGCTCGATCCGTGCCGCGTTGTGCGCATCGACCATGATGGTGCGCTCGATCGCAACGCCCTTGGCCTTGGGATTGACCAGGAACAGCGTCAGCCCTTCACGCTCGCCGGCGGCGCCAGCGGTACGCGCCGCGACGATGAAGAGGTCCGCGACGTGGCCGTCGACGACCAGCGCCTTGGCGCCGGAGAGCTTGAAGCCGTTACCGGCGCGCACCGCCTGGAGGCTGGTCTGAAGCGGGCGATGCTTGGCACCTTCGTCGATCGCGAGCGTCGCGAGCAGCGAGCCGTTGGAAATTTTCGGCAAGAATTCCGACTTCTGCGCGGCATTGCCGCCGCGATTCAGGGCCGAGGCCGCGACCACGCTGGTGGCGAGGAACGGCGACGGCATCAAGGTGCGGCCGATCTCTTCCATCACCACACCGGCTTCCATGAAGCCGAGACCGCTGCCGCCGAACTCTTCCGGCACCAGGAGGCCGGCAAAGCCCATCTCGGCGAAGGAATGCCACAGCTCCTTGGAGAAGCCGGTCGGGTCCTTGTTGTCGCGTAGGGATCGCAGGTGCGACACCGGCGCCTTGTCGCTGATCAGCCCGCGCGCTGAGTCGCGGAGCATCGATTGTTCTTCGGTGAGGACGAGGGCCATGTGCGTGTTTCCGATTCGAAAATCTACTTTTTGTTCGTCATTCCGGGATGGCCCGTAGGGCCAGGCCCGGAATCCATAACCACGATCGGGAGTATGGATTCCGGGCTCGCGCTTCCGCCTTCGCTCTTCGAGCTTCGGCGGACAAGTCGCGCGCCCCGGAATGACGGGCGGGTGGTGAGAGCGTGCTCACGCCCCCGGCAAATCCAGGATGCGCTTGGCGACGATGCCGAGCATCACCTCCGTCGTGCCGCCCTCGATCGAATTGGCCTTGGTGCGCAGCCAGGCGCGCGGGCGGGCGCCCTGCCTGGAGCGCTCGCTCTCCCATTCCAGCGCGTTGACGCCGCCGGCCGACATCAGGATCTCGTGGCGGCGCTTGTTGAGCTCGGTGCCGTAATATTTCATCGCGGACGAGAACGCCGGATGCGCCTGGCCGGCCTTGGCGAGATCGACCGCGCGTTCGGCGCAAGCGGCGAGCGCGGCCTCGTCGACGTCGAAGCTCGCGATCCGGCCGCGCAGCATGGAATCGTCGAGCTTGCCTTGTGCATCGGTGCCGACGGAATCCGCCGCGATCTGTCCGAGCGGCCGGCCGACGCCGCGCTCGCCCATGCCTGATATCATCGCGCGCTCATGCTGGAGCAGATATTTTGCGACGTCCCAACCGCGGTTGACCGTGCCGACCAATTGCGACTTCGGCACGCGAACACCGTCGAAGAAGGTTTCGCAGAACGGCGAATAGCCCGAGATCAGCAGGATCGGCTTGGTCGTCACGCCCTTCGAGGCCATGTCGAACAGGATGAAGCTGATGCCGTCGTGCTTCTTCGCCGTGGGATCGGTGCGCACCAGGCAGAAGATCCAGTCGGCATAGTTGGCATAGGACGTCCAGATCTTCGAGCCCGTGATGACGAAATCATCGCCGTCACTCTCGGCGCGGGTCTGGAGCGAGGCGAGATCGGAGCCGGCGTTCGGCTCGGAATAGCCCTGACACCAGCGGATCAGGCCCGCCGCGATGTCAGGCAGGTGCTCTTTCTTCTGCGCCTCGTTGCCGTATTTGAGCAGCGCCGGCCCCAGCATCCAGATGCCGAAGCTCGACAGCGGCGGACGCGCGCCCATCCTGGCCATCTCGGCGCGCAGCACCTTGTGCTCGGCAGCGCTGAGGCCACCGCCGCCATATTCCCTCGGCCAGTCAGGTACGGTCCAGCCCTTGTCGCGCATGCGCTCGAACCAGAGGCGCTGCGGCTCGGACGCGAATTTCGTATTGCGCCCGCCCCAGAACACGTCGCTGTCCGAGGTCACCGGCTTGCGCATCTCCGGCGGGCAGTTGGCTTCCAGCCAGGCGCGCGTCTCGCTGCGGAATTTCTCAAGATCGGCGGGTTCAGATTCACTCATGGTCGTTTCCATCAATCAAAAAGACTTATTGGGCGCGACTCTGAGCCATCGCACCGTGGAATTCAACCACTTCCGTGGCGCTGCATTCGGCTATAGTCGCCGCCACGGCGAGCTTGAAAACAAAGAGGAAATAACAATGCGCCTGAAACTCCTTTCGCCTGGCGAAATGAACGAGAGCCAGCGACAGACCTATGACGAGTCGATTGCCGGCAAGCGCGGCAAGCCGCCGGCGCCGATGATGGCCTGGCTCAACAGCCCCGACATGGCCCGTCACGCCACGCGACTCGGCGAAGTGCTGCGCTACGACACGATATTCCCTGCCAAGCTTTCGGAGATCGCGATCCTGGTGACGGCGCGGCACTGGACTGCGCATTACGAATGGTATGCGCATAAGCGCCTGGCGCTCCAGGGCGGCATGGATCCTGAGATCATCGACGCGATCCGCGATCGCCGCACGCCTGTCTTCGACGATCCCAAGGGCCAGATGATCTACGACGTCGCGAAGTCGCTGCATGAAGGCCATGGCGTCGAGAAGGGCCTCTACGATGCAGCGGTGAGGGCACTCAGCGAGCGCGGCGTGGTCGAGGTGATCGGGCTGTGCGGCTATTACACAATGGTGTCGATGACGCTGAACACGTTCGAGTTCGAGCTGCCCGAAGGAGAGGTGCCGGAGCTCACATAGTTTCGTATCCGGAAACGATGGGTTTCGGGATAGGCAGGTAGCACTGTCCCGGAGCCGGCCTTATCTGGAGTTGGTCAACGGAGCAGCACCATGTCGCAAAGCCCAGCCGTCAATGCCGGCACAAGGATCGGCCACGTTCACCTCAAGGTCGCCGATCTCGATCGTGCGCTCGGCTTCTATTGCGGCGTGCTCGGCTTCGAGCTGATGCAGCGCATGGGCTCGGGCGCGGCGTTCATCTCAGCCGGCGGCTATCATCACCACATCGGGCTCAACACCTGGGAGAGCAAGGGCGGCTCGCCGCCGCCGCCGGGCACGACGGGCCTCTTCCACACCGCGATCCTCTATCCGACGCGGCCGGCGCTGGCGGATGCGCTGCACCGCGTGCTCACGGCCGGCATTGCGCTCGACGGCGCCAGCGATCACGGCGTCAGCGAGGCGCTGTATCTGCGCGATCCCGACGAGAACGGGGTGGAGCTGTATTGGGACAAGCCGAAAGAGCAATGGCCGCTCGGGCCGGATGGCAAGCTGGCGATGTTCACGAAGCGGCTGGATGTCGAGGCGTTGCTGAAGCAGCGCGAGGCTTAAATACCGCTCTCTCCTCGTCATTGCGAGGAGCGAAGCGACGAATCAATCCAGAATCTTTCCGCAGTGGCAGCCTGGATTGCTTCGCTGCGCTCGCAATGACGGAGTGTGTTGAGGCGCCGTCGCGCCTCTATGCCGTTTTCGCTTTTGGCTTCCCCCGCACCATGATCAGCGCCGCAGCCGCCACCTCCAGCGCGATACAGAGATAGAACGGCAGCGTATAGCCGCCCGAGAGATCTCGCAGGAAGCCGACGACGCCCGGGCCGAACGCATAGGTCACCTGGTTGATCGCCGTATTCAGGCTGATCAGCACGCCGAACGAGGCGGATTCGAATTCCTGCTGCACGATCAGCGAGGGCAGCGTGATGAGATTGCCGACCGAGAAGCCGAACACCGCGCAGGCCGCGATCAGCACATAGTCGTTGTGGAGATTGATGACGACGCAAAGCGCCGCGGCCTGGCTGAGGAACGACAGTGCCGCGGCAAGCCGCTGGTTGAGGCGGTCGATCACCATCGAGAACAGCACCCGGCCGATCACCGCCATCGCGGTCAGCACCGCGACCGCCACGGCTGCGCGCTCGCGGCCAATCACGGGATCGAGGAACGAGATCAGGTGCACGATGAAGCCGACCTGCGCGAACAGCACCAGCGCAAAGGCAATCGTCACCGTGAGGAACCCGACGTCGCGCAGCGCCCATGCGCGGATCTCCGTCGACGATTGCGGCCTGGCCTTCGCCGTCGCGTGCCAGCCGTGAAGATCGGGCGGCCGGCCGACGAGAAGGAGGATCACCGGCAGCAGCAACACCAGCATGGCGCCGGCGGCCGCGTACATCGCGCTGGCGAAGCCGATGTGGCCGATCAGGGTCACCAGCAGCGGCACGCCGACGATGCCGCCAAAACTGGCGCCGTTCAGCGCAAGGCTGATCGCCATGCCGCGCTTCTGGTCGAACCACAGGCTGATCGTGTTGGTGATCATGGCGAGACTCGTGCCGGCCCAGCCGAAGGCGAGCACGGCGTCGGCGAGATAGAGCTGCCAGGGCTCGCGCACCGCGCCGATCGCAACCGCGGCCGCCGCCATCGCCAGCGTGCCGGCGATCAGGCAGAGCCGCGGGCCATATTTTCTGACGGCCTCGCCAACGAAGACGACGAGCAGCGCACCGAACAGATAGAAGAACGTCGTGCCCGAGGAGATCAGCGAGGCCGGCCAGCCCCGCGCGCGCTGGAGCTCGGCGACATAGACGCTCTGGCCGTAGAAACCGAGCCCCCAGCCGAAGGTCGCGAGCAGGAAGCAGACCGCGACGATGCGCCAGCCTTCGTAGCGGAGCGCGGATTCGTCGATTCGGGGCTGTTGAGGATTGTCGAGCATTTGCCGCCTACTCCGTCATGCCCGGGCTTGTCCCGGGCATCCACGTTCTTTCTTCGACGTCCCGAGACGTGGATGGCCGGGACAAGCCCGGCCATGACGCAGCATCTATTATCTCACCTCAGAAAATCACTTCGACCTGGATCGAACTATCAACGCTGCTGACAGCCTCCTGCCAACTCAGATCGCATCCGGGAATTCGCCCATCGCTGCGTCCAGCCGCGCCTTGCGGCGGCGGGCCCAGGACGCCAGCGAGAGCACGGCAAGGCCGAGCACCACCGGCGGGAATACCACTATGTTCACCGCGGACCAGCCGTAATTCGCCAGCAGCTGGCCGGAGGAGAACGAGCCGATCGCCATCATGCCGAACACCAGGAAATCGTTGAAGGCCTGCACCTTGTTGCGCTCCTGCGGACGGTGCGTCTCCAGCACCAGCGCGGAGGCGCCGATGAAGGAGAAATTCCAGCCGACACCGAGCACGATCAGCGTGGCCCAGAAATGCATCGCGGTGAGGCCGGAGAGGCCGATGCCGGCGGCCACGGCCTCCAGCAGCAGGCCCGCGGCGACGATCTTGGGCGCGCCGAAACGCGCAATCAGCGCGCCCGTGAAGAAGCTCGGCCCGTACATGGCGACGATGTGCCATTGAATGCCGAAATTGGAATCGCTGACACTGAGGCCGCACATCTTCATGGCGAGCGGCGCCGAGGTCATCACCAGATTCATCATGGGATAGGAGATGACGCCGCACAGCGCCGCCGCGATGAAGCGCGGCTGGGTCACGATCTCGAGCAGCGGCCGGCCGCCGTGCAGATCTGCCGGTGCCGGCTTCGGCATGTCGACGCCGGCGACGATGCCCATCGCGACCAGCGCGACGGCGGCCTGCACCAGGAAGCTGAAGGCGAACAGGTAGGGCGACCAGACATCCATGGTCCATTGCACGAGCTGCGGACCGAGCACGCCGGCGAACACGCCGCCGGCCATCACCCAGGACACAGCTTTCGGCCGGTAGGCCGCGCTCGCGCCGTCGGCGGCGGCGAAGCGATAGGATTGCGCCACCGCGCCGTAGAGCCCGCCGAGGAAGGTCGCGACGCAAAACAGTGCGAACGACGCATGCAAAATCGCGAACGAGCCGCACAAACCGGTGAGCGTGCCCAGACCCGTGCCGACGATGAAGGCCGCGCGGCGGCCGAAGCGGCGCGAGATCGCACCGGTCGGCAGCGTGCCGGCGGCGAGCCCCAGCACATACATCGAGATCGGCACCGTCGCGAACGACATGTCGGGCGCGAGCGTCGCGCCGACGATCGAGCCGGTGGCGAAGATCACGGCCGAGTTGGCGCCGGTCAGCGCCTGCGCCGCGGCAAGGCGCACCACATTGGCACGCACGCGGGCGTCGGCAGCGATTTCGTGGGCTGTAGTCACGTCTAACATCGGCATTTCCGCCCCAAGGGGCTCACAAGAGCCTTGTTGATTCCCGGCACTATGGAGGGGCGTGGGAGGGCGGGCAACCGGCGCAAACGGGCGCAGGCCATGCCTCTGACGCAATCGGGCGGATGATACCGGCCCGCGCTATTGACGGCTTGCGCTCGATCAAATCCGATCCGCCGCGATCCTTGGGAGTTTCGTTCATGTCTGTCGACGACCGGCCCACGCTCAGCGCTCCCGACGACGATCCCTGGCTCTGGCTGGAGGAGATCGAAGGCAAGCAGGCGCTCGATTTCGTCGCGCGGCAGAATCAACTGACGCTCGCCGCGTTCGGGGGCGCAGCCTTCGAGCGCGACCGCGATGTCCTCGCGGCGATCTACGATCGTCCCGACAACATCCCCTATGTCAGCCGGCGCGGCAGCGATCTACACAATCTCTGGAAGGATGCCGCCAACCCGCGCGGCCTGTGGCGGCAAACCACGCTGGCGGAATTTCGCAAACCGCATCCGGCGTGGGAGAT
This sequence comes from Bradyrhizobium sp. 61, assembly GCF_023073075.1. Lineage (NCBI taxonomy): Bacteria > Pseudomonadati > Pseudomonadota > Alphaproteobacteria > Hyphomicrobiales > Nitrobacteraceae > Bradyrhizobium > Bradyrhizobium sp. 61. The sequence goes on along the minus strand of NZ_JADPIU010000034.1, from coordinate 1,931 downwards.
CATGCTGGACATCGACCAGCTCGCGGCGAGCGAAGGCGAGGACTGGCTGCTGAGCGGGATCGCCACGATGCCGGGGCGCTCGCGGGCAATTCTGAGCCTGTCGCGCGGCGGCAGCGACGCCGTCACCTTGCGGGAATTCGACCTCGACACGAAAAGCTTCGTCGCGGACGGTTTTGTGCTGCCGGAAGCCAAGGGCGGCGTGGACTGGATCGATGCCGATACGCTGCTGCTGTCGAGCGCCCATGGCGAGGGCATGGCGACTGCTTCCGGATATTCGCGGACCGTTCGCGTGTGGCGGCGCGGCCAGCCTGTCGATCAGGCGCAAACGATCCTCGAGACCACGGCCGATCACATGGCGATGTCAGGCATGGCCGACGACACGGGACCGGCGCCTCGGGTCTGGATCGTCGACCAGATCGACTTCTTCAATCACGACATCTGGCTGCGCGATGCGGCTGGCACGACGACGAAGCTCGATCTGCCGACCGGCATCTGGATGCAGGCGCATGGCGACTGGTTCGCGATGAAGCTGCGCAAGGACTGGCAGGTCGAGGGGCGGACCTACGCCACCGACACCGTGCTCGGCATCTCGCTCTCGGCATTCCTCGCCGGCAGCCGCGATTTCATCGTCCTGTTCGAACCCGGGCCGCGGCAGGCCCTGCAAGGTCTGTTCTGGGCGGCGGGAAAGTTGGTGCTGTCGATCCTCGACGAGCTGCAGCCGCGCTTCGAGATCTTCACACCATCCGCCGGCGACTGGAGCCGCGAGACGCTTCCCGGCCTCCCGCAAATCGGCGTCGTCGACATCTGGCCGCTCGATCGCCATCCGTCCGAGAGCAATGGCGACCTGCTCGCCAATGTGCAGGATCCGCTGACGCCGCCGTCGCTGCTGTTGCTGGGGCGCGGCGTCGCAAGCCCGATCGTGCTGAAGCAGGCGCCGAAGACGTTCACCGCCGACGGCCTCGTGGTCACACAGCACGAGGCGATCTCGATTGACGGCGAGCGCATTCCCTATGTGCAGACGGGTCCGGCCGGCGAGACCGGCGATGCGCCGGTCTATATGAGCGCCTATGGCGGCTTCGCCCATGCGGTGAAGCCGTACTACAACCCCTCGCTCGGCAAGCTGTGGCTCGAGCGCGGCGGCACCATCGTGCAGGCGAATTTGCGTGGCGGCGGCGAGTTCGGCACCCGCTGGCACGACGCTGGCCGGCTCGCCGGCAAGAAACTCTCGCACGATGATTTCGCGGCCGTGGCCGCCGATCTCGTGCGACGCGGCGTGACGAAGCCAAAGCGGATCGCGGCGCAAGGCGGGTCCAACGGCGGCATCCTCATCACCAACATGCTGGTGCGCTACCCCGAGCGCTTCGGCGCGCTGTTCTGCACCATCCCGCTGATCGACATGCGCCGATACACAAAGCTGCTCGCGGGCGCGAGCTGGATCGCGGAATATGGCGACCCTGATAAGCCCGAAGAGTGGGAGTGGCTGAAGACCTATTCGGCCTATCACAATTTGAAAGCCGGCCAGTCCTATCCGCCGATCCTGATCGCCACCACGCGCCGCGACGACCGCGTTCATCCCGGCCACGCGCGCAAGATGGCCGCAAAGCTGCAGGCGATGGGCTACGAGGCCTGGTTCTACGAGCCGGAAGCGGGCGGCCACGGCTACGGCAAGGACAACAAGGAGCGCGCCGGCTTCGAGGTGATCGGCTTCCGGTTCTTGAAGGACAGGATCGGGTGGAAGGACGGGGAGGCGTAGTCGCGCTCTCCCCCCGCGGACTTTGATCGCGTCACACCGTGAGGCGGCCACTGCTCTCTCATTCCCTCCCCCCTTGCGGGGGAGGGGCAGGGAGAGGGGGCCACCCGGGGACTCTCTCGATTTGCGCGCGCGGATCTGCTACGACCACCTCGCCGGCGATCTCGGCGTGCAGATGCTC
>NZ_JADPIU010000058.1:0-14225 GCF_023073075.1 Bradyrhizobium sp. 61 | reverse complement strand
GAGTACGAGGCTGGCGGGTTCGGCGAGAGAAATGGCGCGGCAGACGACAGTGGCGGGTGCCCGGAAGCGACGATCCTGGCCGCAGGAGGCGGAGCGGCCTGGGGCTGCGTCGCTCGCGATGGGTAACGACCAGCGCACGATGCCGCAATTTGGCGAAGCCACCCGCATGTCCGAGCCAGCCAACCGGCCCGCCGGCGAGCGGGGGCCGCCTATAGGCTCGGCTCAGGCCAAGCGCGTGCCAGCGCCGATGAAGAGGCTGAGCGTAAGGGCCCAGAATGTATTGAAGGAGCTCGCGGTCGAGCTCATCGGCGAGCAGCCCCCGAAGGGGAGTTGGTTGCCATCGCGCGACCTGCTGCGCGCGCTGACGGCCGAGCGCCTCGCGACCGCGCGCAATTGCGGTCCGCACACGATGCGGGAGATTGTCGACTGGGCGCAGGGCTGTGGCGTGACCATCAAGCCGGTGATCGCGCCCGGCGGCTCGCTGTCGCAGATGTGGGCGGAGTTGATTGCCAACGCATCGGCAGGTAGCCTGAGCGGTGCGGAGATCGCTGGCGCATTGCAGCGCTCGATCCGACGCAAGAGCGTTCGCATCCCGATCGCATTTCAGGTCATCCTGGTGAAGATCCTGCTATCCAGCTTCGAATAGATACCGAATTCTGTGCATCCGAGGTCTTGCCCCGTTGGGTTGTCAGCGGCCGCTTGGTACTTTTGGCTAATCTGCCGCACGTCGCAGTGCAGGAAGGTCGGGGCGGCCCGGATGGTTCAGTCGAAAAAAATGCAGCGATCCAAGCGGGCGACGCCGGCTCGACGTGCCAGTGGTCGCGCTATGCGTGTGGCGGATTACGCGGCGCTGGCACAATTCCGCTTTCAGATCCGAAGCTTTCTGGCATTCAGCGAAGCGGCCGCAGCGAAGCAAGGACTGACACCGACGCAGCATCAGGGACTACTCGGTATCAAGGGCTTTGCCCGTCCGGGGCCCGCGACCGTCGGCGATATTGCGCGGTTCCTGCTCATACGACATCACTCAGCGGTGGAGCTCATCAACCGCCTAACAAAGCTCGGGCTTGTCGTTCGCCTTGCCGACCCCGAGGACGCCAGGCGCGTTCATCTGAAGCTGACGGAGACGGGAGAACAGAAGCTGCAAGCGCTCTCGCGCGAGAATCTCGAAGAACTCCGTCGGGCGGCGAGTCCAGCGCTGAGCCGTCTGCTAAAGTCATTCCAGCGTTCCAGCAAAGCCCAATAATCATCTCGGTCCGTCTAAGGTGCGAATGGAGTGCGGGCCCATTCTTCCGCCGGGTAGTCGGGGGCGAGTCTATTTTGAGATGATCCACCAGACTGCGATCATAAGAGCAATCGACAGCATGCCGAGCACGCTCATGAGATGGGGCCTTCCGAGTAAAATAGCTTGCGAGCTTGACGAAGGTCAGATCGCCGTCGCCTCAAGGGCGACGGCGATCACAACCGACAGGCGGGGTTGAAGGCGGGGCCTTCGATGCCGGTGGCCCAATACTGCGATTAACCGGCCTCAGAGGGCAATTGGCGCTTAGTCTGATCCACTCACGAAAACTCCCGGCCGGACCTGACCTGTCCAGGGAAGTGGCCAAATTGTGTAATTGGTGGGCGTCAACGAAGGTCCAGCATCGCACTTGTAAGCGCCAGTCCCCGGGAGGTTCGCGGCCCGATTAGGCATAAGATACTCGAGAGACCATAGCATCGGAGTACTACGTAGGTTCAGGCCAAAGCATTATAATCTTGCGGGTGCCTAATCAACATCGCTGCGCCGCGACGCCGACACTTTGACTGGGATCCGAAAGCGGCTAACTAACGAAACACAGCAACAAAGAAACGCGTGATTACTGAGTGACGAGCCGCTTCGGCCGAAACAGTACGTTCGATCGTTCAAGTCCGCGTAGAGCCACTGGCGAGAACGTGAGAAAAGTGCGAGCAGCCAGCGCTCGTTCTGGAGGCGCTCTGGAAAGTCGCCGGCACATCATTCGATGCCAGCTGTAAACGCCTGCTAACCAAGGCGACCTTCCTCTTTGCCGATCGAGAAATTTGCGGACCGGCTATAGGCCCAATATCAACATATGCGCGAGGGCCGTCGAGAGAATTCCCAGGCCAACAATAGCTATTATGAAGACGAGGTCTGGCGCTGCCACCCGGCTCCCCCTGATTTGCAAATCACCCGAATCCTACGCAATCCGATTTACGGGGCAAGCAACCATAGATTGGTCATGCTGCCGCGCAACCAGGCCCGTGCACCGCTCGAGCCGGCTGCCACTTGGATTTGGGCTAGGACTGCGGTACTTTTGGTGTTCGCCGCCTTCTCTTCGTTGAGGTTGGTCGTGAGGAAGCGAACGATCGTCGTGGCGAGCTCTTCGGCCCAGGCGATAATCGTCCTGTAGCGGCAAATTTCGTAGTGCTCGACGGCTCGCGCATTTGCGCCGACAGCCGGATCTAGCACTGTCTTGTCCTCGATTTCGCCCGCCGTCTCGTCGGCTTCCTTGATGATGCCGTCAATGGCCGGACACTGTGTCCCGCTGGGCTCCTTGCCAAGCTTCTCGAATACCTTCTGAAGCCGCTCGACCTGCTTGTTGGTCTCTTCGAGATGGCTCTTGAGCCCCGCAACGACTCGCGGTTAGTCGCCTTGTCGTTCCATTCGGACGCTCTCTGACAATGGGATCGTCCTCGACAAGCTCGCACCGGCAGTCCTCAAGACCTCGGGACATAATGAGACTTGGACCGCAGAAATCTTTAAGCCCTTCCGAATTCCTTTCACGAGGGCGGCCAGGCGTCTCTGATGCAAGCACCCCGCCGGCAAAAGGGCGTGCATCGGTAACCCATCGGTCCCTTAATCTAACAGCGCATGTCGGCTTGGAACGGCAGGCCTCCCGACCGATCGGCAATAAAGCGAGCGACGAACTCGGAAGCCGAGGTGGGGCGGAAGCCGCAACCGACCTCTCTCACCAGCTCGGCGTGAGCTTGCCGGTCGGCCTCTTCTTCCCATAGCTCCCAATACACGATCAGTGCATCGTCTTCGATACTATCGACTGTCGTGGCCAGCCGTCGGAACAGTCTTCCGGCGTCGGAACTTTCCAAATCGCGCGCCTGCATGCTACGCCAGATGGCGGCCTGCTCGAAGATCTCGCACAGCGCGGCTCTGAGGGTCTGTACGTCCATGACGTGCACGATGCGAGCTCTTTGAGTGGCGACCATTGATCTGGGTCAAGGGGCTTGATCACTCGCGCGATGGTATCTTCGGACGACCGTCCGCCGTTCACTTCTGACTTCGTCCCAGGAATGGGACAAGTAACTGTACGGCCAATGCTGCAGAGGCATGGCCGAGCAGAACCATCCCGAGAACTCCTTGCGGGAACATCGCAATCACCTCCGCTGCGCGGCGGCCCTGGGCCGCCGCAGCCGCATCGGCACGCCCCCGGGGGGCGGCGGATCGTCGTCGCCGTCGAGCCGCCTCAGCGCGGCGAGGATGTCCGCGAGCCGGATCGCGTGGCCCATGCCGGGAATTTCGCGTAGCTCGGGACAGGATTCGACCGCGAACATGTCGGACGCCCATGACGACAGGATGATCCGCTTCTCCGGTCCGGAGAGTTCGTCGTCGTTCAGGACGTCCTCCGGAGACGCATAGTGCGCCGCCGGATGGAAGAATGGATTGAGATTGCCGGTGTTCGTGTTGGCGTTGGTCATCGATTGCCTCCCTTTACGCTCCTTTCGTCGGGACGGGTTTCGGGCGGCGACGACCGCCGCCCGTGATGGTCTTTACTGCGAGTTGATCGCGATACGCTTGACACCCGCTCGCGGGTTTTCCGATTTCGGAAGCGAGACCGTCAGGACGCCGTTCTTGAACGACGCCTGGGCCTTGTCCTCCGCGACGTCCTCGAGCGCGATCTGCCGCTGGAACGAGCCATAGTAGCGCTCGGTGAAGTATCTACCTTCGTTCTTCTCGCTCTTCTTCTCGCCGCGGATGGTCAGCACCCCGTTGGCGATTTCGATCTGGACGTCGTTCTCCGTCATGCCGGGAAGCTCGGCCGAGATCGTCAGCGCCTTGTCGGTCTCGCTGAGCTCGATCTTGGGCCAGCCGAATTGCCCTTCCATGAGCGGCGACAGGCTTGTGCCGCCGAAGCCGCGTAAGACATCGTCGAACAGCCGGTTCATTTCGCGATGCAGCGTCATGAACGGATCGTGGCTGCCGCGCGCCAGCGCGAGCTCCTGGTTTCTGGGCCAGGGAATGAGATCACGAACTGCCATGGTTTTTCTCCTTCGTTGCATGGGCCAGGGAGCGCGGCCACGCTTGCGCGCGCCGCGTTCCGCTGTCGAACCTCGATCAGGCTTCAGGCCGCCTTCTTCTGCTCGATCTGCGAGGCGGCAGAGGCGCCGCTTCCGATCTGGACCCGGCGCGGCTTCATGGCTTCCGGCACCTCGCGGACGAGATCGATGATCAGCAGTCCGTCGCGGAAGGAGGCCTCCTTCACCTGAACGTAGTCGGCGAGGTTGAACACGCGCCGGAAAGGACGCGCGGCGAAGCCCCGGTACAGGTATTCGCCGGCCGCCTCCTCGGGCTTCCTGCCCTCAATCGTGAGCGCATTCTGCTCAGCCGTCACGGCGATGTCGTCGGCTCCGAAGCCGGCGACGGCGACCGAGATCCGGAGTGATCCTCGCTGGTGCGCTCGATGTTGTCGACGAGGTCGGCCAGGTGGTCGAAGCCGATGGTGGAGCGCCACAGGGGCGCGAAGTCAACGGTGGTCCTCATAACCAAGTCCTCCAAAGAGCAAGATGGATACAAGGAGCGCAAGGCTGGAGTCAGAGCGGGTCTGGTGCCCGGCCCGGCGCCCGCGCCGGACCCGTAAAGGCGCCCGGCACACCGCTCTCGCGGCGAAAAATCAATTAGAAGAACGAGAAGCCGTTTCAAGGGGTCGGCCGCAAAAAAAATGCGGCGATCCCGTCGCCGCTTGCCACCTCCTGCGCCGCCTTTTCGAAGGCTCGGACATGCGGCGCGAGACATCTTGACAGCCAATCGCGTCTGAATATTTTTTGCACCGGCAATCTCTTTCCCGGCTTTCTCAACCCCGAAAAGGACCGTGACGACCGGCAGGAGAAACGACGATGCTCGACGAAGATCTGGCCCGCATCCGTGCGCACCGCAACAACATCCACCGCTATCGACGGCTGCTTCGGACGAAGCTGTCGGAGCTGGAACGTCAGTTCATCGAAAGACGCCTCGCCGAGGAGCAGATCGCGCTCGATGCTCTGGCCGCCGAAACCTTCCCCGTCACTTTCACACTTCCGAACGGCCAGCCGGATCCAGCTATGATGGGAGCCGAGCGATGAGCGACATCCATGAACTCCTCGTCTGCGGCAGCGAAAAGGTCATCGGACACTATCGCCTGCTGTTGGCGAGTGCCAAGACCGAGAGCGAGCGCCAGCTGTATCGGAGCCGGATCGAGCGCGAGCAGCGGCTGCTGGACGAGCTCCAGGGCGGCTTTCCGGATCGGTTCGCGGCATGATCGGAATGTTCGCCATCGGGCGACGGCGTTCGATCTCTGGCACGCCCCGGCGAGCGACGTCGAGAAGGTGCCTCGAAGCGGGGCGCTAGGCCGACTTCTTCGTCATCTCTGCGAGGGCTGCCCGCGCGATCTCGGTGAGCCCGCCGATGGCCCTGTTTCCTTTCAGCGCGCTGGCGAGGAGTTTCTCAGCTATCGCTTTCCTCAGTTCGTGGTCGCCGCCGTGAGGTAACGGGCGGCAGACCTCCTCCAGCACGAAGTCGAGGTTGGCCAACGTCCGGTCGTCAAGCTGCGTCATGGCTGACCCCGCCTCTCCGTGAGGGATGCAATCTCGGGATGGGGTGCATGTTGACCGCGGTCGGCGGCCCATTCCCCCACTCGCGAGGCCGTTTCGGCCTGACGCGCTTTCCTCAGCAGGTTTTCTCGCTCCGGCCCTGGCGGAAGTTTCGAGGCTGTTTCACTCGCCTGTTTCGCGAACGATGCGAGCCGGTCTTGCAACGAGGTCGATTGCTTGAAACGACGCCTCTTTTGCATGGCGCTCTCCTCTGACATCGGCGGCGCACAAAGGTCTCTTCCGTAGCCGCGCCACCCGCCATCCTGGCGGCAGCTAAAGGATCCAAAAATGCGGAACCGGCGAGCCGGAGAAAAGTTCCCCGGCTGCGCCGGGACCTCTGTTCACTCGCTTAGCAGCAGGAGTAGGACATTCCGGGCAGGTGCCGCCGATCTGCCGCCGATCGAGCCCAGAACGCAGCGGAGCTCGGCGATCGCTTCCTCCAGAGAGACCCCGGCCGGCGCATCCCGGCGCGCCATTTCAAAAGCGCGCTCGCGGGCATGTAGATTGGCGCGGTCCTGCATCCAGCCGTGCTCCTCGCACTCGCGGATCGCCCGGCCTTCTGCAGCACCGAGATCGCTCAGCCGCGCAGTGTCCGGATCGCGGGCCGCCATTCTTTCATCATCAGCATCATGGAGCGGCCCGCGAAAAATGATGCGCAAGGCCCGCCAAGCCGAGACCGGCTCACACATGAGCGAATGGCTGAGATCGCCTCGGCTTGCAGCCGCCGAAGTAAAGCGTAAGATTCAGGTGATTTGCGAAATCAATGGGGGGCAGCGTGACAGCGCCAGACCTTGTTTTCATAATCGCCATCCTTGGACTGGGCGCCCTTTCCTCGGCCTTCGTGTATATGCTGGTGCTGGGCCTGTAGAGCGCACTGTCAATTTCGGCGCTGACCTGTTTTAACGCTTGTGCCCTGAGTTGGCTTCGTGGACACACTATGGAACAACCCTCGCCCAAGACAAGGCAACCATCCTGCCCCGATCAGTTTGCGCATCGGCACTTGCGGAGTGATCGGCCGATGATAGCCGGAGAGCTGTCGCGGCAGGCCGCGGAAGAGGGGGCTGGCCGAGGACTCGATCCCGACGCGCTCGAAAGAGATCGACGGCGCTCAAGCGAATGGGATTCGATCTAGGCTCTGAGCCCATCGCGATCGAAATTCATGTCGGGCGCCCAGCTGGTGCGGGAAAAGGCGTTTGAGAAGCTGCGTACCGAAGCCCATCCTTGCCGGCTGCGTCGAAAGATAAACGTCCTTTTCGATCCACTCGAACGCCAGCCCGCCAGCGTTCCGTTTCTAAATGACTCAAGTTTCCGCCCCCGGGGGGACGGGGGAGCCATGTTTGACCGCATTCGTGGCCAATTGGTGAAGGGCAGCCGAGTGCCATAGCCAGCTGTGCCCCCAGAACGACATCGCGGCCTGATTGCGGGACATCCCGTCCTCGATCGCGGCCACGACACGCTTGCGAAGATCCAGAGAGCAAGGCTTGCCCAACGATGCGGGCCTACTTCCAGCCAGCATGGTGAATCAGAAACGCACTTATTTGGGAATCCCAAATCGATTCAACCTAACCCCATACCGCCTTAGGCGACCCGAACTTGCCCGCGGCGTAGGTCAGACGTCTCCCCGAAATGCGCGATGAAGCCGTGCTGCTGGTCGATGCGGATGCCGCCCTGCCAACCCCAGCGAGCAGCGGATAGATGTTTTCCAAGGCTATGATGAGCCGCTTGCCGGGGCAAGCGGTCGAGCCTTCGGGAGCATCGGGAGCAACCTCTGAAGATCTGCCATCGTGAACGGCTTGGCGACAACTGGAGCGTCAGCGAAGGTCGGATCTAGACCTTTCGAGCCATAGCCAGTCGCGAAAATAAAGGGAATGCCACGTTTTCTGAGGGTTTCCGCGATCGGATAACTCGGCTCGCCGTCTAAATTGACGTCGACAATCGCCAAGTCGAATGTTCCTGTCTTCGCAAGGTCAAGGGCTTCCTGCATCCGCGAGACGACCGCGCCCACTTCGTGTCCCATGTCCGTCAACATGTCTTCGATGAAAAAGGCAACCAACGCCTCATCTTCGATAATAAGAACTCGAAGCTTGCCTGTTGAACCCATTAATTCGCTCCGTCATGATAAGAGTATGTGGCCGCAATATTCATGTTAGCGGTATCTTGCTTTCGCATACGACCCCACCGGGAGCGAATGAGAGCCTTACCTCGGCATCAAATTCCCGACGGAGTGCGAGCTCGAGAAGGCGGCTGCCAAAGCCATTTCGACGCGGTGTTTCTACCTTGGGGCCACCCATCTCCTCCCAACACAGATGCAGATAGCGTTCGGAACCTGTCTGTTGGACTTCCCAACGAATCTCGATGCGTCCCGTCTCGTTTGCAAGAGCACCGTACTTTGCGGCATTGGTGCAAAGCTCATGGAACGCCATGGATAGCGAAAGGGCGAGCTTTGGCCGCAGACGCAAAGATGGCCCCAAAATCTGGAAGCGCCTCTCGGGGTGGATGCAAATTGGAGCGATCGCCTCGACAATCAAATCCTGAAGATAGATGCCCTCCCAATCCTCCCGCGTGAGCGCGTCGTGGGCGCGCGACAGGGCGACGAGCCGGCCTTCGAACTGACGAAACACCGGAGTGTGAGTTTCGCCGCGAAATGTTTGTGCAGCGAGCGATTGAACCGTCGCAAGCGTATTCTTCACTCTGTGGTTCAGCTCGTTGACTAACAACTTCCGACGCTCTTCATGGCGACGTTTCTCGGTGATATCCCGCGCGATCTTGGATGCGCCGATGACTTTGCCACGCGCGTCCTTAAGGGGTGAGACGGTCAATGAGACGTCTATAAAACTCCCGTCCTTGCGCATGCGCACGGTCTCATAGGGAGCAACATGATCACCTCGCCGAATGCGGTCGAGAATTTCAGGCTCTTCATCCTGGCGATCCGGTGGAATGAGAATGTTGATAGGCCTGCCTATGATCTCTCGTGCTGCATACCCAAAAAGACGTTCTGCGCCCTTGTTCCAGGTCTGAATGATCCCATGCGTGTCCTTGCTGATGATCGCGTCATCCGAGAATTCGACGATTGCGGCGAGACGACCGGCATACTCTTCGGCCTTTTTTCGTTCGGAAATATCGACCAGCATATTGATCGCGCCGATGAGCTTGCCTTCGGAGTCATGCAGTGGCGTCGGGTAGGGGATAAAGGGGATGCGCGTGCCATCCGGCCGTTCTGCGACCGCTTCCACTCCCCGGACCGGCCGGTTCTCCCTAAGGGCTACGGCCATCGGACACTGATCATGGGGCAGCGGCGTTCCATCCGGATTGTAGAGGCGCCAGGTGACACACCACTCGTCATCCTGCTGCGGCGTCCGTCCCGCCATTTCGACCGCAGCCTTGTTGAAGAAGGTGATCTTTCCTTCGGCGTCCGTCGTATAAACGGCGGCCGGAAGCGCTTCGAGCAACTCTCGCAGGTGGCGCTCGCTCTGATGGATCCGATCCTCCATTCGCTTGGTGTCGGTCACGTCCTGGATTACCCGGACTCCATAGCAGAACTCGCCGCCGGCATCCCTCACACAGGAACCGTACACGTCGAGATAGACCAGCGTGCCATCAGGGTTCGTCGCGCGCTTCCGAACCGAATAGTTGTCGAGGTCTCCGCGAATTTGCCGTGCGTAAAGCCGGGCATCTTCATCCCGATCGTCGTCGTGCGTGTAGTCGAAGAACGTCATACTCAAGAGTTGTTCGCGAGAGCGTCCCAACATTTTGCAAATGGCATCGTTCACGCGAAGCAGCCGGCCCTCTTTGTCCGCTTCGGCAATGCCGATGGTTGCAGCTTCGTAGGTCGCCGCCAGACGCTCTTCGCTCTCGCGTCGCGCGCGCTCGGCTTCGTAAACGCCCGTCACATCGGTGGTGAAACAGCGTGTGTTGACGAATCTCCCGTCGTCGAAACGGCTGTTCGAGGTTATAAGCACATGCTTGGTCGAACCGTCCTTGGCCCGGAGGCGAGCCGGATAACGATCAAGCTCCTCACCGCACGAAAGCCGGTGGAGAATATCTCCGATGACTGGCGCATCCGCATGAAACTCCGCGATGTGCCGTCCGACATATTCGTCAGCGCTATAGCCAAGCATGGACAGTTCTGCCTTGTTGGCGCGCTGGATGATGCCTTCCCCGCTCACGATGTGAAGGCCGATCGCGCTGTTCTCGAAGAAATCCTCCAGGTCCGCACTCTTGTTGCGGAGTTCATCTTCCATAGCCTTTTTGGCGGAAATGTCCTGAAAGCAGTTGATGGCTCCCTGGATCCTGCCGCGGTGATCTTTCAAAGGGCGAATATTGACCAGGACGACGACGCGAGAGCCGTTTGGCCTTTCGATTACGACTTCAGCATTCCGGGTCGCGGTGCCGGTCCTCACCGCCTCCGCCATAGGGCATTCGTCGTGCGAAAGGGGGGTACCGTCCAGGCGCAACAGGCGATGGGATCCGCAGAAGCGATCCTTTGGCTCTTCAACGGCGGGCCTCCGCCCCCAGAGTTCTGCGGCTTCGCTATTGAAGCGAACAAGCCAGCCATCATGATCGCAAACATAGACCCCACCGGGAATTACATCGAGCGCGGTCGGCGCGGCTGCGACCAGGGCGTCGTACTCGGAAAGTCCTCGGGCAGCTGAGATTGGAAATTCCTCGACGTTCGACATACGATGTCCTGGCTCAACAGGTTCTTCCCTGCGTCAGACGGGCAAACTTAACATGCAGAGATTGCTGCCGAAATTACATGGTTGATCGCGGGCAAGCCAAGTCAACTCCATGGAACGCTCGTGGAAACCAAACGTTCCTCAACCTTCGTTTTGAAAGTTCCTGCATCTCCAGCTTGGGTCGATAGCCCTAAGATGCTAGCGGGAGCGACCAAGGCCGCCGGACCATACAAAGGATGCTCAATGTCGGTACTCGTCGTCCGCAATAACGTGAAAACAGCAGGCCAAGGTTCCCGCTCGATGGTTTTCGCGCATGGGTTTGGCTGCGACCAAAACATGTGGCGCTTTGTCGCCCCTGCCTTTGAAGAGGAATTTCGCACGATTCTTTTCGATCATGTCGGTGCGGGTGGGTCAGACCTCAGTGCCTTCTCGGCCGCCAAGTACGGCAGCCTCGAGGGTTATGCAGACGATGTCGTCGAGCTCGGGCGCGCGCTGGACGTAGAGAATGGAATTTTTGTCGGGCATTCGGTCAGTGCCATGATCGGCATCCTGGCGGCAAAGAAGGCTCCAGAGCTCTTTGAAGGCTTGGTGTTGGTCGGGCCATCGCCGCGGTACATCGACGACGACAACTATAAAGGAGGTTTTCGGTCGGATCAGATCGAGGAACTGCTGGATTTTCTGGACAGCAACCATATGGGCTGGTCGGCCGCCATGGCTCCGGCGATCATGGGTAACCCCGAACGGCCAGAACTTGGCGAGGAGCTGACCAACAGCTTTTGCCGAACCGATCCAGAGATCGCCAAGCACTTCGCCCGAACGACGTTCATGTCCGACAACCGGGCGGATCTGGCTGGCCTGAAAGCACGGTCGCTCGTTTTGCAGTGCAAGGAGGATGTCATCGCTCCGATTGACGTAGGCGAGTATGTCCACCGTAACCTGCCGAACAGCCAGTTGGTCATTCTGGACGCAACAGGGCACTGTCCGAACCTCAGCGCGCCGGACGCGGTGATCAAAGCGATCCGCGAATTTGTCTAGGAATCCCATAATATCGTCTGAACCGGCCGGGTCGAACAGCGACTCCCATGCCGAAGATCTTGAAGATCTCTTCGAGCACGCTCCTTGCGGTTATCTTTCCCTGGAGCCTAACGGACGCATTGTTCGGGCAAACGCCACATTCGCATCTTGGGTTGGCTACGGTTGCGACGAGCTAAAAGGTCGCCCCTTTCACGACCTGCTGAATGTTGCCGGTCGCATTTACTACGAAACGCATTTCGCCCCATTGCTGCGAATGCAGGGCCATTTCGATGAGGTGGCGCTTGAGATCGTCACACGGTCGAACGCGCGCCTGCCGGTCCTTGTGAATGCCGCGGAAAGACGCGACGAATGCGGAGGCCTCCGATTTATCCGGATCACTGTCTTCAATGCCGTCGACCGCCGGCGCTATGAACAGGAGCTGCTCGACGCCCAGCGCAAGGCGACGGCCGCCAGCGACGCCCTCCAAGACCTCAATGCCCGGCTAGAAGAACGTGTTGCGGAAGAAGTCGCTTTGCGCATGAAGACGGAAGAGACCCTGCGGCAAAGCCAGAAGATGGAGGCGGTGGGGCAGCTCACAGGTGGGGTGGCGCATGATTTCAACAATCTTCTCACGGTTATCGTGGGCGGTCTCGACACGATAGGGCGGCAGCTCGATCGATCTCTTGAAGAGATGGACCTCGCGCGGATGCGTAGGGCGCGCGACATGGCGCATCACGGCGCCCAGCGCGCCGCGACGCTGACGTCTCGTCTGCTCGCATTCTCGCGCCAACAGACCCTGGCCCCGCAAAAAATAGAGCCTAACCGGCTTATTTCGGGCGTTGCTGATCTCCTGAAAAGAACTCTGGGAGAAATGATTGCCTTCGAAACCGTATCGGCCGGCGGATTATGGCAGGCATTCGCCGATCCTGGAGAGCTTGAGAACGCACTTATCAACCTGGCGGTCAATGCGCGGGACGCCATGCCGTCCGGCGGACGGCTAACGATCGAAACCGCCAATGCCTTTCTCGATGAAGCCTATGTGGAGGCATTAATCGAGCCTGTAAAGCCTGGACAATACGTGCTCGTCGCGGTCTCGGATACCGGTTCGGGAATGTCTTCCGAGACCATGGCTCGTGTGTTCGAGCCCTTCTTTACCACGAAGGAAGTCGGCAAGGGGACGGGTCTTGGATTGAGCCAGGTTTACGGCTTTATCCGGCAATCAGGCGGCCATGTTCGAATTTACTCGGAACTTGGCCAGGGGACGACGGTCAAGCTCTACCTGCCGCGCGCAACGGATCAGGACGTAGACGCCGACCCCGTGACTGGTGTCGACCGCAGGACTGATGGCGGATCCGAAACGATCCTGGTTGTCGAAGACCACGAGGATTTGCGTGCTTATTGCGTTAGCGTGTTGCAGGAGCTCGGCTACCGGGTTCTCGAAGCAAGTAACGGCCGCCAAGCATTGCAGATTTTGCAGGCCGACGTGGACGTCGCTCTCATTTTTACAGATGTTGTTCTTCCCGATGGGTTAGACGGTCGAGAATTGGCCCGGGAGGCGCAGCGCCGCCGCCCGGGTCTTCCAGTCCTGTTCACCACCGGCTACAGCCGTAACGCCGTCATCCACAACGGCCGTCTTGAGCCCGGCGTCCATTTGATCGGAAAGCCTTTTACCTTCGCCGAGCTCGCCGCGCGCGTCCGCGCCATCCTCGACGGACTTTAGTCATGGCTCCATCATCACTTCCGCTGTGGCAATTTGCTGAATAGTCCTAGTGACGGCAGTTTCATTTTTCATGCGTATATTCAGAGGAGTAGCGTGATGTCCATTACCGCCAAGATATTCGCCGGATCCGTTCCCGAGGTCTACGACACTTACCTCGGCCCTCTTATCTTCGAGTCCTATGCTGCCGACCTCGCAGCGCGCGTCAGCTCCGCAGACCATTTTCGAGACGCCGCCGCGGTCGGTGTCATCGAGCAATAGCAAGTTATCACGTCAACGTCATGCCGAACGCCGTCGTAGAGCCGGCTGACGAGTTAGAACAGCAGCTGGCCGCCGGATTGAGCGAACGGCATGTAGCCTGCTCGTCGAGAACGATGAAGTCCATCCGGTCAAATGCTCGGTGATGCGACCCTGGCGTCCGTTGCGGGGTCTCGATCTCCAGGCTGGTGCAGGTCCTTAAAAAACTCGAACAATCTCTGTGCAGCGTGGTCGCGGCTGCACGTCTGAGGCAAACTGCATCTGGATTTCGCAGGGACAACCGGAACAGCCAAACCTCGCGCTCAGCGCGCATCGGATCGCATGCGCGAATAGTACCCCATCCTCGCTAGGAAGCCACGGAGACGGCAGACACTTCATCAGCCCAAGCGAACAGCTTTCAGCATAAGCTGTCATAAGCCTTTCGACGATCGGGTTGCCGGGTAACCTCTTCAATCGATGAAAAAAGGGCGGGCCAGGTCATCGAAAAATAACCACAGTGTCAACTGTGTCAGTCCTTTTCAGAATTGCGCAACGGCGGCAGCTGTAGGGTCCCGGCAAAATTGTACTGTGCAAGATATTTACGGGGACGTTACCCGCATGTTTACCATTACAATTGCATCGCCTACGAACACGACTTGCGACTAGTGGTGCTGGCGGCCCTCGTATGTGCGCTCGCGTCTTTCGCGGCGATCAACTTCCTCAATCAC
>NZ_JADPIU010000032.1:0-14460 GCF_023073075.1 Bradyrhizobium sp. 61 | reverse complement strand
GTCCGCAAGACCCGCCCGGGGGGACAGCCGGGCGGGTCGGGGGCACGACACGGGGTGGATGAGGCGCCCGTGTCGAACGCGGGATCCACGTGAGATCGGCCTCAGGTACTCAAATCAGTAGCAAGTACGAACGCGGCCGACGTACTGGCCGAAGGCGTTGTACTGGGCGACCCAGCCGCAGCGGTGATAGCCGTAGTAATAGGGGTCGTTGCTGGCGGCGATCGCGGAGCCGACGATGGCGGCGGTGGCGATGCCGGCACCCACACCCCAGACCCAGCCGGGCTGCTTGGCTTCGGCCGAGGAGGTGGTGGACACGATGCTGCCGGTGACGGCGAGGGCAGCGAGCGCGACGGCGGCAATCCTGGTCTTGATCGACATGTGAAACTCCATCCGGGTTGAGGCGGTCCGTTGTGGCCCGCGTGCCCAGTTGGACGGAGGCTTGTCGCGTCCGGTTCGAATCCCGCAAAAGCAGGCGTGTAGCCCGGCTGTTTCCTGAATGATTCCAGTCGGATGCGAGCTAGCCGAGAGGCCCTTTGGCGAGCCTGTTCACGTCGAAGTTATCGACCTCGGCCAGCAGCTCGCAGAAAGCCGCCGCGCCCTGATCGAGCAGCTGCGCGCCCTTCTCGGGGACGGCCAGCGTCGCGTTGCCGATCGCGCCGCTCGTGTGGAGATCCTGCGCCTGCCAGGCGAACGGCGCGGGCCGCTGTGTCGACAGCCAGCGATACTGCTTTTCCATGGCGATGCTGCTCGCGGGAAAATCCGCGATCGCATCAACCCGCACCTGATCGGGATAGCGCGCCAGCATGATCGAGGTCTCGACTGCGCCGCCATGGATGCCGTGGCGCACTTCATCCGCCGGGAACAGTTTCTCCGCGCCCGACAGCCGCGACCACGACGTCGTCACCACAAAGAGCTTGTGATGCGCGCGAAGATCCTGCGCGACCAGCATCATTGCCGCGCTGTTGCCGCCATGGCTGGTGATGATGACGAGCTTCTTCAATCCGCGCCGCGCGACGTCTTCGCCGATTGCGGTCCATCGCTTCAGCGCCACCTCGGTCGGCAGCGTCTGCGTGCCCGGAAAGTCGATATGCTCGGTGGAAATCCCGACCGGTTCAACGGGCAGGAACGTCGCCGGAACATTTGCGCGCAACAGCTCGCGCACGCGCGCGAGATACGCGTCCGCGATCAGCACGTCGGTCTCGAGCGGCAGATGCGGGCCGTGCTGCTCGGTCGCCGCCAGCGGCAGCACCGCGATCCAGCGCGACACGTCTGCAAGGCTCCCATCGGCCCAGTTGATGTCGATCCAGTCGCGGGACGGCGTCATCGTGGTTTCTTTGCCCGAATTTGTCGCGTATTTTGGGGTTATCAGGGGACGCGGGCCTGGCCGGCTCGCGTCCCCGAACTTCATGCGGTTCTATCGCGTTGCCCTCACATCGGCCAGCCACGATCGACGGAGTGCCATCATGACCCCCTCTCATCTGCGGCGAGCGTTAACGGCGGGCTTGATGGCCGCTTGCGTCTCTCTTGCGCCGGCGCGCGCCGAGACGCTGGACAAGGTCACCTTCGGCACCAACTGGGTCGCCGAGGCCGAGCATGGCGGTTTCTTCCAGGCGGTCGCCGACGGCACCTACAAGAAATACGGGCTCGACGTCACCATCGTTCCCGGCGGTCCGAACGAGAACAACCGGATGCTGCTGATCGCCGGCAAGATCGATTTCTTCATGGCCGCGAACACGCTGATGTCGTTCGACGCAGTGGCGAATAACGTCCCCGTCGTCACCATCGCAGCGGTCTTCCAGAAGGATCCGCAGGTGATGCTGACGCAGCCGGATGCCAAGGTCGCCAAGATCGAGGATCTCAAGCCGCTGACCTTGTTCGTCTCCAAGGAGGGCATGACCAGCTACTTCCAGTGGCTGAAGTCCGAATACGGCTTCAACGAGAAGAACGTCCGTCCCTACAATTTCAATCCGCAGCCCTTCATCGCCAACCCCAAGAGCGCGATGCAGGGCTACGTCACCTCCGAACCCTTCGCGGTCGAGAAGGCCGCCGGCTTCAAGCCGAATGTGCTGCTGCTTGCCGATTACGGCTTCAACACCTATTCGACCCTGATCGAGACCCGCCGCGACATGGTCGAGAAGAAGCCGGACCTGGTGCAGCGCTTCGTCGATGCCTCCATGGTCGGCTGGTACAATTACATCTACCGCGACAATTCCGCGGGCAACGCCATGATCAAGAAGCTCAACCCGGAGATGACCGACGAGCTGCTCGCCTATTCCGTCGCCAAGATGAAGGAATACGGCATCGTCGATTCCGGCGAGTCCTTGAAGAACGGCATCGGCGCGATGAGCGACGAGCGCTACACGTCCTTCTTCAACAAGATGGTGAAGGCCGGCGTCGTGAAGGCGGATCTCGACTTCCGCAAGTCCTATACGCTGCGCTTCGTCAACAAGGGCGTCGGCGTCGAGCTGCGCCCGAGCAAGCCGTAGCGCAAGGTCCATGTCATCCGTCAAAAGCTCGTCCGGGGTCGAGGCCGGCCTGACGGCTCTCGCCGTCAGCCTGCGCGGCGTGACGAAGGCGTATGACAATGGCGTCATGGCGCTCGGCCCGCTCGACCTTGCCGTTCGCAAGGGCGAGTTCATCTCGCTGCTGGGCCCGTCCGGTTGCGGCAAGTCCACTGCGCTGCGCCTGATCGCAGAGCTCAGCGCGCCATCGTCCGGCATCGTGCGGGTGGCGCGCCACGAGGGCGATGTGCTGCCGGGGCATGGCATCGGCTTCGTGTTCCAGGAGCCGACGCTGATGCCCTGGACCAGCGTGCGCGAGAATGTGCGGCTGCCCTTGAGGCTCGCAGGCGTTCCGAAGGCGGAGGCGCGCGCGCGGGCCGATGAGGCGTTGGCCAGCGTGGGTCTTGCCGATTTCGCCGATGCGTTCCCGCGCGAGCTCTCCGGCGGCATGAAGATGCGGGTGTCGCTGGCGCGTGCGCTCGTCACAGACCCTGATATCCTCCTGATGGATGAGCCGTTCGCCGCGCTCGACGAGATCACGCGCTTTCGCCTCAACAACGACCTGCTCGCGCTGTGGCGAGCCCTGGGCAAGACCGTCATCTTCGTCACCCATTCGGTGTTCGAATCCGTCTACCTGTCGCAGCGAGTCGTGGTCATGACCGCGCGGCCCGGCCGCATCCAGGCCGATATCCGCATTGAGACGGTCGAGCCGCGCGGTGAGGAGTTTCGGACCTCGGCCGCCTATTCCAATTATTGCCGGAAAGTGTCGGCCGCGCTGGCGCCGTCCTATTCGGGGCAATCGATGCTATGAACGCGCAAGCTGCCGTCACCGCAAAACCATCCGGCGCGCAACGCGCGATGCGCTTCGTGCTTCCCGTCATCGTGTTCGCAGCCGGACTCGCGGCCTGGGAACTGGTCGTCCGCATCAAGGACATCCCGCCTTACGTTCTGCCGGCGCCCTCCGTCATCTTCCTGACGCTGATCAAGGACTGGGCGGTGCTGTCACAATCGCTCGCGACCACGCTGATGACCACGCTCGAAGGTTTTGTCGCCGCCAGCATCGGCGGCATCGCGCTGGCGCTGCTGTTCAACCAGTCGAAATGGGTGGAATATTCGCTATTCCCCTATGCAATCGTCCTCCAGGTGACTCCTGTCATCGCGATTGCACCGCTGCTCCTGATCTATCTGGAGCAGCAGACCGCGGTCGTCGTCTGCGCCTTCATCGTTGCCTTTTTCCCGGTGCTGTCCAACACCACGCTCGGGTTGAATTCGGTCGATCGCAACCTTGCCGGCCTGTTCCAGCTCTATGGCGCCTCGCCGCCGCAAACCCTGCGCTTCCTGAAGCTGCCAGCGGCGCTGCCCTATATCCTCGGGGGCCTGCGCATTGCCGGCGGCCTGTCGCTGATCGGCGCGGTTGTGGCCGAAATCGCGGCCGGCACCGCCGGCGCGGGCTCCGGGCTCGCCTACAGGATCGCCGAATCCGGCTATCGATTGAACATACCCCGCATGTTCGCAGCGCTGCTGCTGTTGTCGCTGGCCGGGATTGTCATCTATGGGGTGCTGGCGCTAGTTTCCCACCTCGTTTTACGGCGCTGGCACGAGAGCGCGCTTGGAAAGGAAAACTGATGACTACCGGTTCGATTTCGTCCGAAAAGATCGACCTTCTGATCTATGGGCCGGTGCGGCCAATTCTCGACAACGGTTTTTCCGATCATTTCGTCGTGCACAAGGCGGAGACCCGGGGCGATCTCGAGCGGCTGACACCGGCGATCCGCGAAAAAATCCGTGGCGTGGCGGTGACCTATCACACGGTGCGCGCCGACAGGGACTCGCTGTCGCAATTGCCCAAGATCGAGATGGTGGCGAGCTTCGGCGTCGGCTACGACCATATCGACGCCAAATACGCGGCCGAGCACAACATCATCGTCACCAACACGCCCGACGTGCTGACCGAGGAGGTCGCCGACGTCGCGATGGGTCTTCTGATCTCCACCGTGCGTGAGTTCATCAAGGCCGACCGCTACGTCCGCTCCGGCCTCTGGCAGACGCAGAACTATCCGCTCAGCGTCGGCTCGCTGCGCGACCGCAAGGTCGGCATCGTCGGCATGGGCCGGATCGGCCAAGCCATCGCGCGCCGGCTCGATGCCTCGCTGGTGCCGGTGGTCTACCACTCCCGCAATCCGTCGAAGGACGTCTCCTACAAGCACTATCCCGATCTGATCGAGATGGCGAAGGCGGTGGACACGCTGATGGTGATTGTGCCCGGCGGCGCCTCGACCAACAAGATGATCAATGCCGAGGTGCTGAAGGCGCTCGGTCCGCGCGGCGTGCTGGTCAACGTGGCGCGCGGCTCGGTGGTCGACGAGGCGGCGCTGGTCCAGGCGCTGAAATCAGGCACCATCCTCGCCGCCGGTCTCGACGTGTTCGCGGCCGAGCCGAGCGTGCCGGACGAGCTCAAGACCATGCAGAACGTCGTGCTGCTGCCGCATATCGGCTCGGCGTCGGTGGTGACGCGCAACGCGATGGATCAGCTCGTGGTCGACAACCTCAAGTCCTGGTTCGCCGGCAAGGCGCCGTTGACGCCGGTTGCGGAAACGCCGTTCAAGGGGCGCTGATGAGAGGTCTTCGGGTCGTTGCATTCGCCGTCGCGGCCTGCGTGGCCGCGATCGGCATCGCGCATGCGCAGGATGCGACGACCCTGAAGAAGACGATGCCCGGGCAGTGGGAGCTCTCGACCACCGAGCGCAGCAAGACCTGCGTCGTCACGATGAAAGGCGATGCCGCGGCGCAGGGGTTCAAGCTGGAGCTGGAGCCGGCCTGCAAGACCACGCTGCCCTTTACGAAGGACATCGTCGCCTGGAGCGTCAGGGGTCTCGACATCGTTCGTTTGCAGGACGCGACCGGTGAAGCCGTGATCGACTTCACCGAGGTCGAGGCCGGCATCTTCGAAGGCCTGCGGCAGGGCGAGGGCGTCTACATCCTCCAGGACCTCGCCGCAGCCCGCTCGATGGCCAAGTCGATGGACCAGATGATCGGCGACTGGTCGATGGTGCGCGGCAACGGCCAGCCGGTGTGCGGGCTGACGCTGACCAACACGGAAGCCGGCCCGGACAATTTCCAGGTCTTCGTCAAGCCGAAATGCGATCCGGCGATTGCTCAGTTCAATCCGGCGCAATGGCGGCTCGAGCGCGGCCAGATCGTCCTGATGTCGAAATCAGGCGAGGCCTGGCAGTTCGAGGCCGATGACAACGCGCAATGGCGGCGCGTCCCCGATACCGCCGATCCCCTGATCATGCTGCGGCAATAATTCTTCCGGTCGATGTCGATTTAGCCAAGGCTCAATCGTCACATCCATAGCGAGCCGGTTTGCAGCCGGAGCGGCTGCTGCTCGCCAAGGGAGTTTTTCATGCGCTTCATGTACATCGTCACCTCCAGCCAGCCGATGGCTGCCCCGAGCCCGGCGCTGATGGAGGCCATGCAGAACATATCCGAGCGGGAGATCAAGGCCGGTCGAATGATCGACAATGGCGGCCTGATGCCGCTTGCGACCGGCGCACGGGTGCGAATCGTCGACGGCGAACTCAGCGTCATCGACGGCCCCTTCGTCGAGGCCAAGGAAGTGATCGGCGGCTATGCCATTTTCGAGCTGCGCGACAAGGCGGAAGCCGTGGCCATGGCGAAGGAATTCATGCAGCTGCACCTCGATCACATGCCGGGCTGGGAGGGGACCTGCGAATTACGGGCATTCGCCACGCCGGGCGTGGAGATCGCCTGCCAGGTCGACGCGCAGTCCAGGGTGGCTGCCCACGCCTGATGGACACCACCGCTCGTCCTGGAGCGTTTTCGAGCGAAGTGGATACCGGTTCGCGCAAAGAAAACGCGTCAAAACAAGAATCTAGAGCCCCGTTCCGATTCCATCGGAACGGAAAGGGCTCTGGTCGGCGGCGATGACGACCGCCGACATCGATCTCGAGATCCGCGCCGCGATTCACGCAACCTGGCGCGTCGCGCAGCCACGGCTGATCGCCACGCTGTCGCGTATGCTGCGGGACGTGCCGCTGGCGGAGGAATTGACCCAGGACGCACTGGTCGCAGCGCTGGAAGCCTGGCCGCACAGCGGGGTGCCGGACAATCCCGGCGCCTGGCTGGTTGCGACGGCCAAGCGCCGCGGGCTCGATCATCTGCGCCGGGCAAAGATGCTCACCCGCAAGCAGGACCTGCTGACGCACGAGCTGATGCAGGAGCAGGACGCGATGCCGGATTTCGACGCCGCCCTCGACGACGATATCGGTGACGAATGGTTGCGGCTGATCTTCACGGCCTGTCACCCGCTGCTGCCGCGGCAGGCGCGCGCGGCGCTGGCATTGCGTATGATCTGCGGCCTGACCACCGACGAGATCGCGCGCGCCTTCCTGGTCACGGAGGCAACCATCGCCCAGCGCATCGTCCGCGCCAAGCGCACGCTGTCGCGGTCGGGCCTGAGCTACGAGATCCCGAGCGGCGAGGCGCTTTCGGAGCGTCTCGCCTCGGTGCTCGAGGTCGTCTATCTCATATTCAACGAGGGCTATTCGGCCTCAGGCGGCGAGGAGTGGCTGCGGCCGCAGCTCTGCGACGAGGCTCTGCGCATGGGGCGGGTGCTGGTCGGGCTCGCGCCTCTCGAGCCCGAGGTCCACGGTCTCATGGCACTGATGGAGCTGAATGCCGCGCGGAAGCAGGCGCGCACGGGCATCGATGGCGAGCCCATCCTGCTCATGGACCAGGACCGCAGGCTCTGGGACCGGCGCCAGATTGGCAGCGGCCTTCGCGCGCTCGATCGCGCGCGCGAGCTCGGCGGTGCCGGACGGTTCTACACGCTACAGGCCGCGATCGTCGCGTGCCACGCGACGGCGGAGACGGCCGTTGCCACCGACTGGCGCCGCATTGCGGAGCTCTATGGCCAGCTCGCGGCGCTGGTGCGCTCGCCGGTGATCGAGCTCAACCGGGCGGTCGCGCTTGGCATGGCCGAAGGGCCGCAGGCCGGTCTCGATCTCGTGGACATGATCGCGGACGAACCGGCGCTCGGGGCTTACCAACATCTCCATTCTGTCCGCGGCGACCTCCTGGAGAAGCTCGGCCGCTTCGCCGAGGCGCGACGATCGTTCGAGACCGCAGCGCGTCTCACGAACAATGCGCGCGAGCGCGTGTTGATGGAGCGGCGAGCGGCAGCCATTGCCGATGCCGACGGCTGAAGACGCAAACGGCTTTACGTCGTCGGCTTCGGCGGCGGCGCGGTGCCTTGCGCCCACTTCTCGAACTTGCCGAGCACGCCCCAGGCCGTGAGCGCCAGCGAGATCGGCATCGCGAACTGGCCGAGGCCCGGCACCGCCGATACGATCGTTCCGAGCAGTCCGGCAATACCGCCTGCATTCGGGCTCGCGGTCACCGAAGAGAGCAGCGCAGTGAGCACCGAGCCGCCGATGCCGAGTGCCGTCTTCTTGCCGTCGAGCAGCTTGCCGATGGTCTCGCCGAGCGCGCCGTTGACCTGGCCGAGCACCGGCTTGCCGTCCTTGTTGAGCAGCGTGCTGAGCAGGTCGACGACCTGCTTCAACTGATCGACGGGGGCTGGATTGGTCGGGCTGACCGGTCCTGGCATGGGCGCCGTCTTGTTGATGAGGGAGAAGAGCCGTTCGAACAGGTTGATCGGATCGTTGGTGGCGGGCAGCGTGTTGCCCGGTGTCGTCGTTCCCGGTGTTACGCCGCCGGCTGACGGTCGCAGCAAGTGTGCGAGGTCCTCCAGCCGCTTCAGGATCTTGGACAGATCGCCGCTCTGCACGGAACCTCCCGCCTGCGTTGCACGCGTGAGCGCCGCGACCGTGGCCCCGTCGAGAAGCCCGGTATCCCTCAGGCCGTTCTGCTGCTGAAACTGCGAGACCGCGGCCCCGGTCTTCGGTCCGCTGATGCCGTCCTCGGCGAGCGGCGGATTGGCGCCGAGCTTGTTGAGCGCCTGCTGCATCAGAACAATCGTCGACGCCGCATCGTCCTCGGGCTCGGTGCGGCCGGCGAATTGCGGGCTGCCGTCGAGGGTGATCGAGGAATCGAGCGACATCATCGCATGCAGGATCACCGCCGTGCCGAGCTGGGAATCGACGTGGTTCGAGTCGAACACGTGGTCGCGGACGAATTTGCCGGCCCTCGCCTCGGGCGGGCCGTACAGTGTCGAACCGCCATAGAGGTAGGGCGAATTGCAGCCCTTCGAGTGATAGCCGAAGCCGTTGAACGCCTCGAGCCGGAACAGGATCCGCGCGATGCCCCAGTCGTGGGCGCCGATGAAGTTCTCGATTCTGAACGCGTCCACTGCGCCGTCCACGAACGTGGTAAAGGGGCCGCGCCCTTTCGGAACGATGGTCGTCACGCGATGAAGCGTTTCGCCGTTGCCGAGATAGGTGTCGAAATCGAAGTTGGATTCGCGGTAGTGGCAGAGCGCAGCAAAATACCAGGGGACTCCGGTCAGCCGCTCGATCTGCTGATAGGTCGCCTTGCCGTTGATCGCCTTGCGCGCGACTCCATTCGCGTCGGCGAGGCGGGAAGGCCGGATCTCGAGATTGGACCAATTCCGCTCGTACTCGCTCTTCAAACTCTCGAATGAGACCATCTTCCGCTCCCGAAAATTGATGAATTATCGAAATTTCGTGCAAGTCAGATATGGACCAGGTGCCGTGATCGGGTGTGACTCCAACGTGATCTTCCGGCAAATGTGGCAGGTTGCCGGCCCGGCGCATGTGAAATGGCTTACAGCCTGGGCGGGAAAATGTGCCGCAGGATCGGACCCGCGCCTTCGCCGGCAGCGCGCCCCGGCAGTGGGGGAACCGGCATGGTCGTTCGTCCGTTAGCATTTTAGACGATGCGGTAGGGAGCCCTGCATGGCCAAGCGCGTCCTCGCGATCGGCATCGAACCCGGCAGTGCGGATTACAGCGTATTTCCGCAGCTCACGCCGGAGCTCGTGCGCCATTACATCGAAGCGCAATTGCTGCGCCTGCGTGATCTCGGCTACGAGGTCACGAGCTGCCTGATCGATCTCGACGCGACCGCGGAAGCCGGCGTCACTGCCGCGATGCGCGACGAGCGCTTCGACTGCATCGTGATCGGCGCGGGCCTGCGCGAACCGAAGGAGCGCCTGCTGCTGTTCGAGAAGGTGCTCAACCTCGTCCATCAACTGGCGCCTGACGCCGCGATCTGCTTCAACTCCACGCCGGCCGATACCGCCGAGGCCGTGCAGCGCTGGATCGATCCCTGACGTCCGATTGGCCGGCCTGTGCATCGCTCGCATGGTTTGAGCCGTCTTCGCGCTGCGCCTCCGGCGCCATCGCGCAGCGTCGTGAGCCGCGCCGCCGGCTATTTGTCTGGTCCGAATCCACTTCCGGCGCTATGACTGGCTCATCACAGGGAGGGCGAGCATGCTTCGAGGTCTTCGCATTGGAAGTTTTGGAATCGCGGCATGTCTGACGGTCGCGATGGCGATGCCGGCGCATGAGGCTGCAGCCCAGGATGCCATCGGCGGTGCGATCATCGGCGGTGTCGGCGGGGCGATCCTCGGTGGTGCGCTCGGCGGAGGCCGCGGCGCCGCAATCGGCGCCGTCGTCGGTGCCGGCACGGGCGCTGCGATCGCTTCCGAGGGCGAGCGCCGCCGCTCCGGTTACTACGCCTATCAGCGCGGCTGTTATGTGCAGCGTCCCGACGGCTATTACGTCCGGGTCAGCCAACGCTATTGCTATTGATCGATCAACCGCCGGCGCCCACAGGATTGACGGCGCCCGGCAGTAGATTGGACGCGGAGGGGTGAGTATCGGCCGGCGAGCCGCTCTCCCGAGCTGGTGGTTCGCATGAGCATCCGATCTCGCATATGCCGGTGGCTGATCGCCACGGTCGTGGCCGGCGATCTCGTCGGAGCCGGGGCTGCCCGGGCGCAGCAGATTCCAGCCGACGAACCCGCGTTTACGGCTTTCGTGGCCGAGCGCATCCGCGCCGAGATTCGCGACACCCCGGTCGTGATCAAGGGACCGCTGACGCTGTCGGTCGGCCCTCTGCAAACCAATCTCGACCGCATCTACGCCTTCTGCAAGGCCAATACGGGCGGCTGCGCCAGGGAGATCGGCGCCTATGTCAGCGGCGTCAAGGCAACGGCGAGCAGCCGGAACGATCCGCCGACCCGAGCAGCCCTTCGCGTGGTCGTGCGCCCGGCCGATTACATGCGGCAGGCGCTTCGGGAGGTCGACGCGCGCGGCCCGGCCCTGACGCGGCCCCTGGCAGAGGGGCTGGTGATCGTCCCGGTGCTGGATTCGCCTCGGGCGGTCAGGGTGTTCAACGACAAGGATCGTGCTGCGCTCGGCTTGACGCGGGACCAGGTCTTCGACATCGCCATCGCCAATCTGCGCAGCAGCGTGAAGCCGCTCACGACGGTCGCAAAAGCGGTCCCGTCAGGACAGTTCGGCACGCTGACGGGGGACTATTATCAGACCAGCCGGCTCGCGCTGGTCGACAGCTGGGCGCCGCTCGCGCAGGCCCAGGGCGGTGTCCTGATCGTGGCGGCGCCGTCGGCCGATCTCGTGCTCTATGCAAGCGAAGACAGCAGTGCCGCGATCGACGCGCTGCGGACGCTGGCCAGGAACATGATGGCGCGCGCGCCGAAGCCGCTGTCCGGCACGCTGCTGCGCTGGACGCCGAAGGGATGGCAACTCGTCCGGTGAGATGCTGTCTCGCGGGGCCGGCCGCTCTGCTCAACTCTTGCCGGGGTCTGCCGGCATGATCTGGAGCAGCGGCTCCGGCTGGATCGAGATCTGGCCGGCGAACGGCCGGTCATGCGCGGCGATGAGCAGCACGGAGGTGGCGACGCCGGTGGCGAACAGGCCCATCGCGATCGCCGATCCCAGCCGGTTGTCGCAATGAACGAGGCCGATCACCAGCAGCGCGCAGGCCGCCTGGAGATACAGGCACCACCATTTGACCGGATTCACCGCGGCGAGGCTGACGATGATCCGCTGCCGCCGCGCGTCCAGCGCCTGCTCCAGCGCGGCGATGAGCTCGCGCTGCACATTCGCCTGCCCGGGGCCTTGCGGCGTCATCGCAACGACGAACTGCAGGGCTTCGGCGAGCGCCGGCGGCGTGACCTTCAGCGACACTTCCTGATGCGCCATCATCGGCCATTCCACCGCGACGGCCTGGCCGACATAGTCGCGCACCAGGCCGCGGAGCTTCGTCTCCTGCTCCGCCGGCAGGCCGGCGGCCAGCAGCACGGCGCTGCGTAGCGCACTGGCCTCGCGGCTCACCGCGGCGCTGGCGCGGTCGCTGTCGCCCCAGACCTGCGCGGCGATGAAGGCGACGAACAGGCCGAAGATGATGCCGAGCACCGGCAGCATGCCCGGCGAGATCGCCTTCAGCGACTTCGCGCGCTCCTCCGTCGCAGCCCTCGCGATGCCTGCGAAGATGGCCGCGGCGAGCAGGTACGTGAATCCAAAGATCACCAGCGCCATTGCAGGCACCGGCAGATTGTGCAGCCAGTCGCTCATTGTGTCCTTGTCATCTGATTTGAGGCTCTAGATCAACCGCATCCCGCGCAGCCTGGCATGCCTGCTCTTGCCGACGATGATGTGGTCGTGCACGGCGATGCCGAGCGGCTTTGCGATGTCGATGATGGCTTTCGTCATCTGGATGTCCGCCTGCGAGGGCGAGGGATCGTCCGAGGGGTGGTTGTGGATGAATCTATCGCTTCACGTAATGCGTTGAACACACAATAGATTTTTTAGGTGGGGTAGTAGCAGGGGACGTAGACAGGGGACTGTAAGCAGTGATCGTTCGTGATGATCACGTTAACACGTGGAAACGCCTTTATAAGCCATTTCACTCACCAGGGACCATCAGCGGACTTCAGCTCTCACCTCAGTGGCGGACATTCTGCTTCGGCGTCGTGAGGTCCGAGACGGGCCAGAAGCGGAAGTCGCCGTAAACAGATCAGCGCAAGTGATGGTTCAGTCCGACGCGCACGATACAGCCCGGAATTGTCGTCATTTGAGCTGCGCGCAACAATTAGCACGGCGCGGCTGCGGCTTTATCCGGTGGCAATATAGCCGCGCGCGCCTCGTCGAGATGCAGAAACAGCTATTTCTGATCCAGACGAACAGCGCCGAAATCCCGGAAGCGGATAGCAACGTCAGCAGTTCTGACGGAGCTAGTGATCGGGTTAGTGCTTAGGCGACTGGCAGCACGAAGACCGCCTTCCGAGGCCAAGCTGAACGGTCTCAGAGAGCCGCTCCAAAGAGAGCCCCGACCGTACCAGCCGGGGCTCCAGGCCAGATCCGCGCGGCCGGGAGAGCAAGCCGCGCAATTTCGGAGTATGCCTGAGTCCATGCTGCCTCCTGTGATGGAAGTGCGGCGGTCCACAGGAAAGGCTGCTCAAAGCAATCCGCTCGCCACGAACCTGCAACGAGTGGCCGCCACCGCGTAACAAGTGAGGTGAACTCCAGAACGCCACTGCCGCGCCACCAAATCGCCTAACGACTCAACGACGCATGTTGCATCGGGCCGGGGCGATGCGCATGGGTGGTGTAGTGATGCGCAATTGGTCCAATGTTTATGTGACTGCGTCCGTGAGCGGGCTGATGGTCACGATGCTTTTGCTTGGCGCGATCCTCGCTCGAAATGTCGGACTGGCGGAGAAGAAAGGCGACCGGGTCATCGCTGTGTCAGCGCACAGCGAGGCCCGCACCCAGACGACTTCTGAGAACGGTGGCGGAGCCACGGTAGATTTTGGTGTCGCGGACCTTAGAGGGTCGCTGCCGTAAGGAAGTGATCATCGGCCCGCCCTGCCGAGCTCGCTGAGAGACCTTCCGGCTGGCCAGTCATCTTGCCTAAAGCGCGATGAGATTGGGATGAATCGTCATCGCGCTTTAGGTTGTTGTTTGAGCATGATCTCCGCGCAAACGCGCTCCGCGTTTGTCGCGAGGGAAAACCGCTGCGCGCCTATTCACCAGCTGTAGCGTATGCCCGCGGTGCCTTTGGCGCCTTGCGGGCCCGCGTTGACCGTGCTGCCGACCTCGAATTGATAACCGAATTGAGCATAGACGCTGTAGCTCTTGTCGAACCTGCCGGTGAAGCCGACGAAAGTTTCGACCGTCTGCATCTTCTGCAGCAGCAGCACTTGATCGATGCCAAAAGTGGTGTCCGCTCCCGCGCCCCAGCTGCGCCAGTAATTGACGCCGGCATAAGGCTGCCAGAGCATCCCGTTGCTGCTGGCAATGTTCCACTGCCCGCGCAGGCCGAGCCGTCCGATCGGACCCGACGTCGTGCCCAGCCCGACCGGGCCCAGACCGTCATTGGCTTCGTCGAACGAGACCCGTTGCCAGATGATCTGGGCCTGCGGCTCGAGCACGAAGCCTGGGCCAAGCGGCAGCGGGATTGGATAGCCCGTCTCCAGCGAGGCAACGAAGCCGGCGCCCGTGAGCGGCAATTGCGTGAATTGCGTCGTCGCGTTGCCGCGATAGAGCGTCCCCTGCAGGATCGCGTCAAGGTACCAGCCGGTCGGACCGTAATGCGTCCAGTAGCCGCCGGCCGAGTAAGCCTGGATGTCGTTGGTCCCGGTGTGGGTGAGCATGTAGCCAGTGGCGGCCGGGTTTGTGACCAGCCCGGTCACGTCGGCCCGCGCCTGGGTATAGGCGAAGTAAAGTCCAGCAGAGTCGCGGTGACCGGGGATGGTGCTGCCGCGCCAGAGATCGATTCCGCCTTGGAAGCCCGCCAGCCAGCCATCGGTGCGCGGGTCGGCGAAGGCCTGGTAGTGGCCGTTGATCTGCTGACCGAAAACGCGCGCCCAGTCTGACCGGCCCCAGCCATTAGCACTACTTTGGCAGATTGTTGATTTCATCGCGATTTATAGGATTCCCGAATCAATTTTTCAATGATTCATGGGTGGTCGGCTCTTGGAGGGCTGAC
>NZ_JADPIU010000088.1:0-305106 GCF_023073075.1 Bradyrhizobium sp. 61 | reverse complement strand
ACGATCAGCAAGCCGCCTGACCTTCACCCAACGCCATCACATATAGCTCGCCGTGCCCGCGCGCACGCGACAATCAGGCGGCCTTCGTCGTAGGCGTACCGATCAAAGCAGGCCGCTCGAGAACTTCCACCAACTCTTCAAGGATACGCGCGTGATCCCTGGGATGGGGCCGAAGGAATTCTTCCAATATGAGTTGCGCGTCG
Source organism: Bradyrhizobium sp. 61 (assembly GCF_023073075.1). Taxonomy (NCBI): domain Bacteria; kingdom Pseudomonadati; phylum Pseudomonadota; class Alphaproteobacteria; order Hyphomicrobiales; family Nitrobacteraceae; genus Bradyrhizobium; species Bradyrhizobium sp. 61. The sequence goes on along the minus strand of NZ_JADPIU010000088.1, from coordinate 304,903 downwards.
CTAATCGCTTCCAGGGCTAATTGCTGATCAGTCATAACTACTTACTCATCAATTAGTTGCGCTAAGAAAGTGAGCGAAGGGTGAGATCAAGTCAGCTTTGAGGAATATCCCCGCTCTTCTATTCACTTTTTATTTCAACTCTCGCGGTGTCACCTCGGTCAATGTGCGAAATGATCCCACTAAGGCGTGTCGCGAGCGTAAGGGATCCCGGCGACTAAATAATCCGCTGCTCGATCCTCCTTCTTCCGCGCATCGCCACCTGTTTCCTATCTCGCGGCGGCCGGAAAAAATCTGTTTTGCTATACACCGCCGCGATCCATTGATCTTATTGAATTGTTCCCGACCAGCCTTTCTCACGAAGGGAGAGAGTGAAGCCCCGGCGCAAGAGCTAGGCCAGGGAAACCGTAAACTCGGAATGCCGTCGGGGGAACGTAGGTAGGCGGCTTCGCCGAGTAAGGCATTTGGGCGGCCAGCTATCTCCACCGCAACTCCACCTGGTCGGGCTGGATCCCGGAACACAGTGACTGTATCGACAAGGTCTCTGATGGCTTCTGCGGCTTCTGCGTCGCCGGCTGTGATACTTTTCCCCGATGCTTCTTCAAGCCGATTGAGTTGCTCCTCATATCGTTTCAGGACGGCGGGATGCAGCGCGACTTCCTTTGAGGCAGGCGGTTCGTTCTGCAACTCTTGGGATATCCTCTTTCGTTCGGCATCCAAGGCAGTCGATCGGGGTCGAGAATGGAAGGATCGCCATGTCCGTTTGCGATCGCATCCACCAGGCGCAAAGGCCATTTTCGAGCTCAGGGCTGAGATGGTCTCGCAAGGGAGAACTCGGATGCGCCGTCGGCGCGATATTGTCCTCGAACAGCCGGGGCAGCCAATTTTGCGTCTGGAAAGACGGAGAGCTACGTCAGGGTCAAGCTGATGACCACCGTGCCAATGGCAACAGCTCTAACGTCCTAGTACTCGCCGGACGCAAAGCATTCTGATTTCGTTAGTTTGGTGTAGTTGCTCAGCACTCGGGGGATCAATGGAGCCGAGAGTCTCGATACTAAACTTCGCTCCCAACTCTGACGCCATGCAGATGCAAATCTGCAAGCAAGCGTCCGTCGAAAAGCCGCCTTGCTGCGCGCAACCGTTCCGGCACGCTGAGAGAAACTGCGGTCGCCATTCTGCAGCCGTGGCGATTGTTATAAAATTGACAGCAGCTATCGTCAGAGCAGGGAGAAATGCGGACATTGCTTCGCTTCCCTTTTTTAGTTTTCTGAGGGGCCGCTCTAATTCGACTCCATCTTTTTCGGCTCTAGCAATATGTAGCTATTTGCGTAGTTGTCCCCTGAAGCGGAACCACAAATGACCGATCAGTGATAGGACTATGGCGGTCAGAATTATCGGGAGCCAGATCGACGTGGTTATGATGAACAAGGATATGATCACCACACGTCCAAAGATCGATTCGCTGACCGGATTCTTAAGACGAGCGAAATAGGCGTAGATAATAAAGACGGTGGCCGGCGCCATCCACGCGGCGACAACCACCAGTAACAGGTCAACAAGTTGGCTGGCATAATGGTGCATGAGCGCACCTCCTGACAGCGTCGGCGCGAATTGCTGTCACCGCTGCGAGAGATGCGGTGATTGTCGACGATAATTGGTCTTTGTTCGCGTTGGTGGGCATCTGCACGCTCGGCATCGCTGTCACGGCCGGTGCCCAAACTCTTGCGAGCCCGCAGCCTTCGATTCGCCTGAGCTAGGGCCTCTCAACGCGCACTCGTTGAGATTGCTCGGGCAAGGGCTCGTCCAATGCAATCATAACCATCGGCGGTGTTGTGCAATCCGTCCCACGTTACAAGCTCGCTTTGCGCAACTCCGGCATTGATCGAGTTACGCATCAGCGCAAAACGAGAGAATAGACCGACCCGTTCCTGCTTCGCGGCATCGGCGATGATGCCCTCCATCGTTGAGTAGCTAGCGGAAGCGAGCACCTGTGGCGCATATTGCAGATCCATCAGCACGACATCGGCAGACCCCGCCTTAAGTGCCCTTACCCCTTCAAGAACGCTTCTTTTGAGCCCTTGGTCCGGCCGGCCACCCCAGGCGACGTCATTAGTACCTAATTGCCAGATAACGAGATCAGGCGTGTGCGCGAAAACGTCACGCTCGAACCGCGCGATGTTGTTCGGAATCGTATCACCGACTCGACCGCTGTTGATGACCTCGATCGTTGCGTTGGATCTAAGCCTCGAGAGTTCTCGGCGCATCACCTGCGGATATGTGGCCGCGGACCGAAGTACCCAGAGCCCCACGGTCGACGATGATCCGATCGCGACAATCTTTAGCGGCTCACCAGATCTCAAACGCGCCGCCGTGCGGGGCAATTGTGCGCCCAGCGAAACATCCAAATTTGCAGCAAGGCATCTCTCGCCAGATGATGCCCCGTCCTGCGCTTGAGAGGGCGCTGTGCTCGACAAACCGACAATCACGGCAGCACCGATCGACGCTATTGTTCGAGCGGTTCGGCTTACGCATGGTAGAACAAATCGACCCATGTTCCCCAATAACTGGTGGATTCTCTCTTGACAACCCTTGGCGTCAAACGTCTGTTTTTGATTACAGATCGATTGAGGGGGCAGCGAGCAGCACGCATGAGTCCGGGGATAAGACAATGTGCGGCAAGCCTGTAGCGAAACGGTTGGTGTTCCATATCGGTGGCTATGATCCAATCACGTCGCATGCCAGCGCGCAACGACGCTTTGTGCGCGAAATTGAGAGGTTCCAACGTACTTGGTCAGTGAAAGCGACCGTCGACGGTTCGCATGATACCGCCGACCAGATACAATGGAACGTGACGACAATCGGCCCCGATTGGCTCGTCGAAACCGATTACCGTCTGGTCCGATGGCACGATGTAATCGAGGTGTTCGGGGGTCGAAGCATCGGCTCACGCATTTCCATCGGCATTCTTGCGTTTCTGGATTTCGTATTGGCCGGCGCTCTTTGGCGTTACTTGCAGACCAATTGGCGCTACGCACTTTTCTTTCTCTATCCATTTGTCGCGTTCGGATTGCTCATCGCTGCCGCCTTTTTGATTGGCGTGGCTGCATTCAAGATCACCGGATCAATTCCTATTGCTACCGGTGGCGGCCTCTTCGGACTCGCAGCCGTGTTGGCGGGTCCGTGGCGCTGGCTGCACCTGGGCCACTTGTTCGACGATTGGATCTTTTCTTGCGAGTACATTCGATTCGGTAATTCGGAAATTGAGCAGAGGCTGGACAGGTTGGCCGCCGAGCTTGTGGTTGCGGCGAGCAACTCTGCCGCAGACGAAATTTTGGTCGTAGGGCACAGCCTTGGCGCCGTACTAGCGGTTGATCTACTTGATCGCGCCTTGAAGCTGGACCCTGCGCTCGGTCGGAAAAAGATTCCCGTCACATTCTTGAGCGTTGGATCTTCCATACTCAAGATCGGCCTGCACCCGAAGGCAGTGCGCTTTCGCGGGGCGGTGGAACGCGTCGCCAATTCCCGCGCGATCTTCTGGGGCGACTATCAGGCCCTCACCGACGTGTTAAATTTTTACAAATGCCGGCCAATGGCCGAAATGGGCTTGTCGACAGAAAACGAGGCGACCGTCAGGGTCGTGAAGATTAGTCGAATGCTTAACGACGACATGTATCAACGCATCCGCTTCAATTTCTTCCGCGTGCACTGCCAGTTCGTCAGTGGAAATGACAGGCGAACATCGTACGACTACTTCATGCTCACATGCGGACCTATTTCAGCCAAATCCCAGACGCTCGCCCCGGATGGCGCTGTGTCGATGATCGCTGACGACGGAGGCCTTGTTGCGGGCGCGCCAGTGTCGGAAAGCGAACTGCTGGGAAATCCGGGCGCGGCAGCCTGATTCAAATGACGCCCACCATTTCAAGAGTCATCTTCGTTGCGTTGGTGATCGGCTGGTACCTCATACGCTATAAGTACGTGCGGCGTTCCCGCCGTGCGAGGGTTGTGCGGAGCGCTCGCGGCCCCCTGGAAACTGCGCTCCTGCTCATATCTCTTTCGGGCCTCGGACTTGTGCCGCTCGCCTACGTAGCGACAGGAATGCCTCGTTTCGCAGATCACAGTTTTTATCCCTGGTTGGCTTGGCTGGGGTCTTTCTTTGCGATTGCGGCTTTGGGCGTGTTTCACCTGACACACCGTGCACTCGGCCGGAATTGGTCGATAAGTCTCGACGTGCGGGAGAACCATGAGCTTGTGACGGAAGGGATTTACCGGAGAGTTCGACACCCGATGTATTCGGCATTTTGGCTGTGGGCCATCGCCCAGGCATTGCTGCTGCCGAATTGCATCGCCGGTTTTGCAGGCATTGCCGGCTTCGGGATTTTGTTCTTTGGCCGCGTTGCAAGAGAAGAGCGAATGATGTTGCAGACGTTTGGCGACAGCTATCGCGATTATATGGCGCGGACCGGTCGAGTCTTCCCGTGGATACTCTGAGGTAGGTCCCGGCACGTCTCGACCTGTGGTACCCACGAGACTGATTTGGAACCAGACGCCTCAATTTGCGTGCCATTTCCGCAACATACGGCAGAAAAAGCGGTCGGAACCGCGGACTCCCCGGTCTATTCGTTGGTGCCGTGGCGAGTGTCGGGTTATTCCTATGCGTGTCAGGTGAATCCAATCGTTCCGAACAATGGTGAGAACCGATGTTGAAATTCGTTGTCCTTGGAATCGCTTCTTTGGCTTTCGTGGGAACCGCAGCTGCTGCGGACCTGCCACGGCCTCAGCCGGTTGCCGTCGCGGCGCCGGTTGGCAAAGCTCCGATCGGCAAATATCCCGTGGGTAAGAGCCCCGTGGGCAAATACCCGGTCGCTGCCCCGGCTCCGTTGGTGACCAAGGGTTGATCTGACTATTCATTCGTACGCCAGCGGCGTTCGTTTGGGGTAGCAGATTACCTGTGGCATCGGATCTTGGATCCAAGAGGATTCGAAGATGGCGGAAGTGATTCGGAAGTATCCGGGTCTGGAGCTTCTTGCAAAGGCCGCCATGCTGGCGGCCTTTGTAGGCTTGGGGGCGGGGATCAGTAGCGCGCAACCAGTCGTGGCGCGTACCGACCAGCAGCAACGGGACGCTCTCCCCAGTTCGGCGACGAAGCATGCGGCGAGCATGGCTGCTGCTACGTCGGCGATATCCGATGTAAAGCCAGTTCGAAGAGCTGCCGCCACGGGTCCCTACTACGTTGATTTTCGTGCCCGCACGGCGGCAACGTACGGTCATGCATTCGTCTGGTACGGAAAGACGGGCGAAAAGCAGGTCGAGGTCGCTGGTCTGGCTCCGGCCGGCGACGAGGTGCCCTATATCCTGGGACACATCATGTTTGTCCCTTCTGAGACGGGGGCGACCTACGGTGATCTTGACGAGCAATATCTGACGGCCAGCTATCGCGTCTATTTGTCTGAGGCAGACGCCAAGAAGGTCTTTGCTTATATCAAGCGCCAGCAGGAGTCTTCGCCGCTCTGGAATGCAGCAACGACAAACTGTACTGCCTTTATCGGCCGCATAGCGACGTTCATGGGCCTCAACGCTCCGTTTCATCTGCTAAAGCCTGAGGAATACGTCAACAAACTCAGAGAGCTGAACGGGGGGCGAAAAACGGTGCAGCTTGAACCTGGTCGAGGCTAGAATCCTCGGATTGAGTTCATCCGGTTTTCCTTGCGTCAGGATGGGTGTGAGGTCTTCAAGAAATTCAAGCGAGCTTGTTCTTTGAGGATGCGGTTCGATACGACCAACATTCGTGCGCTGCCTCGCCTGGTTGATGAATAGGCCGCGATGGGAACGTCCGTGGAGCTGCGCTGCAAGGCAGCTCCACCTCAGCTTGGACATTGCTAAGCTCTTGTTGGAAACCGTTCTGAGGGTGAAGTCCTCCTTGGCGTAGTTGAGGAAGGTTCGCAGAACTTGTCGTCGCAGACGAAGATCACCGCTTAGGCAATGGTTCTGCGTCGAGGCCGAGCATCGACATCAATCGACCAGTGCACGTCGCGTACACGGCAGGATAATAGATGCTCTCCGCGCCGGATCGAGATCTGTACCATCAGCACGCTTGTCGCCGCCGATGTTGATTCGCGATCATGATCGCGGTGTAGCCGACCTTTGCGGCGGTCACGGCGCGTAAAGTTGCGTGTTGTCAAGTCGACAAGGGCTCTTTTAGCTTTGTGGAAATGGAAGAGGTGAGTTCACTTCGCTCCTATTTGAGCGCGGTGGATCAGACGCTTTTTTTGAGCTAAGCCGTCTGAGCCGCCTGGAACGGCGCGGGCGGCCGCTCTCTTGCAGCATACTCAATGCCTGCAAGCTATCGCGCCGGTATTCGGGGGACGCGGATGCGGGTCCATATGATTGTTGCCGGCCTTATCCTAGCGATCATCGGGAAGGCCAGTGCCACGGTTGTCGATAAGGGAACCGACGCGCAAAAGTCTTGCGAGCTACTTGTCAAGAACTCGCTTCGCAATCAGGACGAAGCTCGGTCCGCAGGCGCATGTGAGGGAATGATCGAGACCGCGATGCTCTTTTCGCCAAATCTGCCCGCTGACGTGCGTGCATGCCCCCCCGCGCAAGGCAGCCCTTTGCAAAGTGCGAAGGTTTTTCTGCAGTATCTTGATAACAATCCGGATCGAGTGAATGAACCGGGGATCACCGTCGCGATCGAAGCATTCAGGGATGCTTGGCCCTGCCGTGGGGACGGTGCCGGAACTGGACCGAAAAAGCGTGCCCCAAAAAAATCTAATTAGAACGCGTATCTGTGGATACTGATACTAGCCTTACGGTCCGCGATGTTCGCGTCCGGCCTGATTGATTCGCAATGCACTACCGCCGAGGTGCGCGAACTGAACCGACACCTCCACGATCAGCACTCAACGCCTTATTGACGAGCGAAGCGAACCCTTGAGCCCCGATAAACAGCGGGGCATTGTGCCATCAACGCCCGGGCTGGAACAGCATGACAATCCCCTGCCGCGTCCTGATGATCTATCCGAAGTTCGTTCCGAATTCATTTTGGAACTATGCGGAGGCCTGCGAACTCGTCGGCGCGAAGTATCCAACGGCGCCACTCGGCCTGATCACCGTCGCCGCTATGTTGCCGAAGCATTGGGACATCCGGCTCGTCAACCGCAATACCGAGGCGTTGACAGATGCGGACCTCGACTGGGCCGATCTTGTGATGATCGGCGGTATGCTCAACCAGCAGCCTGATGCGATCTACCTGATCGATCTCGCCCACCTGCGCGGCAAGCCAGTATGTGTTGGTGGGCCGGACGTCTCCTCCAGCCCGCATCTTTACGCGGACGCGGACTTTCAGGTGATCGGCGAGGCCGAGCATGTCATCGAGCAGTTCATCGCCGCCTGGGAAAGCGGCGAACGCAAGGGCGTGTTCATCGCCGAGAAATTCACGATAGATGTCACGCTGAGCCCGATGCCTCGCTACGATCTGCTCAACTTCGATCACTATCTATACATCGGCTTGCAGTATTCGCGTGGCTGCCCGTTCACCTGCGAGTTCTGCGATATTATCGAGCTATATGGTCGCGTGCCGCGTACCAAGACCAACGATCAGATTCTCGCAGAGTTGCAGGCGCTCTACGATCACGGTTATCGCGGGCATGTCGATTTCGTCGACGACAATTTCATCGGCAACAAGAAGAACCTCCGCACCCTGATGCCGCGGCTCAAAGCCTGGCTGGAGGAGCACGACTATCCATTCGAGTTCTCAACCGAAGCCTCGATCAACATCGCGGACGACAGCGAGTTGTTGCAGGCAATGAAGGATGCGAACTTCTTCGCGATCTTCGTCGGCATCGAGAGCCCGGATCCCGAGACGCTCGTGCAGATGAAGAAGAAGCAGAACACCAGGCGCAACATCGCCGAGTGCATTCACAAGATTTACGGCTACGGCATGTTCGTCACCGCTGGCTTCATCGTCGGGTTCGATAGCGAAAAGGCCTCGATAGGACAGGCGATGGCCGACCTCATCGAGGAGGCGAGCATTCCAGTCTCCATCGTTGGACTGCTTTATGCGCTGCCTGGGACACAGCTTACACGGCGGTTGGCCGCGGAAGGCCGCTTGCACCAGGGCCATGACCTCATGAATGTCGAGCAGACGGGCGATCAGTGCACGCTCGGATGCAATTTCGATACTAAGCGTCCGCTTCGTGACATCCTTGCCGATTACAAGGCCGTGCTCGGGCACGTCTACAGTCCGGCAGCATATGCAGGACGGCTGTCGCGTCTCGCCGCCATGCTCGACCGGTCCGACCGACGCCGCGACCTGCCGGATGGCGACGTGCGCAAGAGGCTTGGCGGCATCGACAGCGTACACAAGATCATGCGGGCCCTGCCGAAGGTTCGCGAGCCGTTCTGGAAGACCTTCGTCGAAGTCGCGGAGACCAATCCGGGCGCGCTACGGTACATCGTGATGCTGATGGCGTTGTACATGCACCTCGGGCCGTTCTCGGAACGCGTGATCGGCGAGATTGACCGCCGCATTGCCGAGCTGGACCATGTACCTCCACTAAGGGCTACCGCAGTCAGTCAAGTGCTACCTCCAGCGACGGTGTAGCCACAGCCACTGATCGGGATATTCGCGGATCCAGCCCTCGATGACCGATGTGACCGCCTGCATCGTTCCCTGAATGTCAATTTGTCCGGCGGCATCGCGGACCGGCTTCACTTCTTCAGACAGTTCGCCACGAAAGCGCTGTCCGGGCAGACGGATGACGCGCACACCATGAATCGGGCACTCAATCTGCCGCAGCAGTCGGGCAAGCATCGGATTGGCCCTGGTCTTGCGGCCGAAGAAAGTAACCTCGACGCCGTTGGTCAGATACTGGTCGACCAGCATTCCAACGTGCTGGCCACTTTTAAGGGCCTCGGCAAGTCTTAGGGGCGCATCACGACCCGCGGGAATGAGCGTGCCCATTTTCACGGCGCGCATATCCTGGATGATGCGGTCGGCGGACGCGATGTTGGGTCGGCGATACAGGATCGCAGTATCCAACCCGTGCGCGACGGCTGCCAGGGCCGGAAGTTCCCAGTTAGCGAGATGACTCGCAAAGATCAGCGCCGGTTTGCCGTCGAGCCGCAGCTGCGTAAACAATTCATATGAGCGCCTGTCGATTTCGATGCAGCTAGCTTCGGGCCGTGCGGGATCATAGTTCCAGATGTGATCAAGATGCGCGAATTCGGCGCCGACTCGACCGAGATTGTCCCAGACGCCTGCGAGAATGGTCTCGATCTCTGCAGGCGATTTTTCCGGAAATGCGGCGGTTAGATTGGCTCGACCGGTCTTTTGCTCCCGCATCATGGGCCCGATTGAGCGAGTGATCCGAGCGAATAAGTTGGCAGTCTTGGTTGGATCGAAACGGCGAGCGGTACGCAGTATTCCGATCGTCAACGCGCCCACCGCCGCTTGCCCCAGGGGCTTGGTCACGTCGCGAAGTTGGGGCCTGGTCCGCATTGCAACGACAACCTTGGCTTACACTTTCGGCTTTCCACGGGCTTCAGCGCGCATCATCATGCCATCGATACGCGATGCGATCAAAGACACCGACGAGTTGCGCAGGGCGCGCCTCTCGAGTCCGCCTGAAACGGAAGATGAATCGTGCGGGTTCGATCGAGTGCTTCGCGCGTAACAATGAGCGTACCCAAGCGTGGGGCGCAGTCCAATCGCGACATCAGCTCCGAAGCCGATTGAGACGTGAGCAGCCGAAGCGATACTTCGGAGCTCGGGTCCTCGCTAGTTCTCAAGCCAGACACTCATGCCCGGCTCAAGGTCTGTCGACTCTCCCTTGGGATCGAGGCGCCGGCGCAACGCTCGGGACCGTCGGGGCAGCTTTTGACCCAAGGCGACATTCAACGTCTGGAGTGATTTCCAGCTTCTGTCTGATCTTCGGATGCTAGCCGGGGAAGTCGCGGAACTCCTTGACGAGATTAAACGGAATTTTCCACCCGGCGCCTCCCCCGCGCATCAGCATCTTGATGTCTTCCGCCCTGTTCTCTTTTCCGGTTTTCGGATCGGTCTCCAGCGTGTGGCCTTGGCTGTCCCAAGGTTTGCTCGCGCTCTTCGAGTAGTAGCCGAGAAAATGGCCGGATTCATGGGCAGACGTGTTAGGCCCGCGTTGCGAGCTGATGAAGGCAAGGTCCAGCCCGCGAGCAAACGAGCCATTGGCGAGGCCGCCATTGGACCAAACCTTATCGACGCAGAAAATGGTTAGATGGGCGCCCTGAACTTTGTGTTTGACGAAGATGCCCTTCAGTTTTTCGACGTCGATCACATCGGGAAAGGTCGCCAGGCTCGCATCCTTCATGCCAGTCGCATTGGCGATCTCCTGTTTGATGGCAGCCTGCGAGTCGTCGATGACCAGCCAGTCGCTTGGCACCCGCTCGAAGCGGATGTTGGCCTGTGGCCTCCATATATTGTTCATCGTCAGCAATTCGTCTTGCTCGTTGCAGGGCTTCTTGGCGTGAAACGCCGGAGCGCCGCCACTCCCCGGAACCATGACATTGCGGAACGCCACCTTGATCTTGATTTCCGGCAGCACCACGACATAGAGCTTGGCTTCGATCTTCCGGCCGGCCGACCGGGCCACCACCTCCAGGCCGGGAAAACCAATCGGCTTAATCCGGCCATTGATTTCGAAAAACCGTGCATCGCCATTGAAGGTGGCGGGAAGTGACGCCGCCCTGAGCTGCGGATCGATATCGGGTTTGGAGAAGGTTTCTCTGGCCTGCATGACGCGTCTAAGGGTATCGGCGCCATCGATCTCCTTGATCCCGAGGGCATGGGCGTTCGGATCGACTTTGAGCTTTCTTCCGGGATCGATCAGCGCCACGATGTTGGAGCCGCCGAACGGCACCACCATGCCCGGCGGGCTGCGGCGCTCATCGATGCCGGAGCGGCGGAAAACCTCTTGAAAGGCGGCCATGTCTGGTTCTCCTGTCTCAGTTCGGTCCGTCAACGCGAAATTTTGCGCGCGAAAATGAGAGCCTCCTTCGGCGGCGGGAACACAATCTGGCCGGCCCGCCGCGGCGAGATGCAGAAATTTCGGCGGCGAAGTTTCATGGCCAGTTCCTCCGCAACAATTTGGCACGGACGGCAATAGGCGTAGCCTACCCCGCTTTCCGGAGAGCGCGGAAGGCCAATCAATGTCCGCTAATGGCCCTGTTGAGGGCGCCCGCACCTCGTCTTTGAACTTCCCCGACCGCTCACGTCACTACTAGTCATAGCCGTGGTGGGAGCCGACGCTCCCTCCAGTGCTTAGCTTTGGGCAGGCCACGCCAGCAACGGGAGAAATTGCCATGGGACGCGCGCCGCAGCCACTGCCGCAATACACGCCGCCGGGTCCGGTGGAACAGATGCCGAATATGGCGACGCAACCGCAGTGCTCGCCGCTTGCCAAGGTTCACAGCGCCGCCGTCTTTCCCTACGTGGCCAATGAAGTCGCGACGTCCCGCACCGAGGTCGGCCATCTCGGTGTGGACGTCAGTCTGGTCCCGCCGGCCGGCATCTGCCAATATCTCATCATCTGGGATTTCGGCGTCGACTGGCGGCATCTCAAGAACATCGCCAAGCGCGATCCGCTGTTGGCAGCGCAGCTCATCCGATTCGAGGCCGACAAGTCGTTGCAGTTCCAGATCGTCGGATACAGCGACAGCACCGGCGGCGAACGGAACAACAGCTTCCTGCGCACGGGCCGGGCCAAGAACGTCTTTCACCTGTTCGGCCCAAGCGCCCGCTCGCGCGTCTTCTCCGTCAAGCCCGCCTCACACTACGAGTATCTGAAGGACAACACGACCGTGATGAACAGGGCCGCCAATCGCGCTGTGGTCGTCGAAATCTTCGGCGGCGGCGACGGGACGATCTAGCCACCTTCCACAATGCGAACGGAGGGGCGGGCGGCTCCTATTAGTGCAGTACAGCGTTTCAGCGCTTGCGGGGCCTAGCCGGACCACTATTGCTCGACCACGCAAGGGAGGTAGGTCATGCCACTGACCGAAGGCGACGTCCTGGACACACTCAGTGACTCGGTAGCGCTTGGCATCGAGTTCTACGTCGACAAGATCCATATCAAGGGCGAATACTTGACGACAGTTCGCGATCACATTCGTGCCGGCAATATATTGGTGAAGGGCGGCACTCAGGATCTCGCCTTCTACGATCAGGTTACGGATGTTCTGTTGACGCAGAAGAAAGCGCCGCCCGCAAATGATAGCGATCGGGCGCTGCTCCTGCATGAGTGCGTCCACGCCATGATCGACGTCTATGATCCTGACGGCGCCGTTACGCGCCACATGGGCGAACTGGCGGCCTACCTCACTCAAACCACATATAGCGTTCGCAAGAATCCCTCGTCTAACCGCAACGGCACCGCCCCCTGGGACAAATTCTGGGGCGACCTCTACGCCACGGTGCGCGCCAATAAGCTCGACACCAGCGCGGGCAACGGCGTCCGGATCCCGTCGGCGACGCTCGAAAATCTGCGCCGGCAACTCGCAGCGCTGCCTTTTGTGAACTATGGAGATTTCACAAAAGAAGCGACGGGCGTATCGGATGGGCTGACCCGCAGGAACTTATTTCTGTCGAGCGATGAACCTGTGTCCATGCGATCATCGAGCTTTTCCCACGAAACTTATGTTGATCCGAGCGACGACTATTTGGTGCGCACCCTGATGGAGGCCTACGCGAGCGCCGATGTTAAAGGGTATGGCAGCCGACTGCGCCGGTTACGTCGTGATTTTCTCTATTGCTCGCTGTCTCGCGCCCATGAGCTCCGGAAGAGGTTTTCGGTGCGGAAGCGTGGAGACCGGCTCTCCGAACTGTTTCACGATCGCCTGTCGCATGGCGGCCGCGCAATTCTTCTCCGTGTGCTTGCGCTGCGAAGCTGACTAGCACGCAAGTCGGAAAAATACTTTTGAGAGGAAGAATGCGCGACCGCACCGCGTCGAGTGCTCGGCGTGTCGGTGCTTCAGTTAAGTAGACTCCCGACCACTCCCTTGCAGCGGGTTCTAGTCCAGGTGCCTTGCACGCAGATCTTGAAGGTCCTTTTTCAATGCCACAAGATCCAGCCCGCGAGGAAAAGTGAGGCGTCCAGAGCGGATCACGAGCCGGACGTACGGATAGCGCTCCTCGGCAAGCATCGGAGAACTGATTTTGTATTTGTGCCAATCTTCAACGATGTGCGCCTGTTGCTCGACGTTGTATGAGTCCCAGGAATCGCCCGGCGTGTACTCGTAGCCGGAACCGATTGTCTGCGCCCAGAACGAGCGCGCCATCGTCCAGTTCGAATCGTTGAACGCCTGCCACACATGGGTCATTTCGTGCACGAAGAGGTCGCAAATGCGACCGAAGTCGTCGCACAAGAGACCGAAGGTGGGGCTGGGGGGATGCCAGGTTACTGAACACGACACTGCCAAGATTGATGGCATACCGCATGCTCGGCACCATGGGATTGCTTCCCCTGAAGAACGGCCCGTCGTTCGTCCACGGTCTTCCGCCTGCTCCCAGGCCATTGGTAATCGCAATCGTCTCCCACGGCGGCATCGTCGGGCCAAAAACGTTGCGCGCGAAATCCCGTTCGCTCACGTCCAGCACGCGCGCGAAGTCGGGTCGGCTTCCTTCACATGCCGGCGGGGTCGGAGCCGCTGGGGTGGGCGCAACCGGTGGAGTGGGCGCAATCGGCGGGGGAGGCGGCGTACCTGGCGGCAGATAGATGAATCCCCCTCGCCATCCACCTCTCCCGCCGGTCGTACCGGAGGAAAACGCGAAATTCTGGCGATCGGGCGACATCGCGCGGCAGCCTACATACTCGGCCAGGTACCGGTTCACCTGCCGTGTGGCTTGTTGGAAATCGCGCTGCTTGACGAGCTTGATGCCCGGAAAATTGAACTCGATGAGGTCCCAGGGGTCGATGCCGATCCGCTTGGCAAGGGATATCCAGGTCTCGCCTGCCGTCACCGCATGCCGGATTCCCGCGGGCGGTACATAGCTTTCGACGACGGGCTTCAACGGCCTTTCCTGGTTCGGCAATGTAAGACCTCCCCCGCCGATTCCTGCGGAACTACGCGTTCTCGCCACCAATACTTATTGGTCGCCGCTACCTCGAGGCGGTTCGATGGTTCCATTCATTCGGGCCACCAACTGGTAGCGGCAAATCGAAGAGCCTCATTCGTAGATTGGAGGCGTCGACACGAAGCAATGTCGAACGAGCGATATCGCTTTAGCGCCGGCCTTTTGGCTTCGAGCCGAGCAGATCATGTGTGCCGCTGATGCTCACGGTTCCGGAGCACTCGAAACCGCCGAAAATCCCGCAGGAGCCGGTGACCGTAACGCGCAAGTCTTTGCGCTGGTACATGTCGACCGAAATGCCCACGCGCGAAAAGTCGTTCGCGCTGTTCGGCAGGATCAGATCGATGTGCTCTGCGGCCCATTGCGGTATATGCTTGTTGCTCTTCCAGAACAGCTCATTGCCGGCGTGATGCACGAAGTTCGGCCCGACCGTAAGGGCGCCGTCTACGCCTTCGAATACGAAGCCTGTTTCGTCGATGTGCACGTTCACCCGATCAGGTGCTACGGCGAAATGCAACGAGGTGATGTCCTGGGGCTGCGGGTCCTTGCCGAATTGCGAGCTGTAGGCGTCGCTCCATTGTCCGCGGTCGCGCCCGAGCCCGAAGCCGTGGCGGCCCGGGAGATCCCGCGTTGAGAGCGGCCTGTCCGACAGCTTTGGGCGCCAGATCTCCCGAAACCCCTTGCCGATCGTTGCCGCCATCGACAGATCGAGGGCCCAATGCGACGCTTTCTCCGGGCTTTGCCCTTCGGCGAAGGCGTCGAATCCGTCCGTCGTCTTGGCAATGCGCAGCTTCTTGATCAGCTCGTCCCAGTCCTTGGGCAGGAAGGTGACGCCGTCGAGCGTGGTCGTCGCGGCAGCGACACCATACTTCTCGAGCTGGTGCCGGATGTAGGGCTTCTCGTCATAAAGGCGCACATCCGGGTTGGGGCCGGCAAAATAATTCTTCAAATCGATCTGCGGCCGCAGCATGGTCAGTCGTGCCGCGATCTTCCGGTAAGTGTCGGTCGTCGTCGGATCGGTCGTCGTCATGGGGCGCACTCCGAGGCAATCCTCGCCCCAAATTGGTCTCGCCCGGACGGGTTCGGGTTCAATGCCGGCTCGTTCGACCAAGCTGCCGCCCGGCCCAGGTTATTCGAATTCCTATCGCGCCGGTGCAATGACTGTTTGAACCTGCTGATCGGAAACGGCGACCACCAACCGTGGGGTAGTGCGAACAACGAGGACGATCAAATGTCACTGCGGAGCAGGGTATTGGACGTACTCCATGGCCCGGCGGTCGCACGCATGCGCTTCCGGTTTCCGATCCGCGGCAGCCATGTGACGATTGCGCCGCAAACGTTCCATCACGTCGCCCGCGCGATCCGGTTGGGGCAGGTCACCGTCAGATCTCCGACGGATCTCGCGGCAGGCGTTGCTGCACAGTACAACGATGTCGCGAGAACCAGGGCGGACGGCACGGCGGTTGCGGCGAACACGCTGGAGGTCGTGTCGGCGGCGGGGCGGCTGGACGAGGCCTATATCGTCCACGAGAGCCTGCATGCGGCATACGATCTGTTGCGTACAGGCCTTGATGCCAATGCCGAAGAGGCGTCTGCCTACGTCTGCACGGCGCTCTATTGCCGCATGACGGGCCTGCCCCGCCCTCGCTGGGCCAACGGGCCGATCTACGCCAATGCCGCAGAGGTCGCCCGAACGCTGCTGTCCCAGTATCAGAAGGGCGATCCCGGGATTCCCTGGGTCGGCGAGCATGAATGGAAGATGCTGCGTGCAGGTGTTGGCCTTGATCCGGTCTATGCCAGCGGACCCGGCGGTATTCTCACGGGATGGCTCCTCGGCCAGCAATATACCCACGACGGCTAGAGTGCCTGGGGCCGCATCCGTTTCAGGAATTGGCAGGAGCCTCCAACTCCTGCCTTTCATGCCAAAGGAGCCGCCACACTTGAGCGCGTCACGCGACCAGCAGGCCCAGCTTGCCGACCATCGCAAGCGAGCGTTGAACGCTTTCTCGTGTCGACAGCAATAACGGCTCGGCAGGCTGCCCGGCATTATCCTTCTGGTCTATCCGGATGGTCGGGCCGAATTTTTCCGTCATTTCGGCCGTGATCTGGTCGATGGTCCGCGCTCCGTCGAGCAATTGCAGGAAATCCCTGGTCCGGTCGTCCTCCAACTGCACCGTTTGGTGGAGGAGGTTGGTGACGAGCGGACCTGTTTGCGCTTGCCTTCGCGCGAGCAGGCTCGCCTGCGGATGCTCGGTAGCTTCCTTCAACAAAAAGGGACGCGACAGCAGGAACGAAACCTCGCCGCTGCAAGCCAGGATGAACATCGCCTCCGTCAACACCTTTTGGTCATCATCCGCCCGCCGGTCGCCCAGCAGCGCGCGGGCCCCATCGAGCAGCTCGTCGAATGATAATGCTCGCGGCCAGGCCCGGCCCAGACATAGATGCGCGGCCTTCAAGAGCGGATTGGTTACCGTGACCCTGCTGCCGTCCTGGTTCTCGAATTCCATCGCGGAATCGTCGGTCACGCAGGCGTCGGGGTCGACCGGGTTGGTCGTGCTCAGCAAATGGAACCGGGTGACGAAATCGAGGTCGACCTGGCGGGATAGCGAAATGCTGTCGTGGCAGAGCAAGGTGCGCCGAAAGCCGTTGCCGTCGATGAAGTCCTGATATTGATCGCGCGCCATGAACTCGCTTTCGGGGAAGCGCTGCAGCGTCGCGCGAACTTCCTCGGAATAGCCGGCAAGATAGCGTCGTGAGAAATCAGCATCGCCCAGATATTGCAGGCCATGGCGGCTTGCGTCCTCGGCGACCTCATGCAGCAGGAACGCCTCGGCGCCATCATCGAGATCGTCGTGAAACAGAAGCTCGTCGGGGGACTTGAGGACGCGGTTGTACTGGTCGCGCATAACTGCGCCGTGCACCGAGTTGGCCTTCGAGCCGTCGCTCAGGAATTTCAGGATCGCGCGGGCCTGTCCGACCTTCTCCTTCATGCCGGTGAGACGGCGGGTGTGATACCGCATCATGTCGCGGACCATGTCGCGAAGATGCGAGAACGGGTGCGCATTGTAGCTGACGTAGCAGACTCCGCGGGGAGCCAGGTTCTGCTTGAAGATCATCATCATCTTCTCGCGCACCGCCGGCGGCACCCAGGAATACACGCCATGCGCTAAGATGTAGTCGAACTCCCCGAAGCCTGCGTCGACATTCATGATGTCGCAATGGAGGAGCTTGATGTTGCTCAGGCCCAATGTGGCGATATTTCGCTGGCCGCGCTCGATCGTCACGCCGCTCAGGTCGACACCGACGAATTCGCTGCTTGGATATTGAAAGGCCATCGGCAACAGGTTGCCGCCAACGCCGCAGCCAAGCTCCAGCACCCGGCAATGCTCCACCGGCGCTGACTGCATGCCGTAAACGGCGGCAATGGTAGCAAGATGGTTCGGATGAGTGAGCCCGTAGACGTGGCCGGGGTAGTAGACCTCGTCGTACGGCGTGGGACCGGTGTTCGGGGGGCGATGCTCGGTTTGAATGTTCATCGTCCTCAATTCCACGAATATGCGAACTTGTCGTTCTCGATCGAGACCCGCGCTTGCTTGATTTCTTCCTTGGCAAGCGACTTGCTGAGGAACTCGCGCGACAGCTCCGGGAGCAGGGTGTTGGTGATGATGTTGTCAATCATTCGCCCGCCGGAATCCGGGTCGTTGCAACGTGACACAATGTGCTCCACGACCGCGTCATCGTAGTCGAAGGACGCGTTATGATTGTCGCGGAGGCGTCGTCCGATCCGGTCGAGCTGCAACCGAACGATCCCGGCGAGCATCTCGTCGGATAGCGGGAAGTACGGTATCGAGACGATGCGTCCGAGCAGCGCTGCAGGAAACACCTTCAGCAATTCCGGCCTCAGCATCTTGGCGAGCTCTTCCGGCTCGCTGCGATACTTTGGATCGCGCGAAAGGCCCATGATCAGATCGGTGCCGACGTTGGTGGTAAGGATGATCAAGGTGTTCTTGAAGTCGATCCGCCGCCCGTTGCCGTCCTCCATGGTTCCCTTGTCGAACACCTGGAAGAAGATCTCGTGGACGTCGGGATGAGCTTTCTCTACCTCGTCGAGCAGGATGACGCTGTAGGGCTTGCGCCGGACAGCCTCGGTGAGGCGTCCACCTTCGCCATAGCCGACATAGCCGGGAGGTGCACCCTTCAAGGTCGAGACGGTGTGCGCTTCCTGGAACTCCGACATGTTGATCGTGATCATGTTCTGCTCGCCGCCGTAAAGGGTCTCGGCAAGCGCCAGGGCGGTTTCGGTCTTGCCCACGCCGGACGGACCAGCCAGCATGAACACGCCGATCGGTTTCGACGGGTTGTCAAGCTTAGCGCGGCTGGTCTCAATTCGCTTGGCGATCATCGTCAGCCCATGAGACTGGCCGACGACGCGGCGGTTGAGGATCTCCGGTAGCTTCAGCACGGTTTCGATCTCGTCGCGCATCATCCGGCCGACCGGGATGCCGGTCCAGTCAGAGACAACGGACGCCACCGATTGCTGGTCTACATGGGCATAGACCATCCGCTTCTCCGGATGGATGCTCTCAAGTGTGTCGAACTTGCCGCGCAACTCCGCGCGCCTGACGGCCGGATCTTCGCCTTCTTTGGGCTGGGACAGAATCTCTCGGATGCTCCGGATGTCCTTGACGAGTTCCTGCTCTTTGGCCCAATCGGATTCGAGGTTTGTCAGCTTGTCCTTCAGTGCCGCGATGTCGTTGTCGATCGCCGTGATGCGGTCGCTGTCCTTAAGCCCAAGATCGCTGTCGCTGACGAGTGCCGATTTCTCAGCTTCACGAGCGGTAATCGCAACGCGTGCATCCTCGATCAGGGCTGGCGTCGCGCTCTGGCTGATGGCCACGCGCGCCGAGGCGGTATCAAGCAGGCTGACCGCCTTGTCCGGCAACTGCCGTGAAGGAATGTAGCGGTGGGACAGGTTGACCGCCGCGACGATCGCAGCATCGGAGATGCGAACGCCGTGGTGCTTTTCCATCGGACCGAGAAGTCCGCGCAGCATGATGCAGCAGGTCTCCACTTCCGGTTCATCGATCTGGATCGGCTGGAAGCGTCGTGTGAGCGCGGGGTCTTTCTCGATATACTGGCGATATTCTGCCCATGTGGTGGCGGCGATCGTGCGCAGCGTGCCACGGGCGAGAGGAGGTTTCAGGAGATTGGCCGCATCACCGGTGCCGGCCGCGCCGCCAGCGCCGATCAATGTGTGGGCTTCATCGATGAACAGGATGATGGGGGTGGGGGAGCTCTGGACCTCGTCGATCACCGAGCGCAAGCGCTGTTCAAACTCACCCTTCATGGAAGCACCGGCCTGCATCAGGCCGATGTCGAGCGCACAAAGCCTTACACCGCGGAGCGGTGGCGGCACGTCGCCGGCGGCGATTCGCTGGGCGAATCCCTCGACAACTGCGGTCTTGCCGACGCCAGCCTCGCCGGTAAGAATTGGATTGTTCTGCCGCCGTCGCATCAGCACGTCGATCAGTTGGCGGATTTCTTCGTCCCGGCCAAGGATCGGATCCATCTCACCCGATTTGGCCTTGGCGGTGAGATCCTGAGAGAACCGATCGAGCGGCGTCGTCCCCTTGGGACCCGCTTGGGCCGCGCCTTCCGTGCCTGCGCCGACCAGGCCCGAACCGTCCATCGGCCGCATGGTCTCCTCGTCGGAGCCGGCCCAGACGTTGCGGCGTTCCGCGGCGAGTGCGTCGACGTTGACCTTGGCGAATTCCTGCGAGAGGTTGTTCAGTGTGCGACGAATATCGTTCGATTTCAGGCCCGCCACGAGCAGATGACCGGTGCGGATCTGGGTTTCGCCAAAGAACAGCGTGGCATAATGCCAGCCCCGATCGAGCAGATCGATGACCGGATTGGCGACGCCCGGCATGTCGGTTTCGTTCTTACGAAAGCCATTGATCACGCCAGCAAGGTCCGACAACAAGCGTGCCCGGTCGAGCTTGTAATGATCGACCGAGAGGCTGAGATCGTTGCGTTCCTGCTGCAGGATATGAAACAGCCAGTGCGCTAGCTCGACGTTACGATTGCCGGCGCTCTTTGCGTGGCGCAGGGCCTGTATGAAGGCATCATAGCCGGCCCGGTTCAGCTTGCCCGTTACAGCCTCAATGCTGATGTCGGTCACGGCGGATCCTCCTGCTTAATCCATCCGCGGATGCCTGGCATCAAGCGGAAATTTCATCGAATCCCATAGCTTTAGGCAATCGGCGCTACGGATAGGTTCAAATCGCCGGGGCATCGGCTGCGGCGGCCCGACGGGCGCTCAAGCGCTCGCCGAGCTGAAAGCGGGCATCGCGGCGATATTCTTCCGTGGAAGTCCAATTCGGCGAAACCCAGGTGGTCCATCCAAGTCGTCCGCTCTGTCCGAGCCTGACCGGGACGACCTCTCCCGCCGGAATGGCGAGCTCCACCTCCCATTCCAATTCGTCGCCGATATAGAAGAACACGGCGTCCGCCAGAGGCTCCGACAAGTTGCGCGCTTCGGTCGGCAAGAACTGTTCGTACTGGGTGAAATTCTTGACGAAGACCCGCACCCTGATCTTGTCCTCGACGCTGAACACGCGTGAGCCCAGAAGAGCGTCCCGGCCGAGGCTGGCATGGGTTCCGCCGAGCCGGCTGCAATGACTTGGGTCGAATGACAGCCAGGTGCCGACAAATTCGTCGATCTCGACCTTGACGTCGAACAGCCCCTGCAGGAACCGCGTCAACCGTGACGCACACTTCGCTTTGGGGGAGATCAGTCCGGCAAAGCTGAGCTTCGCCATGTCCGGTACGGTGTCTCGATCGGCGAAAACATCGGAGCCGAGGCCGGTGAAGGAGCCGACATAGGCGATGAAGCGATCATCCGCCGGACGGTCGTGCTGAGCGATCGGCCGCGCATCCGCCCAGGCGCGAAAGAAGAGTTGCAGAAAGCGTCCGTTGAGCAGATCGAGAAAGCGCGGGAAGGCGTCATCCCGCATCAGCCACCAACTGAGGCTTTCGTCGGTGGTGGCAAGCGGCAGCGCGCCCTGCGGCCCCAGGAGACCGAGAAATTTGACGAATATCCTGAGCCGGCCACCCACGTCGTCGACGGCCGCAAGGTTGGAGGCGGGGAACTCCAGATAAGGCACTTGGCCGAGGTCGATATACTCCTCGCGGCGTGCAGCACTGTCACCGATCCGCGGTCGATCCGAGTTGGCGCGCTCGAGCTGGCGCAGCGTATTGAAGAAATCGAACCGCCAGGGCTCCGCCTTCATCTGGTCGATCAGCGTCATAGAGGTCTCCGCGTGCCCATGCGCGGCGGCCAACGCATGATCTCGCCGCGCTCCGGCGTCGAGACGACCGTCTGTGTGAAGGTATTGAAGCCCGAATAGTCTGCGAAGAAGCGCTCCAGCACGGCTCCGAGCAAGAACACGCCGCTGCCCTCGAAGGCCTTCTCGTCGAGCGTGATAGTAATCTCCAGGCCGCGCGCTGCGCCGCTGCCGGTGCGCTCGCGCACCCGCCGTACGACGGGCCGGCTTTCTATGCTGCGCACACCGCGGATCTTGCGTTCGGTGGCGTCGTCGAACTGGTCGGCGAACAAGGACAGCATTTCGCGCAGGGCTCCGGCGTTCTTGCCGCCACCGCGCTCGACGAGGCCAAGATAGTTCAGGCTCAGCATGTTGATCAGCCGCCAGCTGACGATTCCGCTGTTCGCGATCTCGCTGCGGCTGCGCATCTGGGCCACGATCGGTTCGCGTGGTCGGGTGGGACCAGCGACGCACATCAGATCAAGGGAAGTATCGTCCAGCAGGCGGAAGTCGGCGCCGCCCTGGCCGACCGGCAAGTGTTCCGTGAGATGCCGGTTGGAGCACAGCGCCCGGACGCTGAGTTCGGCGACCGCACCTTCGCCGCTAAGTTCACCGGGCTCCAGCAGAGACAGGAACATGTCCGTCCCGGTGTAGTCCGAGGATGCGCCATACGTCTTTTCTCCCACCGTGCGGCGCCGGGGCAACCGTCGAACGGTGAAATAAAGCCCCTCGACCGATCCGCTGGTCCGGTCGACGGCGGCCGAATACAGCGGGCGCACCGGCCGCTTGTCCTTGTCAGCCGGAAAGTGCGCGTAGACTTCGAGCACCTGGTGCGGTTCGTATTCCAGATAGCGGCTGCGATCGGGCACCACATGGTACTCGTGCGTATTCGATTTGACGGGGATGCGATCGCTCGTCTTCTCGAACAGGTTGATTGCCGGCGCGCTATAGAGTCTGAAGGTATCGGGCCGCACCGCGGCGGCAAGCCGTGAATTGTGTTCATCGAAAGCGAAGACGATATCGATCGATTTGCTGCGCAGCCGTGGCATCACGCTGCGAAGTCCCGTCAGGTTGAAGCCGAGGAACTTGCGTGGAAACATGAAATATTCCCGCAGCAGCTCCGAGCCGCGAAAGACCCGGTTGTCGCTGGGAAACAGCGACTCGTCTTCGTCGAAACCAATCTGCTGCACGCAGTCATGGGGCGCACGAGTCACAACCGGATCGCCGAAATCATCGAGATGCCGGAAGTAGACGCCCCTGCAGTTCGAGATCAATTGCTCGTAAAGCGCAATGGCGTCGGATTCCGCGCCTGAAAGGTAGATCGGAAGTTCGCTCGTGCGGCAGCCTGCAAACCAGGTTTCCGGCTTGGCCCTGGCCTCTGCGTCCGGCAGCTCCTCATCGAGCCGGGCCGCGGTACGGTGGGTCAACGACAGCCTGAGCCCGGCGATGACGTCGCCGCCGACGGGAATCCCGAGCGCCTGCAGCGCGCCTGCCGTCGAGAAGTATTCGGCGCCAGTGACGTCAAATGGCCAAAGAGCGATATCGCGGCAAAGTCGAAATCGGCAGGAAAGACTTCGTTCTCTCTCGCGATAGGTGGCGTCGAAATAGGCGCCGCGCGCGATCTTCTTGCCATCGCGTAGCGCCGGGTCGGCATAGGGGGGGCGTGCCGTGACCAGCATGGCCGACGGAGTCGGGGCTAGGTAATTCGGAACCAGTTGCTCGAGCAGGTTTGCAGTGAATTCCGGGAACTCGTGCTTGAGCTTGAGCTGAACGCGAGCGGCGAGAAATGCGGCACCTTCCAGCAATCCTGTGATCATGGGATCTGAGCGATCCCGGATCAGCCCACCGAGGCGTTCTGCGATGCCGGGATACTCTTCGGCGAAATCCCCGGCCTGCTCGTAGAGCAGTGACAGTTCACGATTGTAAAAATCCAGGAATTCGCGGTTCATGCTAAAGTCGGTTGATCTGGATATCGCCGCTGTCGAGGTCGACGTCGGCGACGAACTCCACGGGGACGTTGAGCGGCTCGGCCTTCAGGTCGGCGTGAACGATGAAGCGCAGCTTGAGTTGCTCGGGGCCGACCGAGCCGTCGCGTCGGACCCGGATGGTGTTGCGATCGAGCCTCGGTTCATAAGTCGTGAGCGTCTCGCGCAACGCGTCGGTGAGCTCGTCGTCGGCGACCTCGTCGATCGAACGGTGGGCAATATCAGGGAAGCCAAAGTTCAGGATTGAGGTTCGGACGCAATCGCGGCCGTCCAGATCCAGGGTCGATTCCAGGGCAATGGTATTGAGGAGCGTTTCGAGGTCATGGGAGACCTCGCGCCGGAGCAACGTTTCCGAGATTGGAAATCGGCCCGCGCTCCGCCGCCCTGCAATGACCCGCTCGCCAGACTCATCGCGTAGATTGAGCTTCTTGCGTGCGTCGCGCGCTTCATGGGCTGAGCGAAATGCCAGCATCAGTGGGGGAGAGAGCCGATCCTTCTTTGGTGCAATGGTCATTCACGGTCCCCATGACGCCCAACTCGCATGCAATCCCGGGGGGCGCACGTTGGTGTCCGACTTGGCGTCGCCCAGCAGGCTTTCGGGCCCGCAACCGGGCCGGACGAGAGGTGCGATCAAAATCGCACCGCTTGGCGCCGGTTCGCCATTCGCAACCGGCGCCAGGCGAGGGGCCGACAATCAGGCCCATTCCTTGTTGGCAGGAACATCCCAGCCAAACGTCGGCGAAGCTCCGGCGCCACCCTTCTCCGTCTGGGTCTTGTAGATCATCTTGACCTTCGCGAAGTTCAGACTCACGTTTTCGGTAAGGCGATCTTCGCCGTGCGATCCGCCTGTCGATACGCTCGTGACGAGAACCTGCTTCATCTCGATCTTGAGATATTCCAGCGGGTTTTCGCCGGCCTTGCGGACCGTCAGGATCGCGCTGTCGATATGCTTGCCGTTTGCGCAGACCTTGAAAAGTTCCGGCGTGGCTTTGTCAACGAAGTGCGTGAAGTGAAGATCCTGCACGCTGACCTTGCCGGCGCCGCCGCCCGATCCGCTGTGGAAGGTACCGGTCTGGCTCTCGCCGAACGACCAGCTCAAAATATCGATTTCGTCTTTGTGCTTGTCGTCCAGCGACTCGCCCTTGATCGGATCGAGTTTCAGGAAGATGTCGACAGCCATAGCATGGTCCTCTCAAATTTCTGTGTGTACGGTTGCGATGCTGCAGCGTCAGGAGCTGGGACCTGGCAGGCGTGAAACCAGACTGAGGCCGACATCCATCGCTTCCAATTGAAAGTGCGGACGAAGAAAGAAGCGCGCGTTGTAATATCCCGGGTTCTCCTCGTTTGCTATGACCTCTACCTTCGCAGCGGCCAGCGGCTTGCGCGCTTTCTGAGCTTCTGACGATAGGGCTGGGTTGGCATCAACGTACTCGTTGATCCAGGTTTGCAGCCAGACCGTCAGCTCATCCTTCTCCTTCATGGATCCGATCTTGTCGCGAACCATGCACTTCAGATAGTGCGCAAAGCGAGACACTGCGAACATGTAGGGCAGACGTGACGACAGGTTGTCGGACGCGGTTGCATCCACGCCCTTCTCGCCGAAATACTTTTTCGGCTTGTAAAGCGACTGGGCGCCGATGAAGGCGGCCTTGTCGGTGTTCTTGCGATGGATCAGCGGGATGAGGCCCGCCTTTGCAAGTTCGTGCTCGCGGCGATCGCTGATGGCGATCTCGGTCGGGCATTTCAGATCGACGCCACCGTCGTCGGTCGGGAATGTGTGCGTCGGCAGATTGATGACCTCTCCGCCGGATTGCACACCGCGGATGCGCGTGCACCAGCCGAACTCCTTGAAGGCGCGGTTGATGTTGACCGCCATCGCATAGGCCGCGTTGATCCAGCCGTATTTGTCGCCGGTGTGCCCGTCTGTCTCCTCCTCGAAGGCGAACTCTTCCACAGGCTCCGATTTCGCGCCGTAGGGGAGGCGACCCAGCGCGCGCGGCATGCACAGGCCGAGATAACGCGAGTCGTCCTGGTCGCGCAGTCCCTTCCATGCGGCATATTCCGGCGTGTCGAACACCTTGCCGATATCGCGAGGGTTGGACAATTCGGTCCACGAGTCCATTCCCATCAGCGTCGGCTCGGCGCCGCTGAAGAAGGGGGCGTGTGCGGCGCCGGCGATCTTGCTGAGATCGCGCAGCAACTGCACGTCGGTGGGGAGGTGGCTGAAATAGTAGTCGCCGATAAGGCAGCCGAACGGCTCGCCGCCCAACTGGCCGAACTCGTATTCGTAGATCTGCTTGAACAATGGGCTCTGGTCCCAGCGCGCATCGGGGTAAAGCCGCAGATTACGATACAGCTCGGTCTTCGAGACGTTCATGACCCGGATCTTGAGGTTGGCGTCGGTCTCCGAGTTGAAGACGAGGTAGTGGAGGCCCCGCCAGGTACTTTCGATCGCCTGGAATTCGGGTGCGTGAATGATCTCGTTCATCTGTGCGGTCAGCTTCTGGTCGATCCGCGCGATCATCTCCTCGATCGTGTCGAGCACGTCCGACTTGATGACGCTCGAGTCTTTCAATGCCTCTTGAACGAGCGTGGATACCGCGTTGTCGACCTCGGTCGCTGCGCGTTCGGTGCGCGGTTTGAAGCTTTGCTTCAGCAGAGTGGCAAACTCGTCAGCTTCGACGGTCTTGACCTGGGTGGTGCTCTCTTTGTGAACAGCTTCTTTTGCCATGGTCCCCGTTCCTTCCTTAGCTCTCGGTGCCAGGTTCGGTCGACTGGCTGATCGCGCGTTCCCGAAGCGCTGCCATCAGTTGAGGATCGGCCAGAAGTTTTTTCAGCTGATCCTCGGCGGCTACCTTGCCATCCATGTAGCGCAGCAGGTTGGCAAGTTGTTCGCGCGCCTCGAGCAGCTTGGCTGTAGCCGGCACCTGGCGGGCGACGGCCACGGGCGTGAAGTCGGCCATCTTGTTGAAGCGCAGATTGACCGAAAGTTTTTCGTCTGATCCGTCGCTGAGACGATTGGCGACGCGCGCCGTCACGCCGGGCTGGATTGCCGCCATGCGACTGTCGAAATTGTCCATGTCGAACTCGAGGAATTTGCGCTCCTCGACCTTCGCCTTCTCGACGCCGGGGTTATTGCCGGAAAGGTCGGAGAGGACGCCCATGACGAACGGCAGTTCGATCAGCCGTTCGGCGTCGTAAGGATCTTCGTATGTGATGTGCACGCGTGGTGCGCGATTTCGACGAATGAATTTTTGACCGCTATCTGTAGCCATGGTTCCCTCACTACGAAATCGCTTTAGACGTCGAATTTGCGCGACGCAGATCGGCTAGGGGACTTCAAGTTGCTGCGGTCGGCAAACATCCTTGTGTCCATTTAGTGCCCTCGAGCGAAAGCTGGGTTCAATGCGATCTGTCGATTGTTTTAAGCGCTCCCTCAGGAAGAACATCATTCAAAAGGCTGAGAAAGTCTCGTTGCGCGAGGTCGCGCGCGCGATCTGCCAAAAAGGGGATGGGGCTGGACGGCTCTGCGGTTCGGAAAAACGACGCCACCTTCGCCAGCAGGCCCAAGGCTTGCGCTCTGCTTTCCACTGAAAATACAATGTCTTGCGTGTTGTTCTCGGCCGTCGATGAGAGTGACGTGGCGAGTTCCGCCATCCGTTCGATCGGCAGGTCGAAGACCTTGTCGCGTCCGATGTTGATCGCAGCGCTCTCCACGTGCGCAGGCACCAGCATCCGCATAACTTCAATAAATGACTTGCCGACCATCTCCTGCGCTTGACGCACCAGCAACAGTGCCGGGTTGGATGGTTCCATTCGGGCAAAATAGTCTGCCACTGCTGCAAGCGCTGCAGATGCCTGTGCGGATGAAGTCACCACCCCGGTCGTGTCTGACGGCGCCTGTGTATCGACAGGACCGACATCTTCCGCGGTTGCGGCGATCGCGGCCGGATCGCGCAACGCGACCAGACCCGCAAGCCAGGCAGCCATGCCGTTAACCAAGCCAGAGAGCCTGTCGAGGCTGATCGGTTGCCCCGCGTTCAACTTCTCGTGCCAGGTTTGCTTGATACCCGCGATTTCAGCAGCAACTGCGGAGCACCGCCCGCTGGCTGCCTTGAGCGTGTCGAGATCTGTCTCGCTGACGATGCGCTCGATGGCCGCAAGATCAGGCCCGTCGGCGTCGGCGTCGCCGGCGGGAATTTCGCCGTGAGCGATCTGATAAGCACGGTAGTTGAGGTTGCCGTGTCTGCGGTTCTCGATCAGGGGAAGGAACTGGAGCGGGTTGATCACGGTCGGGAACACGTCGATTGCCTCGACCGTGACGGCGCGAAGCGCGTAGTCGCCGTCCTCGCCCTTCGGATGCACCGCTTCCCACTGCTCGCGCAGCAGCAGGTTGGTCGCCTTCAGGCAGCAGAGAAAGCCGTCGAGATCGCGGTTGAGGATTGAAAACTTGGCTAGCAGCAGGTTCAGACGTAGATCGCGGGTACGCGCCAGAAGGGGCTGCGCGGCGGCAAACTGGCCGGCAAAATCGACTGCCTTTGGATCGAAGCGTCCACGCTCTCCGTTGGCATTGACGACCTCGAAGAACGACATCGGTAGCAGCGATTCCGCACCTGCGAAGAAGTTCAGATATTGGACGTCTCCGATGGCGTCGAGATCCGGCCCGCAGGGATCGTCAGCGGCAATGGGCTGCGTCAGGGAGGCGACGTCAAGCATATGCGGACCGTCCATCTGCTCGATCACGGCCCCGCTGCCGAGCCCGTGGCGACTAGGGGATCGCGCGGGGGTGCATGATCCGGAATCTATACCTATGGGTCAGATGCCTGCCGACCTTGGTTCATTCCCGAAGATCATGCCATTTTCGCGTGAACCGGCAAGCTCTTGGAGCCGACTACTTGATGGCCCGGGGTAGTTCTTTGGCGGCCGTTGTGGAACGTCAGGAAGCCCAGCCCTGGGGCGGGCTTGCCGGCACAGCCGGCGGCACGCAGGATTTCCGCCGTTCTTGCATAACGTCTGATCAGCTTTTTTGCAGCGGGTCATTCGATCGAAGGAGGGAGTTTAAGCCCACATGGGCCAGCTTACTCAGGATACCCGCCTCTGCGAACTCAAGACGCCTCTTGGCAAGGACGTTTTGGTTTTTGCCGGATTCGAAGGCTCGGAAGGTCTCAGCGAACTGTTCGAGTATCGCATCGAGTGTCTCAGTGAGGATGCCGACCTCGACTTCGACCGCGCTATCGGTCAGCAGTGCACGCTGACCATAAAGCTGCATGAAAAGGAGCGCGAGTTCAGCGGCATTCTGACGGAGGCCCAGTGGCTCGGGGTGAAGAACGACTATTTCAGCTACCGGATCGTGCTGAGGCCCTGGTTATGGCTGTTGTCGCGGACCACCGATTGCCGGATCTTTCAGGACAAGAAGGCGCCCGACATCATCAAAGAGGTCTTCAACGAACGCGGCTTCACCGACTATGAATCCAAACTGACCGAAGAGGGTTCTTGTCCGAAGCTCGAATATTGCGTTCAGTACCGCGAGACCGACATGAACTTCGTGTGCCGGCTGATGGAGCAGCACGGGATCTACTACTTCTTCAAGCATGAGGGCGGCAAACACACGCTGGTGTTGGCGGACTCCAAATCGTCGCACAGTCCGATCAAAGGTCTTGCTACGATTCCCTACATCCCGCTGGCGGGTGCCGACCGGCGAAGCGAGCAGCACATCTATGAATGGGTATCGGAGCGACGGTTTCGTACCGGCAAGATCGAACTCAACGACTACAACTATCAGAAGCCCAACGCTCAGATGATCAGCGACGCCAAGGGCTCCGAGCATTACACTCGGTCGGAGATGGAGTTTTACGACTATCCCGGGAAGTTCAAGGAGAAATCCGACGGCGAGCGCTACGCGAAGATCCAGCTCCAGGCAGAGCAAGCGATGGATCGGCGTCGCCGCGGCAATGGCGACGCCGTCAACCTGTTCCCCGGTGGGCTGACGAAGCTCGAAAGGCACTCCAAGGACTCGCAGAACGTCGAATACCTCGTGGTGCGAGCTGTGCACTCGTTCTCGATCGAATCCTATCGCACCGGCGGTCCGAGCGACGCAGGGCAACACGTCTATTTCGGCAGCTACGAGTTCTTGCCGAGTGATCGGCCGTTTCGAGCGCTGATGATGACGCCGAAGCCAAGAATCAACGGCATCCAGACGGCCAAGGTGGTGACCAAGGACGATAATTCGAGCGAGGAAATCGACGTCGAGTCCCTGGGCGAAATCTATGTCCGCTTTTTCTGGGATCGGAAGAAGAAGCGGTCGTGCCGGTTGCGCGTGGCTCAGGTTTGGTCTGGTAAGCGCTGGGGCGGTCAGATCATCCCGCGCGTCGGACAGGAAGTCGTTATCGAATTCCTGGAGGGGGATCCGGACCGGCCCCTGGTGATCGGCACCGTGTACAACGACGAATACAAGCTGCCCTACGATCTGCCGTCGAAGAAGACGATCGGGGGATTGAAGTCGGACTCCACCAAAGGTGGCGGCGGCTTCAACGAGTGGAGCTTCGAGGACAAGAAGGGATCCGAGAAGATCACGGTGCATGCCGAGAAGGACCACGACGTAACGGTCCGCGACACCGAGACACGTACCATCGGCGAAGCTGCATTTGGCGGCGACACGCGCAACACCACGCTCAAGAACGGCAATGATAAGCTCGATATCCAGTTGGGTGGTCAGCACATCACTTTGGCCATGGACCAGTCTGTCAATGCAGGCCTCAGCATCACGCTCATGGCCAATGCGAACATCACCCTACAGGTGGGTCCTAGTCAGATCATCCTGACCCCGGCGGGCATCGTCATCAACGCGCCGACGATCGCCATGACGGCGCAGGCCGGCATGGCGCTTGCTGCCGGTGGTCCGCTGGTCGCCCACGGTACTCCAACCCTTGTTGGTTGACGGTCATGGGACAAGTTCGGTTCGGTACGGTTCAGGATCTGTTTCAGGCCTATCCCTTGGCGCGTTATGATGTCGGCAAAGCCGACGCTGACAAGCCTTCGCTGGACTTCCTTCAGGAGGCCGCCGATGCGCGGAATTGGCACCCGGCCGTGTCTTACTGTGCCTATCTGCTTCCCAGGCGCGTAGCAGTTGCCTGGGGATGTCGCTCTCTGCGACTGATGTTCGACCATTTCGACGCCAGCGATACCAGGTCGCTCAATATTGTGGAGACCTGGGTCCGGCAACCGGACGAGCAGTCCCGGAACAAGGCGCTGGCTGTCGGCAATGCCAATGATCCTGAGCAGCCGGCGACATGGCTGGCGCTGGCGGCCGGCTGGTCCGGCGGAAGCGTGGTTCCCCCGGAATTTGCGCCCGTGGAAGCTAAGCCAGATCAGGCCGCGCGGGCGGTGCGTGCAGCACTGCTGATCGGCCTCTGCCGGCTCCCCCGTGACTCCCGGGACCGGATAATGACGTCATGCCTAGAGGATGGTATTCAATTGGCACGCGGCGAACCGCGCCCTCCGCGCTAACGAGACGATGTGATGGTGCTTCGCTTTAATATCGAGAACGAGCCGAACCTTCCGGATGGCGGGCCTGTGTCGTTTACGGTCACCGGCAGGCGTTCAGTCGATATTGGCCGGGACCGTCACCTCGACTGGACGCTGCCGGATCCGGCGCGGACGATTTCCGGAAAGCATTGCGAGGTGCACTTTCGCGACGGTGGCTATTGGCTGCACGACGTTTCGACCAACGGCACCTTTCTCAATGGTACCGACCAGCGCATGCGGGGGCCGCACCGCTTGCGCGACGGTGACCGACTCACGATCGGCCACTACATCATCGGAGTTTCGCTGGAGAATGAGGCCGGCGGGCCCAGCCCAAACCATGAGGCGCAACTGCGCGAACCCTCGGTCCAGCAGCATGCCGACTACGGAGAGCTTTGGACAGCCGATCGTGACGTTCCGCCGCCGATCGATCCGCAACTGTTGAAGAAGCCACGCGAGGCTGCGCGACCCGTCAATCCGGGGTTCCTGGATTGGGCGGCGAGCGTCCCGGCACCGGGTGTAGACCCTTTCCGACGGTCACCGCCGGCGTCTCCGTACCAACCGTCCGAGCAGGACGACGACATGAACTGGGCAGCCGGTCCAGCCAACGCGCCGAAACCGCAAGTCGAGCGCCCGCCCATTATGCCGACCCCACGCCGGCCGTCGGTATGGATCGATGATGAACCAGCCGCTGCCCAGCCGCCAGCATCGCCATCGCGCCCGGCGCAAGCGGCAGACGAGGGACCTGTCACGGCCAAGCCAGTCGGCGGTACCGAGTTCGCGCGACTGGTGGCGCGCGCTGCAGGATTGCCGGACAATTTCTTTGCCAGCAAGTCCGATGCCGAACTCGCCGAACAGCTTGGCGTCATCTTGCGTATGACCGTGGATAATCTGATAGCGCTGCTGCAGGCGCGGACCCAAGCCAAGCAGCTGACCCGTAGCACCAGCCAAACCACCGTCCAAGCCCTCGAAAATAATCCGCTGAAGTTCTCGCCGACCTCGGAAGAAGCGATGCGCATTCTCTTTGGGCCGCCGACGCGCAGCTACCTCGACGCACAGCGCGCCTTTGCACAAGGCTTCAGTGATCTCAAGTCACATCAGTTGAAGACCTACATGGCGATGCAGCACGCTGTCCATGAGCTGATTGCGGGCATAGATCCGACGCTGATGGCGCGCGAGCTCGAGCTTCAGCGTGGCGCAAGCTCCTGGCTCGGCACGAACAAGGGCAAACTCTGGGACGAGTTCTTGACGCGCTGGAAGGCGCATCTTGGCCGCGACAACAGCGCGCCGATCGAAACCTTTATGTTGCATTTCTCGAACTATTACGACCGCGGTGACAAGCCCGGTTCAAAGTAAACTATCGGCGACCACGCGGCTGCCGACAATTTCTAAGTGGATGTAGGAATGTCTTGGTACAGCAAAGTTTTCTGGTCGGAAGGTCTGTTTCTGCGGCCGCATCATCTGCAGCAGAACGACCGCTACATCGAACACTTGCTGGAAAAGCGCGTTCGTTACACGACACCATACCCGTGGGGCTTTGCCCAGCTGGAGATCGACAAGGACCTTACCGAACAGAGCAAGTTCGCGGTGCGCAATGCGTCCGGCGTCATGCCGGACGGTACGCCGTTCGATATCCCCGCGGACAGCCAAATTCCCGAAGCGATCGATGTGCCGGAGACGGCCGCAGGCCAGATCGTCTGGCTGATGATGCCGGTCGCGGCGCCAAACACCCGCGAGGTCGACGAGGATCGCACCGACAGCGCCAGTCGTTATGTTCGTAGTTCGGAAACCTTCATTGACTCGACCTCTGCGCTACGCATCGAGGAAGAGATCGACATCGCTTATCCGCGCTTGTCGTTCGAACTGCGCAAGAGCAGCAAGCCCGGATACATGGGCCTCGGCATCGCGCGCATTCTCGAGGTGCGCGACAAGAACATCCTGTTCGACGATAAATTCGTGCCGCCGATGCTGATCTGCGCCGCGCATCCGATCATTGATGGCTGGCTCAACCGCATCATCGGCTGGGTTGAGACTAAACTCGACGAGCTGGCGCGTTACGCGGTCGATCCGTCATCCGGCGGTGGGTTGCAGAGCGTCGACTATCTGGTCCTGCAAGTGCTGAACCGTACCATTCCCGTCCTGACCCATTTCCAGCGCTCCGGCAGCGTGCACCCCGAGCGCCTGTACGAGGAATTGCTGAGATTCGCGGGTGAACTTGCGACATTTTCTACGGCGGAACGGCGGGCGCGCAACTATCCGGCTTACGATCACGACGATCTCGAGAACGTCTTCACACCCTTGGTGAGCGACATCCAGGACTTCTTGAGCGCGCGATTGGGCCGGCGGGCGATCCGCCTGGAGATCATCGAGCGCGCACAGAATGCGTTCGTGTCGCCGATCCGCGATCGAGCGCTATTCCGAAACGCGACCCTGGTGCTGGAGGTTGCCGCACGGCGGCCGCTCGTGGAGATCCAGAACGATTTCCCGCACCTGTTCAAGGTCGGGCCGAACACCAAGATGAACGAGATCGTGCACGCAAACTTGCCGGGCCTGACCTTGGCGCATTTGCCGACGCCGCCGCCGCACATCCGGGCCATCACGGATCACGTCTATTTCTATCTCGACCGCAAGTCGCCGCTGTGGCCCGAGTTCAGCACGGCGGCCTCGATCGGAATGCATTTCTCCGGCGACTGGCCGGAGCTTGAGCTGTATCTTTGGGCCATCCTGGAAGACAGGCCATGAGCGACAGGGACAAGCCGGTCAATCCTTTCGGTCGGGGCGAACGGACGATCATCCGTCCCAACCCCGGCGGGAAGTTGCCGCCGGCGCCGACCTCTCAGCCGCCGCCGGGCGAGGGGCCTGCGGCACGTCCAGGCTATTCGCCATCACCGGTACCCTCTCCCGGCGCGCCGGCGCCACCGCCATCATTTTCTCCAGTCCCGCAGGGCTCGAACTACGCCTCCGCGCCGGCCAGCCATCCCGCTGAGGAATGGATATCGACACCCGCGCAAGCCCAGGCGCAGCAGCCCATGCTACCGCCAGGACCGCCGTTGCGCGTCGACGATCTCGTCGCGCCAAATGCTAATCCAGTGATGCGCGCTGCGGGCCCGTTGCTGCAGCTGCTTGGTCGGTTGCGGGTGGCGCTCATGCGCGCGTCATTCGCGAGTTTGATGGAGCAGGTTGCAGACGCGATCAAGTTCTTCGAGAAGGACATCCGTTCCGCGGGCATATCCGAGCACCAGGCCAACACAGCGAAATACATCCTGTGTGCGACTGCCGACGATATCGTGCAGCACATCCCGACCGAGGAGCGCCACGTCTGGACGCAATATTCGATGCTGAGCCGGTTCTTCGGCGAGCGTGTCGGCGGCGTCCGTTTCTTCGAGATCCTCGACCATTTGAAGGTTGATCCACTGGTCAACTATCCGGTCCTCGAACTTCAGCACGCCTGCCTTGCGCTTGGTTTTCAGGGCATTCACCGGACGTCAGCGGGCGGACTTGCGAACCTGCAGCTGATCCAGCGTAACCTCTATGAATTGCTGCGCCGGGTCCGGCCGAAGACGATGAGCGACCTGTCGCCCAACTGGCGCGGGCAGGCGCTGGCGGGGCGCCGGCAGCGTCTGCGCGTTCCGGTCTGGCTCGTCGCGGCTGTCGTCGCCGCGCTGCTGACCGGGTCCTATTTCGTCCTGCGGACGCTCCTCGCTGGCCGGGCAGAGAATGCTGCCGAGGTGGCGCTCGCGCTCCATCCAGCCGGCCCGATCGAGCTCAAGCGCCAGATCGTTGCACCACCGCCGCCGCCGCCACCTCCGCCGCCACCGGATCGCATCACCCAGTTGCAACGCATCCGCAACGCGCTCGCGAAGGAGAACACCGCCTGTGCCATGACGGCGGACCAGACCCCGAGCTTCATCGTGATCAGGGTCTGCGACCTGGCGTTGTTCGCGTCGGGCCAGGCGACCATCCTCGACGGCTTCAAGCCGATCGCACTCCGCGTCGCGGCAACCCTCGACAAGGAGCCGGGACGGATCCGGGTCGTTGGCCATACCGACAGTTCGCCGATCCGCACAGTCCGCTTCCCGACAAATTTCGAGTTGTCGGTCGAGCGCGCCAAGGCGGTTGCCGCGACATTGAAGCCTGGCTTGACCGATGGTTCGCGCGTCGACGTCGAGGGCAAAGGAGCAGATGCGCCAATCGCCAGCAACACGACACCCGAGGGACGCGCCAAGAACCGGCGCGTCGAGATCTTTATCGAACGCAGCGAATAGGCAGATACCGCCGGGTCAGGTGGTTTGCGACAGGTACGGTTAGATGCTTGCCAAGGACATTCTTCGCATCGTTCTCTACGGAGTAGGGCTCAGCTCGCTCGGAGCGGTGATCTATCTCGCCGGTCCCTTCATCGCGTTCGGCGACTGGCGGCCGCTGGAGAACCATATCGTCCGGCAGATCGCTATTCTGCTGCTCACCACGGTCGTGGCAGGCATCGTTGGCCTCAATCTGTTCAAGCGGCGCAAGAGTGCCAAGGAGATTGCCGATGGCATCGCTGGTGCGGACCAGCCCGTCAGCGATGAACCGGTGCTCAAGGAGCGCATGAAGGATGCGCTCGCGACGCTGAAGACCGCCAGCGGCAACAAGTCGGGCTATCTCTACGATCTGCCGTGGTACGTCATCATCGGTCCGCCCGGCGCCGGCAAGACCACGGCGCTGGTCAATTCCGGGCTCAAGTTTCCGCTCGCGCGCGGGGCGACGCCCGCAGCGATCGCGGGGGTCGGCGGTACGCGCTACTGCGATTGGTGGTTCACCGAGGAGGCGGTGCTGATCGATACCGCCGGCCGTTACACGACCCAGGACTCCAACAGCAAGGCCGACAAGGACAGCTGGCTGGCGTTCCTGGACATCCTGAAGAAAAGCCGGTCGCGCCAGCCGATCAACGGCGTCCTTGTCGCCATCAGTATCGAAGACATCCTGACGCTGCCGAAGCAGGAACTCGCACTTCACGCCGATGCCATCAGGATGCGCCTGCTCGAGTTGCATCAGAGGCTCAAGGTCAGCTTCCCGGTCTACGCGCTATTTACCAAAGCCGATCTCGTTGCCGGCTTCACCGAGTATTTCGCCTATCTCGGGGAGGCCGGCCGCCGCCAGGTCTGGGGTGCCACATTCCAGACCGCAGACAAGACCCAGAATCTGGTGGGGCAGATCCCGGTCGAGTTCGACCGTCTGCTGGAGCGCCTGAGCGAGGAGACGCTCGACCGTCTGCAGGACGAGCCGACACCCCAGCACCGCGTGCAATTGTTCGGCTTTCCGGCACAGATGGCGCGGCTCAAGCCCCAGATCCACGACTTCCTCAACCAGATCTTCGAGCCGACGCGCTATCACGTGAACGCGAACCTGCGCGGTTTCTACTTCACCTCGGGTACGCAGCAGGGCACGCCGATCGACCAATTGATCGGGTCGCTGGCACGTACGTTCGGCGCTGAGGAGGTCGGTTCCGGATCCTATTCGGGCACGGGCAAGAGCTTCTTCCTCGCCGATCTGATTTCCAAGGTCATCATCGGCGAGGCCGACTGGGTCTCGACCGACCGTGCCGCGGTGCGCCGCGCGCTGATTCTGAAAACCGCGGCCCTGTCATTGATCGGCCTGGTCTCGATCGGACTGATCGCAGCTTGGCTGATGAGCTACAAGCGGAACTCCGATTTGATCGAGCAAAGCCTGCAGGCGGATAGCGAGTATGCGGCCGCCGGCGCACCACTTATCAAGCAGACGCTGATTGCCGATCATGATCTCGACAAGGTGCTTCCGCTACTCTACCGGCTGCGCAACGCCCCGGCAGGCTACGGATCGCGCGGCGAGTCGGTGCCTCTGTCGGCTCGCTACGGGCTCAGTCAGCACGCCCGGCTGCTGTCGCCCTCGAAGGCGGCCTATCATACGGCGCTTGAGCGCATGTTCCGGCCGCGCCTGCTGTATCGCCTCGAGGAGCAGCTCAATGCGCGCATCAACGAACCTGCCTTCGTCTACGAGGCGCTCAAGGTCTATCTGATGGTCGGCGGCCTGCAGTCGCCGGACCGCGAGCTGATCCGCTCCTGGATGCAACGTGACTGGGCGGACAACCTCTATCCTGGCGCCACCAACGCGGAAGGGCGGCGTCTGCTCGACGAGAACCTCGTGGCAATGTTCGACCTCGAGACCGAGCAGCCGCCGCTGGTCGAACTCGACGGCCGGTTGATCAAGCAGGCCCAGAGCTCCTTGGCGCGCCTGAGCGTGTCGCAACGTGCCTACGAGTTTCTGAAATCGGAGGCGCGCGCATCGACCGCTGGCGACTGGATCGCTGGCCGCCATGGTGGACCCGACATGGGTGTCGTGTTCGAAACCACGACGGGGCAGCCTTTGGACGCGGTGCGGGTACCTGAGTTCTTCACGTATAACGGCTTCCATCAGAAGTTCGTCGCCCGGCTGTCCGGATTGTCTGAGCGGATGAAGCGGGAGCGATGGGTTTTGGGTGATGCAGGCCAGCAGTCGGCCATCGACCAGCAGTACGACAATCTGGCCGGCGATCTGCTCAACATCTATTCCAACGATTTCGTGACGACCTGGCGAACGGCGCTCGGGAGCCTGCGCCTGAAGAAGCTGCTCGCCGACAAGCCGAAATACGAGGTGCTGCGGGCGCTTTCGGCGCCGACCTCGCCGATGCGGCAAATTCTGGAATCGGTGCGCGATGAGACGGTGCTGACCAAGGAACGGGCGAAGCCGGCGAACGCTTCGGCGCCAGCTGCCGCACCGGCGCCGGCACTCTTCACGAATGCCCAGGATGGACCGCCCGGCGCGACGATCGAGGCACAGTTCAAACCTTACCACGCGGCGCTCGAAGGCGAGAGCACCCGCCGGCCGATCGACTCGACCGTCGCGAACCTGAACGACATCGCGCAGAACCTGACGTTGATCATCGAGAATCCCCAACTGACAGCACAGGCCACGGCTGCGCTTCAGACCCAGGTCGCAGCGCTCCGCAACAATGCCTCGCGCATGCCACCGCCATTCTCCGACATGCTGCGCGCAGCAGCCGCGGAGTTCGAAGGCAGCATCGCGGCTTCAACCGCCGGGCAAATCCTGCAAACGTTGCGCGATCAGGTCACGCCGGTCTGCCAACAGACCGTGACCAACCGCTACCCGTTTGTCCGCAGCAGCGGCCAGGAAGTCCCGCTGGCGGATTTTGCCAAATTGTTCAGTCCGAATGGCGTTATGGACAAGTTCTTCACCCAGTACCTGGCACCTTATGCCGACACGTCGCGGTCGGACTGGGCTTGGCGCAAGGAGAGCCCCGTTGGTCGGTCGTTCTCGCCCGACACGCTCAAACAATTCCAGAATGCGGCCTATATCCGGGATGCGTTCTTCCAGACGGGCGGCGGTGTGCCCGCCGTTTCTTTCGCGATCCGGCCTCCTGGGGCACCGGGGCCAGGCGTGACCGTTAAGACCGAGATCGGCGGCACCACGATTGCGAGCCCAACCATTCCCGGACCGGCCACGTCGTCCTTGTTCGGCGGTCCGCAACCGACGCCACCGCCACCGCCTCAGAGCAACTCGCCAACGACCGTCCTATGGCCGGGCCCAGCGCCGCGAACGGCAATTTCAGTTAGTAACGACACCGGCGCGCCATCCGTGCTCGAGCGCATTGGTCCCTGGTCGTTGTTTCGGATGCTGGAGGCGGGCTCGTTGGTTGTGAAAGCGGAAACGGCCAGCGCGACTTTCATCGTCGCGGGGCGCGAGCTCAACTATCAAATTTCGACTGGGTCGTTGCGCAACCCGCTGAATCTGTCAGTGCTGCGCGAGTTTCGTTGCCCGACCGGGATATGACCATGCGTTGCGGGCTATTCGGCAAGATCGGCGCCAAGCGCGATTTCATCGCGATCGCGACCCCGCGCAGCTTCCTGGAAGCCTGGGAGCCGTGGGTACAGGCTGCGCTGTCAGCAAGTCGCCACCAGCTTGGCCCAGGATGGCAGCAGGCCTTTCTGACCGCTCCGGTCTGGCGGTTTTGGCTTGGCGCCGCGATCTGCGGCACGACAGTGGCGGGTGCGATCATGCCCTCACTCGACGGGGTGGGGCGATACTATCCTTTGACCCTGCATGCGGTGACCGGCGAGGCCGTCTCGCTGCCGCCGCCGAGCATTGATCCGCAGGACGAATGGTTCGGGCAAGTGGAAGCGTTCATGCTTTCGACCCTGGATCGGGCCGCAACCTACGAGCAGATCTCCGATGCACTGGATCGGCTTGCGGTGCCACGACTGCAGGAGACCATCGCCGGCGGTCCGCCGATCACGTCGCTTGGTACTGCGGCAATGGGGAGGGCTTCGGCGGTCGACGCCTTCGCGGGGTCGTTTGCAGCACTTTGCGCCGCCAACCCACAGGTCTACGCCGCAGCTAGCTTCTGGTGGACCGCCGGAGGGGAAGGCTTTCCGCCAATGGCGCTGAGTTGCCGCGGATTACCAGATCCGTTTCACTACATCACGCTGCTGACCGGTGATCTCGGCCACGCGGCATCCGGGAATGGATGACACGCGATGGTGCATATTCCATCCTTGTTCGATGTTGGTAGCGTCACCCATGCCGGACGGGTGCGGGAGCGGAACGAGGATTCATGTTTGGTACGAACCGACGTTGGCCTTTGGGCGGTTGCCGATGGTATGGGGGGGCACGAGGCCGGCGATCTCGCCAGTCGCATTGTAGTGCAGTCGCTGGACGCGATCGGCACGCCAGAATCAGCCGCAGACCTGCTGGCGGAATGTGAGGAACGGCTGTTCAGCGCAAACCAGCAGATACTGGCGCTAAGTCATGAACGACAGGGTGCCACCGTCGGGACCACAGCGGCGGTTCTGCTCGTTCGCGATAGCTACTACGCTTGCATATGGGCGGGTGACAGCCGGGTCTACCTGATCAGTCGTGGCGCAATTAGCCAAGTGTCGCATGATCACAGCGAACTGGAGGAACTGATCGCCGAAGGTGCACTGTCGCGCGAAGACGTGAATGATTGGCCGAGCAATGCCATTACTCGTGCCGTCGGTGTCGCCGATGATCCGGAATTTGAGGTGGTGACAGGCCCGGCCGAGCCGGAGGATATCTTCGTGATCTGCAGCGATGGCCTGACCAGGCACGTGCAGGACGACGAGATCCTGCAGCACGTGGCTACGCGACGCGCCCAGGCGGCTTGCGATGACATGCTCGCGCTAGCTCTTGATCGTGGCGGGCTTGACAACGTGACGATTGTGATCGTGCGACTACTGACGCCACGATCTCAGGAGGCGACAAGATCTCCGCTCAATCGGGAGCCGCAACCATGACCCCGAACGATCCGTTCCGATCGTCCTATCACGGCGTGCCGCCCGGCACGCGTCTCAACGGCATTTACGAGATCGAAGCGGTGATCGGCGCGGGCGGCATGGGTGAGGTCTACAAATGCCGTGAGATCCAGACTGGATCGCCTGTTGCGGTGAAAATGCTGCTGCCCGACATGGTTGACAACGAGGCGGCGCTCGCGCTGTTCCGTCGAGAGGCCGCGGCACTCCACAATCTTCCGCATGACGCGATCGTTCGCTACTTCCTGTTTACCGTGGAGCCGGTGCTGCAGCGACCTTATCTCGCGATGGAATTCGTGAATGGCCGCTCGCTCTCGAACATGCTCGATGATGGGCCGTTGGCCTTCGAGGCGCTGATCAGGCTGATGCAGCGCGTCGCATCGGGACTGGAGGCTGCCCATGAGCACGGCATCATCCATCGTGACGTTTCTCCGGACAACATCATCGTTCCGCTCGACGACGTCAGGCGGGCCAAGATCATCGACTTCGGCATCGCGCGGTCGACCCAGATGGGTGACAAGACCATCATCGGCTCGGGCTTCGCCGGCAAGGACAATTACGCATCGCCGGAACAGGTTGGGTTGTACGGCAATGACGTGACTGCGAAATCCGATGTCTACAGCTTCGGTCTTGTGCTGTTCCATGCGCTGACCGGACAGAAACTCGACATGGGCGGCAGCCAGTTTCAACTGGTGGAGAAGCGCCGGCGTGTGCCCGATCTCGGTGCGGTGGATATGCGAATCCGGCCTTTGCTGGAGCGGATGCTGCAGCCCGATCCGGCCTTGCGCCCGACCATGGGGGAGGTCGCCAGCTGGACGCCAACCGGTTCGGCCAGGACACCGGCCGCGCCGTTATATGGCTTCGATCCGCTACGGCGGCCGGAAAGCGCGGCGCCGGCGTCGCAGGACAGGATGCCGTCGACCGCGCGGAGCGCGCGCGGCCTCTGGCTGGGGGCGGGCGTGGCGGCATTGTTGCTGCTGGTCGGCGGTGGTGGATATGCCTTCTACAAGCTGGTCTGGTCAGCGCCCGGCACCGCGGTCTTGCCGCCACCTCCGAAACTCGCTGGAACAATGGTGCCGCCGAAGGTCGAGCCCGCTGGACCACAGCCCGGACGCCAGGAGACAGAGAAGTTGTCCGCGCAGCCGACGGCAACGCCGTCTCCGGCGCTCGATGGGCCGGGGCGAGCTGAGCGCATCCGCAAATACGTGGCCCAATATCCTGGC
This sequence comes from Bradyrhizobium sp. 61, assembly GCF_023073075.1. Lineage (NCBI taxonomy): Bacteria > Pseudomonadati > Pseudomonadota > Alphaproteobacteria > Hyphomicrobiales > Nitrobacteraceae > Bradyrhizobium > Bradyrhizobium sp. 61. The sequence continues at coordinate 263,401 of NZ_JADPIU010000088.1, read as the reverse complement.
GGTGACTGCTTCTTTGTCTTGCCGATTGCTGTGAGCCCAAATGCGGCTGTCATCGAAGGGTTCGGTGCCTCGACCGCCCCATTCGACACCTTCGACAAAGCGTTTCGGCGTGAGCAGGGTTTCGAAGCTTCGGTCGGCGTCAGGCAAGTGACCCAGGCGCAATGCCCAGCCGTCAAGTTCTTGAGCCAGGTCGGGAGCGATCAGGCGCGAATGCCACGCATCACCCTGTCAGCGACAGAGCTGAAGGGCGGCGAAACCCTCAATGGGACCATTGAGAACTTTGCCAACCGCGTGGTGGAGCTGCTCATGGTGTCGGATCGCGGCGAAGTCCAGAGCCTCTCTTACCTTCTGAAGCCGGGCATCGACTCACTTTCGTTTACGCTGCCGACAGCGCGCGCGAGCGGTCCGCAATTGCTGTTGGTCGTGGCGGTTCCGCAGGTTCTGGACTCATTGCGCCAGCCGCGACCGATGGCTGCCGACACGTTCTTTCTGCAGGCGCTGAGCGAGGCTCAGCGCAACAAGGTGACCGTCATCGCGGCCGCGCGCTACGTGCTGCTCACCAATTGACCGGCACGCTCAGAATGTTCCGATCACCAGGATTTTCAGGTCGGCATCCGGCTTGAAGTCGCTTGCCGTATATTCAAGCATGTTTCCAGTAGCGGACGATGCCTTTAGCCGCCCAGGACAGAAGCTCACCAAACGGTCGCTGCCGCCTGGGTCGATAGTCAGTTTGAATGAGCGGATCGGCCCGGCCCAATTCGCGCCGGTCTTGAGCACATACGATATGCGCCGCTCCTGCAGCTTCGCGCTGTTGGTCTGGTTACTGCCCGCGCGCTTGTCGAGTTCGGCGAGGAACGTATCCTGGACGCAGTACTCTTTCCGGTAACGGGCGACTTCCTGAGCGAGTGCGCCGCTGCGGCGCAGGCTCGAGCGCAGGATGGTGTCGGGACTGGAGCCGACGCTCGGCCGGTACTGGTGTTCGACCAAGACGGTGCGCATGGGCGGAAACACCTGCTGGCGCACAGCCGAGGTCTTGATAACCCAACCCGGCGCATACTGCTGCCGACCGTTGTCGCTCATTCCGGCAGGTATCAGAAGTCCGTCGTCCACGAGCCGGGCCCGGGTCGCCTCGGGCAGGTCGTTCACCCGGATCTCGCGGTTACCAATCGGCAGCAGCGGCAACTTGAGTTCGCGGAGTAGGGCACTGACATCTCTGTTGCCGACCATGGCGCGCTGATCGACGGTCAGCGGCGCCGGGCTGCCATCGACCTTGGTCTCGAAGTCGACGAAGTTGATCGGATCATTTGACGGCAGTGCGATGTTCTCAGCCTCCGACAGGTCGATGTCGGGCAGCGGAAAGGCAACGGTAAGCGTGACCGGCTTGGCGGTGACGTTGGCGAATTGGTAGCGAACGCTAATCCTGTCGAGCGCGATACGAAGGTTCTCGCTCTCCATGGCCACGTCATTGGTGCGTACGAACTGGAGCCCGCCGATCGACAATTCCGCAGCCGAGTCGTTGGCGCGTGCCGGCCAGCCCGTCGCAGCCAGCAGCGCGACCATCAAGGCCCGTATCCAGAACGATGGTCGGGGGGAGGGTCCGTTCGGCAAGCTCGTCTCGATGCGGCGTCGCAGCATATGCTGGTTCCATCCGATGCGGGTCATTCGATCGGCTGATAAAGATCGCCCCACTCGGACTTCCAGACCCCGTCTGGATCGCACACTACGAGCGCGAGCTTTACGTCGTTTGCCAGCCGGATCGCGCCGCGAAAAGCATCCTGAGCCGGCAACTGCGCGCTGACCTGGTCGGTGGTCAGCCGTCCGCCGCTCGCGGCGGCCGGCAGCACGATCGATCCGGAGATGCCGTCATTGTCGCGTTTCAGGACAAGCGTGATCGCGTCGGGCTGGACTTCGCTCACCTGCTCAAATCTATTCCGGGCCATGTTTTGCACCGCAAGCTGAAGACATTCGGACTATCACCGTCCAGTGATAGATTGAACGTGATTGAGATTGCTCACCACTAATTGACGCGCCGCATCAACGGCATCTCGGATTAGTCGATCCGACGCGGCGATCGGTTCGGGGTACATTGAGGCGAACATGCTTCGTCCAAATCATTGGATCTGGGTCTTCATCGTTGGCGCTGGCATTCTTGGAACCAAGGCGTACGCCGACGATACTGTCGTACGCAGCTTTGCCGGCGGTTCGGCTGCTTCCATGGTCGGCATCGTCCCGGCCAGCGAGGACGTGGAACTCGCGGGACCGCAAGCACTCAGCGCCGACGGGCAGGGCAACCTGTTTGTGCTCGATCAGATCAACGGTCGCATCCTCCAATTTGATCCGAAACAGCCAAGCTCCGATCCTGACGTCCTCAACATGCCGAAGGACGTCCAGCCGACGGATCTCGTCGTCCACAACGACGACATCATGGTTTGGGACGGCGGCGTACGGACGCTGAAGGCGGCGCCGGGGCAATCCACGCGCGGCCTCGGTGGTGATGTGATCCAGCTTGAAGAGGTCTCGAGCCGCGGCGCGGACGACCAGGTCGCCGTCTCGGCTTTTGCCCAGATGGGATCACAGGCGCCAGGCAGCGCGACCGACCTGCTCGACCAGAACACCCGCGCGGCCATCATCAAGACGACGCGGCAGCCCGACCGGCAATATGTTGCTACTCGAAGCAAGGGCTCGGTGATCGCCGACATCATTCCGGACAAGGGCAATGCCAGCGTACGGGTCGAAATCCAGACCATGGTCACGAACGAGACGATCGGCCAGCTCGGCCTCCGGGTGCGCAACCAGCTCGGCACGGTAGAGTTTCTCGAGATTGACAACAGTGACCGCTTCTATGTGTTGGCGGAGGACGTCCCGCCATCGGGAAAGAATGCCTCTACGTTCGTCGCACGCTATGCCGCGAACGGCCGTCTCGAAGGAATCTATGAGCTTCCTTTGGAAAACACGCCGCTGACCCGGCGATTCGTAACGGTTTCGGGCGATGGCGATGTCTATTTCCTGCGGACCAAACCGGACGGTATTGAAGTGGTCGGCGTGGGCTTCAGGCCTCTGACCAACGCTTCGATTATCGACGTGCGGCCGTCGCGAACGGCAGCCGCGCCGGCACCGCAATCCGGCGTCAAATTTGACGCGTCGGCCGCCGTGAGACCGTCCAATCGCCAGCAGGCGATCGAGACAGCGTTTGCGTTCGAGGGCATCCAGTGGAAGCTGACGCAGGCGAATTACGGCAACGATCCCGACAGCCAATGCAGCGGCTTCAGCCGTGTTCGTCGGCCGTGGTATCTGCAGGGAAAGGTGAATCAGGAGGTCCGCGGCGTACCCTATTGCTGGGGCTGCCACGGTTCGCTCGCGAACTTCCGGCAGCGGATCGAGAGCGGAACGCTGGCTGGCAATGTGTGCACTCGCAATGCGCCACGGCCGGATGTGGCTGGCGTCGACTGTTCGGCCTTCGTCAGCGCCGCGTGGGGGCTGTCCGTCCACTACACGACTGCCGCTATCCCCGCGATCGCAGCCCCCGTGGCAAATCCCTGGGACCTGAGGCCGGGCGACGCGCTGAACAAGCCGGGCTCGCACGTGATGTTGTTCCTGCGGTTCACGCCTGATCGCAAGGCCGAGGTGATGGAATCCTCGACCGGCGGCTGCAACGGCCGCGTCTGCCGCAACGTCTACCCGTTGGCGAGCCTGCTTTCGCGCGGCTACGTTCCGGTCCGCTTTCGAGCCTTCGCGGACGATCAGACGGCAGTTTCAGCGAGCGCCTATCAGGAGACCGAACAATCGCCGGCGGGCCGCAAAACGGCAAGCAAAAGGCGCTGAACCCGGTGTGTCGCCAGAGCTACAAAATGGGTAGGCATGATGTCGAGGTGGATCACGATGCGGATGCCCAGAGGATTTTATTGCGGGATCAGGCAGCTATGCGCCACCATCGGGCTCGCTGCGTTGATCGGGCTGATAACCCCTCACGCATATGCGGCAGGAGGACTGTCGATCAGCAATCCGGACGGGGCGGCGGTGCGCGCGCTCGTGATTGGGATCGATGACTATCAGCACGTGCGGAAATTGAAGGGCGCGGTCGCTGACGCCACTGACATCGTGACCAGCTTGAAAAACATGGGGGTTGGCGACGTCGTCGTACTGACGAACGCCCAGGCCGACAGGGCAAGCGTCCTGCGCGAGATCAGTGCACTGGTGGAGCGGACCAAGAACAACGACCTCATCTTTCTGTCGATCGCCGGTCATGGCACCCAGGAGCCGGAGCGCGTCAAGGGCTCGGAGCCGGACGGAATGGAAAACGTGTTCTTGCTGCCAGGCTTTGAAACCACGCCAACCGGGTCGGTTGAACGTGTTCTGGGCAGTGAGTTCAACCATTTCATCCGGCAGTTCGAGCTGCGCGGGGCGAGGGTGATCTTCGTGGCTGATACCTGCCACGGTGGCGGTATGGTGCGCGATATCGATCCGCGTGCCGCTGAGATGAGCTTCCGGCAGGTCCCGCGTTACACGTTGCTGGTCGACGAACTGAAGCCGGTGTCGGACAGCAACGATCCGAAGTCAGAACTCGATCTTGACCACACGGCGTTCCTGGCTGCGGTGGACCGCTACACCAAGGCGCCGGAAGTCCGCATCCCTGGCATCGATGGCTTGCGCGGGGCTCTCAGCTATGCGGTCGCGCGGGCGGTGGAGGGGAGCGCAGACATCAATCACGATGGGAAGGTGACGCTCAAGGAGCTCTTCAGCAATGTTCGACAGGTGGTCTATCAGCTCTCGGACCAGCGCCAGAACATCGTGACCATATCATCGCCGCCTCAGACGCCGGATACCGACGTCGCCTTCGAATTGACGCGCGGTGTCGTGCTGATTCAGGGGCCGGCCGCGAGAGCTGCCTCTGGTCCGGCCGGATCCGGGGGGGCCGTCGAGGGACAGGCGCCCGCGCCACCGGCTGTCACGGCCAAGGCACCAACCACTCCGACCCTTGCCGCGGCGGCGACCAAGGAACTTCCGACCGGCGACGCGCCGGGGCCTCTCCGCCTCGCTGCACCAATCCGGCTGGCGGCGCTCGACGGCAAGACAAGCTATTTTGCAAGCGTGAAGCCAAAGGATGTTCCCGTGCAGGCGGTTCAACCGACGGACAATCCCGACCTGATCTGGGATCCCGTGTCGCACGACGTGATCGCGTGGGGCGACGTGGTCGCCTACGGGATCGACGTTGCGAACTTGCCGACGGTAGTCGATCGGACAGCGGCAATTCGTGAACTGAAACGCATTGCGACCCGGTCGCCGCAGATCATGCGCATCTGGCCAGACGATCGCCAACAGCGTGCTGGCCAGACTGTCGAAGTTGACCTGTCTGATGTGGCGTCAAGGGCGGTGCTGCTGTTCAATGTGTCTGGCGATGGCACCATCCAATTGTTGTATCCGGTGGGTTCTGATGCGGCGCTGGCCCGATCGGCGAGTTTGCGCCTACCGCTCAGGGTCGGCGAGCCGTTCGGTGCGGAACAGATCGTTGCGGTGACCTCGCAGCAACGCATGGTAGATCTTGAGACAGCCCTGATGCAGTTCAACCGGCGTCGCGCCTCGGGGCAAGTGATCAAGAGTCTCGAGCGTTACTTGCCCGCAGACGCGCGAATCGCCTCGATCGGCTTCTTCAGTGCTCCCTGACTCTTAGGGGAGCAGGCCATGCCGTCATCGCAGCCGATCCGCCAGGCGCGACCATGGCTCGCATTCCTGCTGCTGCTGGCGGGTAGCGGAGCTGCGTCCGCAGCACCATTGCCGACGGCGTCGTTGCATGTCGGCACGACGTACGCACGTTGGCTTTGGCCTGTACAAGCGGTGCGCGGGCAGACCAATGCCGCGAGTGTGTCCCTTCAGATCCTGCCGAGCCAGACCGTCAACGTCGGCGGCAAGGTCTCGTTCGGCGTCACGGCCAGGAAGACCGGATATCTCATTTTGGTCGACGTCGACGCGGAAGGGCGGATGTCCCAGATCTTTCCGACCCCCGAGCTATTGGCGCAGTCGAACGAACGCGACATCAATCTCGTCAAGCCGGGTGTCGAATTTGTTGTTCCTGCCCCGGCGGCGCGACAGCGTGGTTTTGAATATGTCGTCGCACCGCCGACGGGGTCCGCTGTGATGATCGCCATCCTGAGCGAGCGACGCGTGCAATTGCTCGATTTGCCGGACATGCCCCGCAAGCTGGAAGGTCAGGCCGACGCGTTGAGCTATCTATCGGCCTGGACCAGCGAGCTGCGCGTGCCGGACAACAGCAGCGGAAAGCTGGTGACGAACAATTGGTCGTTCGACGTCAAATCTTATTCCATCAAGTGAGTCCGGTGAAGCTTGGGTTATAGCTTGCTCAGTCGGCTGAAAAAGCCACCCCGGGCGATCATGTAATGAATGTCCTTTGGAAAGGGAAAAGCGCTGCGAACGTTGGAAATTGCGTGCTGGAGGAATTCCCCGCGCTGCGGCGCTGGCTTATGCCGCGGCTGGTCCGCGACCTGCGGTATCATGAAGCGATCCACGAAAGCCGGGTCAAGATCGTTGACCCTGACCATCTGGCCAAATGCCGGGAATAGATCGTGATGACCCAAGCTTACGCTGAGGTTCTTGAGGGCAGGGCGCTGAGGCTGAGTTTGATTGCCATCGGTCGTCGCCAGCCCACGCCCGATCAGGTCCAGCTTCACCGATTGCGGCAGAGTTGATGGACCATACACGATCTCGAGCGCCCGGCCGCTCTGTCCGGACAGCCATTGGTACCAGAAGGTCGCATCATCGGGCCGCGCATTGGCACCGTAGAGGCAGTCAAATCCCCAACAGGCCGTCAGCTTGCCCTGATACTTTCCAAGGCTCCCGACGAGATTGCGCATGCCGTTACCGCCGCCGGAGTGGCATGCGATGATGAGCTTGCCGATCTGGAGCTGAGGAATGGACGTCGAGGAGAGACCCAGGAACCTGGCAAGAGCTCCAAGGATCTCCTCGATATAGCGTTCGCCCCAGTTCGCGGTTGCCAGGTCAGACACGCTGTAGTTTCCGGCAAAGGTGTCGCCAACGGCATATTCGTAGCCCAGGAACGGCGCGATAAGCACTACGTCCTTGCCGGAATCCCGGACCTGTTCGCGCAGCCGCGCTGGGTCGCTGTGGAAGAGGAATTCATGGTTTTTGACATAGAAGCCGTGAAGCCAGATCACGACGTCGAACTTGGTGGCAGATGTTGGGTGCTTTGGCGGAAGATAAACCGCCGTCGGCTTCATGCCGGGTGCCTGCCGCTTCGTAAAGAGCGTCACCCCGGGAAAGGCGTTGGCGTCCTTTTGCTCAAGCTCACACGCAACCACGCAGGTCGCTCCGCTTCGGCCAATCCAGGCACGGACCTGGATGACCCAGTGTTAAGCTCTGCCGCCCGTCACACCTTCTCGACACCAAGATCCGCGCGGCCTCCTGGGCTTCCATGACGCCGTGGCAGCCTTGCGCGTTGCTAGTTGCAGGACTCGACATTACCCACGTTGCCCCCGGGGCCGCCGCCGCCACGGTATTCGAGGTGGCAGCCGCTTCTAACCTGACGGCACAGAGATTGATCGCAAACGACCTGACCACCGCCGCCGCCGGACCTCGCAGTTGCTTGTCGCCGCGGAACGTCGGCTGCCGGCGCCGGCCTCTCGCGTGCTGAACGATCCGCACGTGACGGACGCTCGTCCGTGTTGCGCTTTGCAACCGGTTTCTTCCCGGGTCGCTTCTCGCATTCATTGTCGTCGTTGAGGAACGAACCCTCGGCACAGGTGATCCTGCTGCACTGGTCACCGTCAGCCTTGTAGCCATGATCACAGATCAGGGGACAGACCCGGGACGGCTTGAGCTTGATTGCGTCAAGCGCGTCGAGACTTGCGAGCTTGGCGTCGAATTTGGTTCCCGCGTGCTGGTTGAAGAGAGCCAACGAGCGCTGTGAGGCCGCATTCCATTGGCCATTGACGGCGCCGGTGAAGCAGCCGACGCGGCTCAATTCGCCTTGTACAGACTTGGCGATATCTACGGACTTGGAGAGATCGGCCTTTGCGATATCGGTCTGGCGCGGCTCGTCGCTCAGCGCGGCAAGCTTGGGCGTCTTGCTGTCCTCAGCGGGCGTAGCGGCCGCTGGGTTATCCGCGACGGTACTCTCAACAGCCGGCTTATTCCCGGAGAGTGCAGCGACGATTGTAGATTCGGATGCAGTACGTTTCCGTTCCGCCTCGGCGGCCTGCTCCTGCGCCGCTTGCTTCGTCTTCTCGGCCGCAATCCGGGCCTCTTCCGCAGCCTTCAGATCCGCGGCCGCCTTCTCCTGGTCGGCACGCTGGGCGCCCTGGGACATCAGGCGAGCTCGCTGCTGCTCGGCCTCCTGCGCTTTCGCCGTGGCCGCGACGCGTGCGTCCTCGGCGTCGAGCTGATTGAGCTGCAGCTTGGCCAGATTTGAGTAGTATCCGTCCGGATGTTGGGTCAGGAACGCGTTCAGAGCAGGCTTGTTGCGGAGCTGCAAGGCCAATTCGTAATCACGTCGAATTTCCGACTGGGGGTTGGCCGCCTGTATCGGCTCCTCAGCCTTGGTAGCCGGAACAAGCGCAACGTCTTCGCCGCCGAGCGAGCCGTAGACATAGGGCTCCTGTCGGTTGCCCGTGGCTTGCAAGACATCGTCGCGGACGAAGCCGAAAGCCCTTCGCAAGTCGAGCCCCGGCTTTGCGATGTACTTCACGAGAGCCGTCGCGTACGGACTATTCTGGCTGTTGCCATCGAGTGCGGTTAGTCCCGCTTTCGCGGCAAACGCGATCAGCGTGTTGGAGACGGTGGGCTCGACCCTGGCCAGCCCGCGGCTGATCGATCGCGAGGCAACTGTACGTTTCATCGAATCGGCAAACGGATTGTTGCGGCACGCGTCGACGATCACCACGCGTAGTTGCCTCGCAGGCTCAATCGCCAGCAGGACGCGGTCGAGCGAGAATGCTTCGTCATAGATGTCCGTGTCACGTTCGAGTCTGGCGTCGGTCGGGATCAGATAGTTTGTCCCGTCGATCTCGATACCGTGGCCAGCGTAGTACACCAGGGCTATGTCGGCATTGCGGGCCTGATCGGCGAATTCTCTCAAGGCCCGCCGCATATCGGTCGCGGCGAGGTTAAGTCTTGAGTCAACCACATCGAAACCTGCTCCCTTCAAGGTCGCGGTGATAGCCGCAGCGTCGTTGGCCGGGTTTGGGAGCAGAGGGGCGTTTTGATAGTTGGCATTGCCGACCACCAAAGCCACGCGCTTTGTCGCCCAGGCTGGCTGACAGGCCAGGAACAGCGAAGCGGCGAGAAGAAGCAAAACTCGAAGGTGCCTGTACACTCTCATGGCGAACACCCAACCTATGGCCCGTAGAATGGTGACGTCGCGAAGATGGCCGCATAAGAAATGACTTTTGAATTCGTACGCTACCGGCGGCTGCCTATCTGCATACAGTACCAAACTCGAGCCCGATCCATTCCTATGTGTTGTTGCGAAATGCGGACGCGTTCAAAAGGCATGGAAGATATTGCGCCGGGCGCTGTCCGCCGATTCATGTGGATGATAGGCGCCCGCCAGTGCTCTGCTGAGGGCGCGATCACAATATAAGATATTGATATAAAACGGTTATTTTTCTGGGGGCTGCTCGTGGCAGCGCGGCACAAGGCCTCCGGCTTGGTTCAAACTCGAGTTCCGCTGAGCCGCACATCGAGGAGACGTGAAGCGCGGTGTCAGGCGTGCGGATCGACCGCCTTGGTCGAGAGCTCCGGTCCGGCCTGATGAGCTCGCCGCCCGAGTCTCGCGGGGATCAGACCTGCAGGGATCAGAAAAGGCGTTGCCGCGGCATAGACGTCATATTCAGGGAAGGCCAGTCTTAGAATCCGCTCTTCGTTGATCATTCGTCGGCACTGAATCATCGCAACCACGATGGCGATGAGCACGGCAAGTGGTGAAAGGACCTGAAGTGTGACACCGACCAACGCAATCCCCTCACATAGGTAGAGGGGATGCCGGACGACTCGATAAGGCCCTTCCGTCACAAGGCGCCTCGCCTCCGGTAGAATGCTGAAGGATTTGCCCAACCAGCGGAGTACCACGATAGAAAGCGAGATCCCCACAAGGATCAACGTCGTGGACAGAGCCGACCAGATCGGGCCGAGCTCTGCCTTCGGAAGGAAAGCGAGTGCGACGGTCGGAAATGCGCCCAGCAGGGCCGAGACCCGCATCTCAACGCCCTTCGACTTCATTGTCGGGACCAGCCGGGTCATGGTTGTCAGTGCAACGAGTCCGAGGAACAGGACGTTGGCAATACTGGCTGCGATCATCAGCAAGTTGTCCACGCTGCCCAACGGAAGGCGATGGATGCTGGCGGCGCCAATGAGAGCAGACCCGCCATAGACGATCACGATGGCCACCCTGGAGGTCCAGTCCAGCCAGGGATTGACGCCGCCGGCGATCCGGTTCCTGGCTGTCCCCTCCTGGCCGACCTTCGCGTCAGTCACAGCAGTGATCTCGCTCGCTCAAAATCTGCCTCACTAGACGCCAGGCCCCCGGAGAGGTCAATTGGCTGGCCACATCTCCGAGCGCGGCCACACCAGTCGGTCCCATGCGGTTCCATATTCCGCGGACCCTCCGGATCGTCGAGTTGTCATTGAACCGAACCTGTCGTGGCGACACGAATGATAAAGCGCATAATTAAACAGTAGTATTGCCATGGGTTTGCACGGATTCGTGAATTTGCGCCGAATCTTGTTCCTTCTTCCTGTGCTGCTGCTCTTCTTCTGTCAGCCGGCATGGGCGGGGAATCGCGTCGCACTTGTCATTGGCAATTCTGCCTACAAAAACGCGGCGCCACTTTCGAATCCCGTCAATGACGCTGCGATTGTCGAGGCGACACTAAAGAACGCAGGTTTTGACGTTGTGCAAACCCGCCAGGATCTTCAGGCGATCGAGATGCGGCGCACGCTGCGCGATTTTGCCGATCAGGCTCGCGACGCCGATGTGGCCGTCATCTACTACGCCGGTCATGGTATGGAGATCGAAGGTGCGAACTACCTGATCCCGGTCGATGCCACCCTTGAGCGCGATACGGATGTGTACGATGAGGCGTTTTCGCTCGATCGCGTCATGCTGGCCATTGAACCTGCAAGGCAGCTGCGACTTGTGATCCTCGACGCTTGCCGCAACAATCCTTTCTCCGAAAAGATGAAACGGACGGTCGGCTCGCGGTCCATCAGCCGGGGCCTTGCCCGAATTGAGCCGGCGACGGCGAATACTCTGGTCGCCTTCGCCGCCAAGGCTGGCTCGACAGCGTCGGACGGCAACAGCAAGAACAGTCCCTACGCTGCCGCATTGGTCAAATATATCGGGACTCCGGGTCTGGATTTGCGCAGAGTGTTCGGCTTCGTTCGCGACGACGTCATGAAAGCGACGGGCAATCGGCAGGAGCCCTATGTTTACGGCACGCTTGGCGGCGACGACGTGCCGCTGGTGCCCGCCAAGGAAACAGCCAAGGAGCCAACCAGGGAACCAGCCAAGGAGGCCGCGAAGGAAGCCGTCCCATCGCCAACGCTGCGATCCGAAATACGGCGCGACTACGAGCTCGCGCTGCAGGTTGGCAACAAGGATGCACTGAACTTCTTCATCGTCCAGTATCCGGATGGTTACTACGCAAGTCTCGCAAAGCTTCAGCTCGCCAAAATCGATGCGGAGGAGAAGCGCGTTGCTGCGGCCGAAAAGGCGCGTCAGGCCGAGCAGGAGCAGGCGCGGCTCGTGAACGAGGGCGCACAACAGATGCAACTTGCCAAGGCTGCGTCGGATCTGAAGGCAGCGCAGGAAGCTCGGGCCGCCGCCGAGGCCGCCAAGGAAACCGCGCAGCATCAGGCTGCTCAAGCCGAACAAAGGCGTGTCGCGGCTGAAACGGCACCTGCCGCGAAGAACGCTGCACCATCAGCAACAGGGCAGCCGCAAGAGGCGAAGGCAAACACGGACACAAAAGTGGCAGCGCTCCCCAATCCACAGGCGCCCGTGCCGCCACCTTCGCTAGCGGAGCTGGCAAAATCGGTGCAAACCGAATTGCGCCGGGTCGGCTGCCTCACGGGATCGGCCAGTGGGGAGTGGGATGCGGCGTCGCGGCGCTCGCTTGAGCTGTTCAATCAAAGCGCCGGCACCAAGTTCGATACCAAGACCGCGAGCGCCGATGCGCTCGATGCGATCAAGCTCAAGCCGGCGCGGGTTTGTCCTTTGATTTGCGGATCCGGCCTCAAGCGCGACGGCGATCGTTGTGTCAAGATTGCCTGCGCGGCGGGTTACTTTCTGAATGGCGACGATGAATGCGAGAAGCGCAAGGTCCGTCAGGCCCCGTCCGCAAGACTTGAACGAAGGGAGAGGGAGGCTGCTCCTGCAAGACCCGCAAGACCCGAGGCCAGCGCAAGCAACAAGCCGGAAGGCGGCGGAATGCCATTCATGTTCTTCCTGCCCTGAAGATTTCAGCCGATATCGTGTAGCGCCGTGTTCAAGCATGCCGTTCGATTCTGCATCGGCCATTCTGAACGTAAGCCCGGCCCCAGTCTTTCCTTGCGGAGACTTCCGGGTCTTCGCGACACATTTTCCAGCTGGATTGGCCGACCCGCGCACCAGGGGCACATGCTCATCTGACCCGATTCACGTTCAGTCGACGAGGCGGGCGAAACGTGGCTCGTTAGTCGCCGTTGTGGCTAACAAGGGTCAAACAGACCGCTCACGATCGCAATTTCGGACGTCGGAGAAGCTGATGCCCATTCCGTTGAGGATTTACATCACGCCATTTGCCGACAGGGGGGTCGTTGAGCCCGGGCAATGGAGCAGCGACACGGCCAAGAAGGCGCTCGACGTGGTCAATACGATCTGGTCAAAGGCCAAGATCGCGTTCGTGATCAGCGATTGCTTGATGGAGAAGCCGCTCGACATGGCGAAGAGCGCGCGCAGCAATGATCAGCGATTGCTGGGTGTTCTTGCCTCTCGGCACGATCCGGACAATGCCATCCACATCTACCTCGTCAATTCGATTGAAAATCTATCCGCCGGCGGAAGCTCATACCCCAATAGCGAACCCGAGCCGGCAAGCTTCGTCCAGTGGTATGGCAATGACCACGCCAATGGACGCGCCTGGGCTCACGAGCTTGGCCATCTGATGAGTCTCGATCACGTCGAGATCGACTATTCCAATGAGAAGCAGGCGGCGCAACGCGTCAAGAACCTCATGACGAAAGGATTGAGCGCCGGCTCCGACTTGACTGGCCAGCAGATCGATGCAGCCAAGGGCTCAAAGCTGATCAAGCGATTTGGCGGATAAGTCGTCGGCCGACCGCCGAAGTCGCCGTCGTCCTGCAGATCGCGTGTCCGAAGCGGGGGAACGTCCTCCTCGCGTGGCGATCTCCGCCGAATTCAGAAAAACGACTACATTGTGGCAATCGGCGCGGTCATTTCGGCACGGGTCTGGAGCCCGATCTAATCCGCCCATCCAGGCATGGGCGCGACAACGGCGCGCGCTTAATGGGCGCTTAATGCTTTTGCGCAACAGATAGATCACCAGCGCGGAATTAGTCCTAGTTACGAGTGCGAGCCGAGCTCCCGGAGGAGGGGAATCGGATGGGACTGCTTTTTGTCGGAGTGCTGGCGGGAGTCCTGATCGGCTTTGGCTGGTTTGCGCCTTCCCGAGGGTATTTCCTCGGATGCGCGTCACGACCCTGTTTCGCTGTCGCCCAACCCGCGCAGCCAATGCCGACGGCGTTGGCGCAAGAGCCTGCGGCTGTCAAATCGAATTCTGCAACGCCGGCAAGGTCCGGCAAAAAGCCATCTCCGAAGAAACGCGGATCGACCGACCTTGCCAAAGCGGCGTCCCCGCGGACGAGCATCAGCGTCCCGGCATCCGAACGGCCCGCGGAAATGCCGGACCCTGCTCTGGACAAGGCGAAGGTTGCGATCGCGACGCAGATGAGGGGGCCGGAAACGGTCGAACTCAGCGACGTGAAGCGCGCAATGCGAAAGAACATGTTTGGACGCCCCGTGGATACGATTTGCGGCCGTGTGAAAGGAAGAAGCGCGTCAGGCGGCGAGACTGGCGAGAGGCCGTTTCTGTATCTCGTGAAGGAGGATGAAGCATATGTCGTCGACGGCAAGTCAGGGTCGGCGGCGTCAACGGCGTATCGAAATATCTGCAATTAGGGATGCGTCGACTGCGCCACCGCGCGGTACACGCCCAGATGATTTGAGCGGAAAGAATTTCCCCCAGGTGTCGAGTGATCCCGCAGTGGATACGGCACTAACGCGGCACTGCGCCGCTCTCGTGATGATGCATTCAGGATGAATGCAGCAGCAGGGGAGACGCAATACGGAATGGGAATATCGCGGAAGTTCTTTTCATCTCGAGGACATCATGCACGACATAACCAACGCTTCAAAACGGCTCAATGAATCGCTTCACTTGCCGGTTCTGGTGATCATCGAGCCGCTCCTGTTGCCTCGTACATGCATTCTGCACGTCCTCAGGCGGGAGTTGGACGAACTTGAGATCCTCGACATGGCATCGGTCCAAGGCCTGGACTGCACGTCAGCCCGCGATGTTCGTCTGGTGATGCTGAGTATCGCGGACAAGCCCATCGGCGATCCCTCGGTTGAGGACGATCTCGCCTTCGTTGCGGAGTGTTGTCCCAACGCCGCCACTGTGGTCCTGTCAAACCACGAGGACGAGCCGACCGTGCAGGCCGCGATGCAGCGGGGCGTGCGCGGCTTTCTTTCCTCCTCGCTACCGATCGAGATCGCCATAGCCGGCCTGCGCCTAGTTCTTGTCGGCGGCGCCTACAGGCCGTTGCCCGTGGCCGGGATGAACAGGATACCGGATTTCGAGCCGCCGGATGCGCGCGGACTCACGCCCGCATATCTGATGAACGAGGGAGCCAGAGTGGCTATCGACAGGAGCGTGACCGATCTCACGCCTCGTGAGCAACAGGTTCTGGCGGAACTGGAGCTCGGCCTGCCCAACAAGCTGATCGCCGCCAAATTGGGCCTGTCGGAAAGCACGGTCAAAATGCACATTCAGCATATCATGAGGAAATGTGCCGCGCACAATCGCACGGAGGCCGTGCTCCGCTGGCGCGGCCGGTTGCCCGCGCCGAGTCGCGATCACGTCCCCGGCGTGGCTCTCATGCCGGAGACCTAATGCATGATCCGGACCCGGAAGGCGCGATGACGATTCACCCCAATCTCATCGCGCTTCAGTCCTCTCTGAATGCACCACGGAAGCTGTCGAGCAGGGGCCTGAGCGCGTAGAGAGCCACGGTGCCGCGCCCCGTCGTGATGAACACCTGAACCGGCATGCCGGGCACGATCTGGATGTCGTTCGCGACGATCTGCCCGTCGTCGATCCGGATCCTGGTCGCGTAGTATGGCTGGTCGGTACGCTTGTCGAGCAGCCGGTCTGCGGATACGTGCACGACGGTTCCCTTCAGGCGAGGCACGCGACGCTGATTATACGGTACGAGTTGAACCTCGGCATTGAGGCCGGGATGAACCACATCGATGTCCTCGGGCCTCAGGCGCGCGGTCACGATGAGACGGTCTTGCCGGGGCACCAGGTCCATGAGCGGAGCGCCCGCTCCGATGACGCCGCCGGCCGTATGAATCCGCAGATCGGTTATCACGCCGTCCTCGGGCGCCTTGATCTCCGTTCGCGATAGCTGATCTCTGGCCGCAAGCAACCGCTCGCGGAGCTGGAATATCTGGTTCTGTGCTTCACGAAGCGACTGTGCGATCTCGTTCTGCCTCTCGCTCTCGAGCTTGAACAAGGTGGCCTGCTGTTCGCTGATGACCTGCCCGGCGCGGGCAATCTGCGCGGCGATCTCGCCGCGGCGGCCCTCGACGTCGGCCAGCTCCCGCTGCAGGTTCAGAAGCCGCGGCCGCCGTTCGAGTCCCTTGTTGACGAGGGTCGCGACCATATCCAGTTCCTCCCGAACGATGTCGACCCGCTGCCCGGTGGCGGTTTCCTGAGCCTTGAGACCTTCGATCTCCTTCTCGACTTGACGCCTTCGTTCGCGAATGACCGCAAGCTGCGACTCGTGAACCTGGAGGCGTGCCTGAAAAATGAACTGCTGCGCCGACACCGCAGCGGCCGCCACCTCGCTCTGCCTGCTGTCCTGTTCCAGCGCGTCCGGGATTGCGATCCTCTCGAATCTCTGCTGCTCGGCTTGAAGCCGTGCGGCACGAGCAGCTGCATCCCAAAATTGGCCTTGGAGGCTTTGCATCTCCGAGCCGGCCCGGGTGTCGTCCAGCTCGATCAGCGTTTGGCCGCTGCGCACGATATCGCCATCCGAAACCAGGATCTTCCTGATGATGCCGCCTTCCAGATGCTGAATCGTCTTGCGGCTCGATTCCGATTCCACGACGCCGGAGGCGATCGCGGCGCTCTCGAGCGGCGCGAGGCTCGCCCATGTCCCAAGCCCCAGCATGAAGCAGAGCACCAGCAGATTGCCCGCGACGGTGATACCGCGAAGCCTTCCGCGCGGAGAGGTCGGCGTGGGCGTCGAACACCATGGAAATTCCAGAGGCTCGAAATCGTCGATTGCGGTCACCACGACGCCAGATCGCCGGGCGGGCGGGGGGCTCGCCGGCGCTCGCATGAGCTGGTCCCAGACCATGGGAAGTCTCGAGACGGCGGGATGCGTCCATATGGTGAGAGAGTTCCAGATCATGGCGCTATCTGCGAAGTAACCTGGGGTCGGCTCAGGTGCCGTTCAAAGATGTCCTCGCTGTCGCCGAACGCGGCGACCGCACCGCCCTCCATGATGGCAATCTTGTCCGTGGCGGCGAGGAGACCCATCCTGTGGGTGACGACGACAAGGATGACGCCTGCGAGCTTCATGCGCTCGATGGCATCCAGGAGCATTCGCTCGCCCCCATAGTCGAGGCTGGCGTTGGGTTCGTCGAGAACGACGAGGCGTGGACTGCCGAAAAAGGCGCGGGCAAGACCGAGGCGCTGCCGATACCCGCGCGAGAAGGTTGCTTCGCTCTGAACCACCGTGTCGTACCCAAGCGGCAGGCCCATGATCGCCCCATGGATACCGACGAGCTTGGCCGCTTCGATGACTTTCCGTCGGTCGGCATCTTCAAGGCGTGCGATGATGTCGTTGATCGTGTCGCCGAGCAGGTTGATGTCCTGGGGGAGATATCCGAGGCGGTCGCCGCTTCGGCCCTCGCGAAGCAGCGAGACGTCGGTATTGTCGAGGAGGATACGGCCATGCGTTGGCATCGACAGCCCGGCGATCACCTGGCCGAGCAAGGACTTGCCTGATCCGGACGGACCGATGATGCCAAGGCATTCTCCGGGCATGAGGCTGAACGAGACACCGTTCAGCAGAAGATGGTTGGTCCCCGCAAGCCTCACGCCGACATTGTCGACGACGAGGCCGCTTGGCGCCTGCAGCGGAGAAACCTCCGCGCTCTGCTGCCGGGCGGCGGGGAATGCGGCGAGAAGTGCGCCGAGCCGCTGACAGGCGCTCACGGCCGTCACGAGTGATTTCCAGCCTGCGACCGCACTTTCGACCGGCGCGAGCGCCCGGCCGAACATCAGCGTGGCAGCAAAGATGATGGCCGGACTCTTCCCGTGATCGAGGACGAGCCACGCGGCAGCCCCCATGATCAGGACCTGCGACAGCGCGCGAACCGGCTTGGTGGCCAGCGAGACGATCTCGCCTCGCCGGAGTGCCACATCGTGCTCTCTGCGGGCGTGCTGCGCGTCACGATGGATCATGCGCGCAGCGCTATCGAACATTCCCATGGCGCGGATCATGTGGATGTTGCTCGCTGCAGTCTGGAGGCGGCCGCAGCTTCTGGACAGCGCGGCGCCGGATCTGAGCAGAACGTCTTCGGTGACCAGCTCTCCGGCAACCGTGAGCGCGAACAGGAAGGCGACGCAACAGGCGCCCACCACGCCGAGCAGGGGATGGATCAGAAAGAGGACAAGGAGGAACAGGGGCGCCCAGAGCGCGTCGAACAGCATCGGACATGCGCCGGACTCGACGAACTGGCGCAGCACGGTGAGATCCCGATATGCGCCCGACGCTTGTGTCCAATCGCTGCGAAGCGCCGATTCGAGGCCGGCCGAAAGCACGCAAGGACGAAGGCGATCGTCGAGCCAGGCGCCAAGGCGTCCCAGGACGGCGCGCCGCAACGCATCGAACACGCCGCCGACGACCACTGTGATCGCGACAATGAGCGTGAGCAGGAGCAAGGTGTCGCCACTCCGGCTCGACAACACCCGGTCGTAGATCTGAAGAAGATAGATCGAGGGCGCAAACAGGAGCAGGTTGTAGCTGCAGCTATACGCGAATACGAGACCGAGCGGTCCCGCGCAGGACCGGAGGGCCGCGTGCAGTGGCGTCCTGATCTGCGGCAGGATAGGCAACCGAATGGGCGGCATCAGCATGATCGTCACCGCCTGAAATCGAGGTCCGGCGCACTTGACCGATGGCCAACGCAATCCGGCAACGGCATCGGTAGATCATTGGCGTGAAATCCAGGACCGGCGGCCGCGGCCGCCGGTCCCGCCAGTCGGACGAGCGGCTGGTTAGAGCGTATCGAGATGGAAGGTCACTCCGCCACCCCATGCGAAGTTGCCGTCTCCGCCATCGCCGCCGATGCCGGCCACAACTTCCTGGTGCTGGTCCACCATGACCTTGTTGATCTGGGTGGCATCCGTATTGGCGTAGACCTTGGAGGTATCGTAGCCGCTGTAGGATTTTTGGCTTCCGTTCGACTCGGCGTCTCCGCCATGGGCCTTCGAAAAATACGAGGCCTTGGCGTTTGCGCCGCCGGCATCCCAATCCGCCGTCTGTTTGACGTGATCGCCGGTGTTCACGTGCACGTCGGCACCTTCCGCCTTGTTGGTCGGATCGTAGTTGACAGTCGGCTTGCTGATGATGGCTCCCTTGAAAGTACCGTCGCCGCCATTTCCGGCACTTTGACCACCGGTGTCGATCGATTTGACTTTGATCGTATCCGAGATGTTGATTGCCTTTGGCATCATTTGAGGCCTCCGTCGGTTTGTTGGCTGTCGTGCAACATCCATCCCGATCAGGCGGACGCGCGCGGCAAGTCTGGTCCGCCCACGCGCGATGGCGATAGATGTCAAATCGGACACCATCCGGTTTGGTGGGCCTACGTACGAAAGTACGACATTTCGTCAGGAGCGGCGCCTCTGCGCGGGCTTTGCATGCGAAGAGTGGCGACGGCGCGTGCCGCGATGCGATCGGCTATGCGAGCGATGCGACGTTTCGCTATGCCACCAGGTGAAGATCCGACAAGAGATGCGCGGCATCGCCACCCAGTGCGAGATTGCCGTGGCCGCCGTCCCCGCCAACGCCGGCGATCTGGACCGCACTCTGGTCGATGTCCACGTTGTTGACCTGATCGGCTACGGCCGTCGAATGGGGACCTGCGATTGCGATGTTGATGGGTGCATAGATCGCGACGCTGACGTCGATCAGACTGCCGGCAAAATGGCCGTTGCCGCCATTGCCTGCGCTGTTCGAACCGGTCGCGATCGTATCGGAGCCGCCCCACAGATTATGGGAGAGAAGGCTTGCATGGCCGCCCGCTGCGGCGTTGTCGTTGCCGCCGTGCCCGCCAATGCCAGCGATCTGAACCGCGGATTGATCCACGGAGACATCATTTATCTGGACCGCGTAAGTGCTGGAGCCATAGCCCGCGATTGCGATGTTGATCGGGTTGTACACTACAAACGAGGTATGGACGAGTTCACCGTAGAACACGCCGTCGCCGCCATTGCCGGCCTGGCTTCCGCCCGTTTGAACGTCCGAGACGCCGCCTCCGTTGCTTGATCCCCAGCCGGGGTCGAGCGTCATGACGCTGCCGCCGACGGCTACGTTGCCATGTCCGCCACTTCCGCCGACGCCCGCGATCTGAATGGCGGATTGATCGATGTCCACCGTGTTCGATTGACTTGCATGCGCAGTGCCGCTCGAGGCTGCCACCGCAATATTGATCGGATGATAGATCACCACGGGAGCGTCCACGATCGCACCCGAGAAATAGCCGCTGCCGCCGTTTCCGGCGCCGTTGTCGCCGCTCGCGATCAGGCCGGCGCCTAAGGACGTACTGACGCTGCCGCCTGATGCAATGTTGTCATTGCCGCCATGGCCGCCGACGCCGGCCATCTGAAAAGCGGACTGATCGACATTCAAATTGTTGGACTGGTTGGCCAGGGCGACCGAGCCGTATCCCAAGCTCACCGAGATGTTGATCGGTTGATAGATCAACAGGGACGCGTGAATGATGCTTCCGTAGAAGTAGCCATCTCCGCCGTTTCCGGCCGTGTTGGCTCCGCTCTCGACCGCAGCAATGCCCATCCCGGGATGTGATGCGCCGGAAGCGGGCGTGGTGGACGAAGCATCCAGGCCCGCCGCAGCGTGGTTGCCGACGTGGCCGCCCGTGTCGCCCACCGACGTGGGATGTTTGGATTGAATCGGGTCGGAGTCATTGTGCTGGGTGTTCGCGCTCGCGGGGTGCGCTCCAGAATCTGCAAATTGACCTGCAAACGGGCGGGGACCATGGACCAGGGCGCCACCGCCAACCGCGTCAGTCAGGAACGGTGCGCTCGGTGCCGGACCCGCTTCGTCGTCACCATCGTACCCATCGTGGCGATGGGAGGCGTGATGCAGCCGGATTCCATCCGACATCCGCGAAAAATCCATCGTAGCCTCCCTCATCGCAATCGCTCCGCGCGATCGGACGGGTTCTGCACTCCGGACAGACTGTCATCCCGGGAAGGTCGAATGCCCAGTCGTCAGTTCGGATATAGCGCTTCGTCTGGCACCCGTAACATCGGCTACATCCGTTCGGGTAAACAGCCTTTGCAACTTTGCGTGGGCCGATGCTTGAAAGTGCGACCTTGAGGGGATGGCGAAAATGGACAATCGAGCTGACGGCCAGATCGCCTGCGGCCAAAATGAATCCACGGCGTTGCCGGATTTAAGTCGCATTGCGACCTAGGTCACGGCCAACGCTCCCGTCCGGGCAGGGGCGCAACACCGGGGTTTTCCATGTCCGGTCATTTGCGAGTTTATTGCGCCGCTTTTACGCTTATTGCAGGTCTCTCGACATCATCCGCGTTTTCGACGCCTCTTTCCGAACTCTTCAATGCCGGTCCCGCCACAGCCCCTGCGCCCGCTTCCGCGGAAGCAGAGTGCTTGACGCGGCCCGGCAAGTCGACCGCCGATGGCCAGCACTGGGTCTATCGGGTGGAAGGCCAGCGCAGATGCTGGTTCCAGATCGCCGAAGGAACTGAGAGGGCGAAGAAGCTGGTTCAGCAACGCGCCACCAAACATCGTGTCGCCGCGGCCGAAGAGAACCAGACCGCGGCGCGCAAGCGGAAGACGGTGGTGGATGCGCGCGCGGAGCTGCCGCGCTCCGCACCTGCGGATACGTCCCGGCCGAGCCCGTCCGTGCCCGCGCAGGTGGTTGATGCCAATCCCGTCCTCGCCACCGGGATCGCAACCCGCGCGTCGCCGGCCCCCCTTTCCAAACGCGACCGGCTCACGGCCGACGAGTTCACGCCGCGCCAGGTCGACGTGGAGGCACTCCTTGCGGCGGCGCCAGCCGCCAGTGACGTGGTTGCCGCCTCGGCGGCGCCGCTCGCCTTTTCCGCCGCAGAGGCGGGCGATGACGGACGGGTTTGGACCTGGCTTGGCATGCTGCTGATGGCTTTGGGGCTTGTCTCCGTCTTGAGCGCGAGTCTAACCATTCGGTGGGCCGCGCTGCTGCCCCAGCTATTATTCGCTTGCCAGCGGCGAGTTGACGCCAGCAGGCAGAATGGGCCTCGAGCTCCCTGGCGGCGCGGCTCCCTGGTTTGGGCCCAACAGGGCTTATGGGGCAATGCCTGGCGTCGCTCAACACCACAGCTTTCAGCACCGATCGCGGTGAGTATCTGGAGGCTTCTCTTGTCGAGGGCGAGTTCTCTCGAGAAATTTCATGCGTTCGCTCAATCGCGAGCCGCCGGGCGCCCTGCCTATTCGGAAACAACCCAGTTTCGCAGACCATCGATCGTGCGAAATCCGTCGGCGGCGTAGCAGCGGATCGATGGATGGAAGCCTTGCGTCATCTCGGCAAGCGCGTGTCCTGGACCGAGGTCCAGGACTTGATCGACCCCGAGCTCTACGAGAGCCTCCAGCGTCGCCGCCCAGTCGATCGGGCGCGCGATCTGGCATGCGAGCTTTGCTGTCGCATCGGTCACGGAGAAGATGCGCTCGCCGCCATCCCCTGCGAGGAGGGTTCGTTGGTCTGCGACAGGAGCGCGTCTGCTGGTCGCAAGCGCTTGCTGCAAGGGCGTGCAGGCCGGTTCGAGACGCGTCGTATGCGAGGCGATTTTAACGGCGAGAAGACCGGCGCGGGCGGCGCCCTGTGTCGTCGCCTCCTGACAGAGGGCGATGACATCGCACTCCGCGCCTCCAACCACGACAAGAAGGCCGGGATTCCTGATTGCGATCTCGCAGCGGTGCGTCTCGAGCAGGTGTTCGAGCGTGGCTCGTTCGAGCCCGCGGACATAGCCGAGCCGCCCATCCGGCCCCGCCACGCCGTCCATCAATCGGGCGCGGATATCGGTCAGTCGCAACGCTTCGGCGGCGGTCCATATTCCCGCAACGCTCCAGGCCGCCATCTCGCCGACGCTGTAGCCCGTGACAGCGGTGCCCTCAGTCAGCAAGTCCGCGATACAGGCGTGGATCGCGAGCGCCGATGTGACGGTTAGGATCTGGCTGGCATGGTTGGCGGACAGCTCGTCCGCGCGGCGCGTCCTTATGAACTTCCGCGGATCTTCGCCGAGACAAGCGGTCGCAGCGGCGAAGACCGATTCCGCAGCAGGCCGATCGGCGACGAGATCGAAGATATTGTCCGACAGGGTGCCTTGTCCGCCGCAGAGCAGTGCAAGCATCAGGGGGCCAGCCGATCGACGAAGAGAGCGTCCACAAACAGAGCCATGGCGAGCAGATCTGCCGATCCGCCCGGACTGAGATTGCGCGCGACGAACGCCTGGTGAATGCCGTCGGCGTACTTGCGCCAGCCTGGGCAACCGATTCCGCCTGCGGCAAGGAATGCGGATGCGCTAGCCTGCGCGAAGCGCAATCCGTCAACTCCGCCCCTGTGCAACAGATTGGTGTCGGCAACATCTGCGATCAGCGCCATGCAGGTCTGAACCCGGACCGCCTCCTCATCCCGAGGCGCGAGCGTCCGCGCCGCATGCAGCGCGGGAAGGGCGATGTCATAGACGGAGGGGAAGCCACAAGCCGCTTCCGCCCTGGCGCCGCCGGCGCCGTAGCGACGTGACGCCACGGCGCCGTGGCTACGCAGGGATATCGGGCCTGCGTAGATGGCGTCGCCCCAACGTTGCGACACCAATTCGCCGAGCGGCTTGCGAATGCCGAGAGCGCCGCGATACCCGGCCGCGGCGCAGAGCAGACCCAGTCCGAAGATCGCGCCGCGATGCGTGTTCACACCTGAGGTCGCCGCCAACATCGCGCGCTCCGCCGCAACCCCGATCGCGCGCAACCGGTCCATGCCGGCGCCCTCGGCGCCCGCGGCTGCGAGGTCGCAAAAGAACGGAGCCAGCGTGTCGGCACTTCGGCACAGGAGCCTGGCGTCCATATCGCGATGCGCACCGTTGTCGACGTGGCTGACGAGCCCCGGCTTCGGATAGGTCTCGACTTCGAGCTTTAGGCACAGCGATGCGAGATGACCGAGCTGCTCCGCGCGGAGCGCGCGTTGCGGCGGCGCTTGCCATCTCAGCGCGACATTCATGACGCGCCACCCGCGAGAAACGCCGCACGCGTGGTGACATGAACGCCGGCCGCGCCCTTGACGAGGACTTCGTCCTCGTCAAGGGCGGTCAGCTCGCGCCATTGCACGCCGCCGGCGTGATAGACGATCTCGCCGTCGAGCCGCATCGGTGCCGTCTCTGCGATCCGCGCGATGTCGGACGGCAGGGTGTTCGCGTGCTCCGCCGACGACAGCGGCCAGAGCAGGTCTAGGTCCGATCCATCGGACAGATAGGGCAGGCCGGTGAGATGCTGCCAGGCCAGACTGCCGAATGTGCGCGTCTCCGGCAGAAGGCGGACGAGCAGGTCGATGGTCTGGCGCCACGACGCGGGCGCCGATGTTGCCGCATCCGCCAGCAATGGCGGCGGAGCATGCGTGATGAGTTCGCCGGGGGCGAGCGCGACGGCGATACGCCGCTTGCCGTGGCTCGGCGGCAGCGGCAGGCCAAGCGGAATCATGCCTGCGAGATCGTTGCAGGCCGGCCTGCGAACCACGAGCGGGCGGCCGGCGCGCGCCCAGCCCTCGATGATCGGCTCGCTGGCAAGCGCGGGATTTCGGCTCATCGCGGCCGCCCATCCGGTGGCCGAGGCCGTCACCATCGTATGGCGCTGGAGGGTTTCAGCCATGTGGCGCCCCCTGATGCGCGGCTGCCGCGAGCGTGACAACCCGATCGGCGATCTCGGCCGCCTTCCGCCGGCCGCCACGCTCGGCGCCGAACCGCGCGCGATCGTCCTCTCCCTGCGGCCGTTGCAGCACGGCCGCAAGCTGCGGCGCCAAAGGCGCATTTTCATCCCAGACGGCGTGAATGCCGCCGGTCTGCACCATGTTGTCGAGGCCAGGCGCGAACACCGGCGTCGCTTCCGCCTTGGCCTTCAGCACATCGATCGGCAGCTTGGTGACCCGCGCCATCGACGGCAGATCCATCACGGCGGGATGCGCTCCGGGCAGCGCCACCAGCGTAGCCGTGGCGAGCGCGGTGGCGATGAACGCACCGGCCGCGCTGCCGCCATAGAGCAGGCCGACGGTGCGGTGTCCTTCGGCTTCGGCCAGCAGCAGGGTCTTGGCGAGATGCGACAGATACTCGCTGAGGCCGAGCAACTCGTCGCGCTTGCTCATGCGCTGGCTGGCGGAATCCACCAGGACCAGGATCGGCGCGCGATCACCCGATTTGACGATCTCGATCACGCGCCCTGCTAGCACGATCGCCTCGTCGACGCCGAGCGGCTGACCCTGCGTGATGCCCAGCACGTGGACGCGACCTCCATCGGGAAGGATCGCCTGTCCCGCGATTATCGCGCCCGTGGTTGCGATCTTGCTGCCGTTCGGAAAGAGACTGGCCAGGATTTCATCGAGCGTCATCGGCGTTCTCCCTGTTGTCTGCCGCGCGAAGAAATGCGCCGGTCGGAAGTGCGGGGATCTGGGTCGGCTGATCGATGCTAAGCGTCTGCCAGATCTCGATGGCGTCCTCGGCCTCGCCGAAACGCTGCAATCGCCGCTCGAGGCGCGTCTGCTCGGCTTCGAGCACCACCACGTCGCATCGCCTGTTGGCTTTGAGCGCGTCGACCGCCGCCTGACGAAACGCCTGCGCCTCGTCGTCGACGTACGCATCAGCGCCGCCGATCAGGTAGCGGTGCTTGCCACCCATCGTGCGCCACACCAGCGCGCGATCGCGCGAGTCGAACTCCTCGATGCCCTTGTTGGTTTCGATCACCTCGGGGCCGCTGACACTGAGCCTGCCTTGTTCCGAGATGATCAGGTGCGAACAGCTGCCGGCGATCAGGCTGCCGCCGCCATAACAGCCGGCACGGCCGCCGATCAGCCCGACGACGTGGATGCCGGCGCGTCGCGCCTCGATCACCGCGCGCATGATCTCGGCGATGGCGAGCTCGCCCGCATTGGCTTCCTGCAGCCGCACGCCGCCGGTATCGAACAGGATCACCACGTCCTGATGAAGCGCACGCGCGGCGCGCAAGAGGCCCGTGAGCTTGGCGCCATGGACCTCGCCGAAGGCACCGCCCATGAAGCGTCCCTCCTGCGCCGCGACGAGCACGGGCGCGCCGTCCAGGCGGCCGCGGCCGACGACGATGCCGTCGTCGAACTGCTCCGGCAGGTCGAAGATCGCCAGATGCGGGCTCATCT
This sequence comes from Bradyrhizobium sp. 61, assembly GCF_023073075.1. Taxonomy (NCBI): domain Bacteria; kingdom Pseudomonadati; phylum Pseudomonadota; class Alphaproteobacteria; order Hyphomicrobiales; family Nitrobacteraceae; genus Bradyrhizobium; species Bradyrhizobium sp. 61. The sequence continues at coordinate 237,399 of NZ_JADPIU010000088.1, read as the reverse complement.
CGCGCAGCTCGGGGCCAATGAGTTCGGCAAAGCTGCCGGCGTCGACGAGCGCGTCGATGCGCTGGCGGGCGCTGGCCTCGTACCAGCTCAGCGAGACATTGTTGGCTGTGGCCGCTGTCATCGTTCCGGCTCCTCGATCTTGCGGACGCCTTGTGCGAGGCGCAGCGCCACTGTGTCGGGCCTGGCGCCGCCGTCATTGATGGAGATGCGCAAGCCCCCGGCAGAGCGGCGGGCGACGAAGTCGCGGACCACGGCGTCCCAGACCATGCCGAAGCCATGAGCAGCCGTTGCGATGTCGATGGTGCAGACATCTGCCGGCGAGACGCGTTCCAGCAGGACTTCGAGATTGCCGGAGGCGACGACGCCGACGATCGCCTGGGTGCGGGTGCCGCTGGCGCATCTCGGGGCAGTCAGTCTGAAGCTGAGCTTTTCCATGCAAAACTCCTCACCAATTGCGGAAGCGGCTGGGCGGGCGGTAGAGACCGCCGGAGGCCAGCATGAGGTCCTTGATCGAGCGGGCCGCCAGCAGGCGCCGGTCGGCGTCGAGCGGATCGATGCCGAGATCCTCGGGGCGCCGGATCACGCCGCGCTGCCTGAGCTGTTCGACCAGCTTCGCATCTCGCGCGCGGCCGATATCGGTGTAGCCGGCAACGCCGCGGATCGCCTGCTCGCGCTCGTCCTTGCTCCGACACATCAGCAGGTTGGCAATGCCTTCCTCGGTGACGATGTGGGTGACGTCGTCCGAGTAGACCATGACCGGCGCGAGATCGAGGTTGAGCTCGCGTGCCAGATCGAGCGCATCGAGCCGCTCGACGAACAGCGGCGCATTGCGCTCGCCGAAGGTCTCGCCGATCTGCACCACCAGCTTGCGGCCGCGGCGCAGCGCCGCGTTGGAGTCGGGATCGGCTTCGGCGCCGGCCTTGAGCCAGGGTTCGCTCGGGTGGCGCCGGCCGCGCGGATCGGAGCCCATGTTGGGCGCGCCGCCGAAGCCGGCGATGCGGCTGGTCGTCACCGTCGAGCTGTGGCCCTCGAGGTCGATCTGGAGCGTCGATCCGATGAACATGTCGCAGGCATAGAGGCCCGCTGTCTGGCAGAAGGCGCGGTTCGATCGCAGCGAGCCGTCGGGCCCGGTGAAGAAGACGTCGGAACGCGCCGCGACGTAATCCTCCATGCCGACTTCCGAGCCGAAACAGTGGATCTGGTCGACCCAGCCGGATTCGATCGCCGGAATGATCGTGGGATGCGGATTGAGCGCGAAATGGGTGCAGATCTTGCCCTTGAGGCCGAGCCTCTCGCCATAAGTCGGCAGCAGCAGCTCGATCGCGGCGGTGTTGAAGCCGATGCCATGGTTGAGCCGGCGCACGCCGTAGGGTGCGTAGATGCCCTTGATCGCGAGCATTGCGGTCAGGATCTGGGTCTCGGTGATCGCGGCCGGGTCGCGGGTGAAGAGCGGCTCGACATAGAAGGGGCGGCCGGCCTCGACCACGAAATGCACGAGGTCGCCGGGAATATCGACGCGCGGCACCTTGTCGACGATTTCGGTGACCTGCGCCACGACGAGTCCGTTCTTGTAGCTCGTCGCCTCGACCACCGTCGGCGTGTCTTCGGTGTTCGGCCCCGTATAGAGATTGCCGTCCTTGTCGGCGCTCACCGCCGCGATGAGTGCGACGTTCGGCGTGAGATCGATGAAATACCGGGCGAACAGCTCGAGGTATGTGTGCACGGCCCCGAGCTCGATCTTGCGGCCGAACAGCATGCGCGCGATGCGGGCCGCTTGCGGGCCCGAATAGGAGAAGTCGAGCCGTCGCGCGATTCCCTTGTCGAAGATGTCGAGATGGGCGGGCAGGACCACCCCCGACTGCACCATGTGCAGGTCATGGACATCCTGGGGGTCGAGGTTCGCGAGCGCCGAGGCGAGGATGTCGGCCTGCTTCTGATTATCGCCCTCCAGGCACACCCGGTCCCCTGACCGGATCACCGCCCTCAGGAATGCAGGCAGGTTCGCAATGGGCACCATCTTGCCCTTCGCGTGCTGGCCGCCGGCCGCCAGGCGCTCCGCCAGGGCGGCCTTTTGCATACCCCAATCGCTCATTTCGGCTCCTTGGCATGCGGGGTTGGCTTTCGATTGCCTTAATGTATGCGTATTGCTCTCGAATGTCAATTAGTGTATGCACAAACTCATAAGCGATGGATATTCGCATACACAGGAGGGAATTTACGATGCGAATGCATGCAGATAGTCCAAGTCCTGGGGATCGTGCCCTGCTCGCCGAGGGGAGGCGCCCGTGACCATTTCCGGCGTAGCGCTGCTCGCGATCTGCACCCTCTTAGGGGGCCTGTTGGGGGACCTGCTCGGCGTCGCCCTCGGTGTGAAGGCCAATGTCGGTGGCGTCGGCATCGCCATGATGTTCTTGATCGCGGCCCGGCTCTGGCTGATGCGGCACGGCATACTCAGCCACGGGCTCAAGACCGGCGTCGAGTTCTGGGGCAGCTTCTACATTCCGATCGTGGTCGCCATGGCCGCGCAGCAGAACGTGGTCGCCGCGGCAAAGGGCGGTCCGATCGTCGTCATTGCGGGGATCGGCGCGGTCGCGGTGTGTTTCGCGATGGTGGCCCTGATCGGGCGGTTCAGCGGTCGTGTCGAGACCATGGACGAGATCGAGGCGCGAGAGGCCGAGGCACTTGCTGCACCTGTGCCCCACTTCAAGTCCGGGAGGATCGGATGACCATGATGTCTCACATTCTCGCCGCCAATGCGCTGATCACTGCGTTCGCGGCCGTCGGAATCCTGATGTGGATCTCCGGAGCGATCTCGAAATATCTCACCTTCGGGCGCATTCACGCCTCGGCGATTGCGATCATGCTGGGCCTTGCGCTGGCCTTTTGGGGAGGCATCTCCAGCGGCGGCGAGAAGGGCGTGGCCGACCTGCCGGCCCTGGCCGGGATCGGCCTGATGGGCGGAGCGATGCTGCGCGATTTCGCCATCGTCGCCACCGCCTTCGAGGTCGATGTCGTCCATGCACGCAAGGCCGGGGTGATCGGTGCGGTCGCACTCGGACTGGGAACGGTGGTGCCGTTCATTCTCGGCGTGTTCGTCGCCGCGGCGTTTGGCTACACTGACGCGGAATCGTTGACGACGATCGGCGCCGGTGCGGTCACCTACATCGTGGGCCCGGTCACGGGCGCGGCGATCGGCGCATCCTCACCGGTTATTGCGCTCTCGATCGCGACCGGTGTATTCAAGGCGGTGATCGTCATGATCGGCACGCCCTTTGTGGCGAAGATGATCGGCCTGAACAATCCGCGTAGTGCGATGGTGTTTGGCGGCTTGATGGGAACGGTCAGCGGCGTGTCTGGAGGGTTGGCGGCGACGGACCGGCGTCTGGTGCCCTATGGCGCGCTGACGGCGACATTCCACACCGGGCTCGGATGCCTGGTCGCGCCCTCGATCCTTTACTTCGCGGTGCGCGCGATCACGGGAGGCTGAATGGCAGAAGTATTGAAGGTCGCAGTCGACGCGGAGGACGATGGCGGACTGCTCTCCGATCGCATCCGGAACGCGCTCACGGACGAGATTGCCTCAGGTGCGCTCGTCGCCGGTTCGGCCCTGGAAGAGCAGCAGCTTGCCGATCGTTTTGGAGCTTCCCGCACGCCGGTGCGGGAGGCGCTTCGCCAGCTCGTTGTCAGCGGCCTCGTCGAGGTGCGCGGCCGCCGCGGCCTCGTCGTTGCGCGGATGACGCCGGAGCGCATCATGGACATGTTCGAGACCAGCGCCGAGGTGGAAGCGATGTGCGTCAGGCTCGCGACCTACCGCATGACGCCGCTCGAGCGCAGCCATCTGATCGAGCTCCATGACGCTTCGCTCAAGATGGTCGAGGCCAACGATGTCGATGCCTATGATGCGTTCAACCGCGAATTCCACGAATGCATCTACCGCGCAACGCACAACTCATTTCTCGCCGAGCAGGCGCAGGACGTGCGTTCGCGGCTCAGCGCCTTCCGCCGCACCCAATTGCGGCAGGGCGATCGCATTCGCAAGTCCCGCGACGAGCATGACGCCATCATGCAGGCGATCGCGGAAGGTGACGGAGAGACCGCCGCGCGCCGAATGCGTGCGCACATGCTGAATGCCGCGTCCGCGCTCAGGCGCTACATCGATGATCGCCTCGGCTGAGTAGCCTGATCGCACGATCGGGCCGATAGCTTGACCGCATCCGGCGGCCGCCGCCATGGACTATGGTAAGGTCGCGTGCCCATTCTGCCTGATCGAGGCGCGCCGCGCTCGCATCGCGCCGAGCCGCTTGAGCGCGGCGTCAAATATTTCTACATCCACTCAGATCCGTTCCTGCGTGCCGGTTTGACAGGTATCAGGAAGCTGTTAGGCCAATAGTCCGAAGCAAAACATACGCAACGAACCGTACTCCTGCGGCTTGGGCCGGCGCCTGGCTTGAGACGCTGGTCCTTGTCCCTAGGCATAGGGACAGACACGGCCCTGCGATCCGCTTAGGGTCGCTCGCCTGGTTGCTCGTAACCCCGGGATAGGGCTTGAACATCGGACGATCTCCTCCGGGTCCTCGATGCTGCCCGCGGGGGCCGATGCAACCGGCCGAAGTACCGGGGCGGACAAGGAGGAGCTGCATGACGATCGGTTTCACGCGAGTTTGTCTTGTTTTGGCCTGCGTACTTTATGGATACGCGGCGCATGCGGAAATTAAAGTCGGAATTGTGATTTCGGCCACCGGCCCGGGATCTGCGTTGGGGCAACCCCAGCTCAAGACTGTCGCAGCTCTGCCAAAAGAGATCGGCGGAGAGAAGGTGACCTACATCATCCTGGACGACGAGTCTGACTCCACCAAAGGGATCCAGAACGCGCGCCGGCTCGTGATCCAGGACAAGGTCGATGTGCTGGTCGGGTCTTCTCTGACGCCGGTGACCATGCCGATGCTCGACGTCGCGCTGGAGTCGAAGACGCCGCTGCTATCGCTGGCGGCCGCCACCGCCATCGTTCAGCCGCTGGACGACAAACGCGCCTGGGCCTTCAAGGTCGTCCCCAACGATGACCTGATGGCGAGCGCCATTCTCAAATACATCGCGAAATCCGGCGCGAAGACGCTTGGCTTTATCGGTGTTTCGGATGGGTATGGCGAAGGTTACTATAAGGAGGTGAGCCGCCTTGCGCCAACCTTGGACCTGACGGTGACGACGCATGAAGTCTACGCGCGTGCGGACACCAGCGTCACCGGCCAGGCGTTGAAGGTGATGTCGACGAATCCTGACGCCGTCTTCATTGCTTCTGCAGGTACCCCGGCGGTCCTGCCGCAACAGGCGCTCCGTGAGCGCGGATACACCGGAAATATCTTTCAGACGCATGGCGTGGCCAGCGAGGAGTTCATCAAGCTTGGAGGCGCGACCGTCGAAGGCGCTATTTTCGCCGGCGAGGCCTTTACCATTGCGGCCGATCTTCCGGCGGGAGACCCGTTCCGTCACGCGACGGAGCAGTTCGTGACCGCCTATGAGGCGGTGAACGGTCAGAAGCCCAATATGTTCGCGGCTCACCTCTGGGATGTCGTCGCGCTGATCGGGAAAGCTGCTCCGAACGCGCTGAAGACGACGAAGCCGGGCACGCCCGAGTTTCGTGCAGCTCTGCGGGACGAACTCGAGCGCGGGGAGAACGTCTATCTCAACAACGGGCTGTCGAACATGAGCAAGACCGACCACAACGGCTATGATGAACGCTCAGCCTTTTTGATCAAGGTCGAGGGTGGGAAGTTCCGCTTGGCGAAATAGCAGCGCGCCATCCTCGGGAAGACACGATGTTGAAGCCGAGCTTCTCGTCGGTGATCTCGACTCCTCGGCCTGGAGGACAAGGCTTCATGCCGTCAGCGAGCCACGAGAGGAACATAGTGTTCGAGTTCGGGATCCGGGAAATGGATCGTCCGGCCAAGCTCCGCGGAGCGATAGAGCCCCATAAGCATTTCCATGACGCCGACCCCGTCATCGAAGGTTTCTGTCGGACTCATGCCTCGCCTGAATGCCTCCACCATATGGCGGTTCTCGTCGGTGTAGCCGTAGATGCCGGCTTCGTCCTCGACTACCGGCATCAGACCTTGCTCGGAATTCTGCTTCTCGACGAGATCCTCGCCCTCTGATCCGCTGATCGCGCGGGAGAGGAAGACCTTGAGGCCAGTCGAGAGCGAGGAGAACTCCATCGAATATTCGGGACCAAGCAATTCAAGCTGGATGCGCAAGCCCGCGCCGACATACGCCCATGAGGTCGTCGCCTCGATCATCAATTGATGCCCGTCGGTATCTTCCATCGTAAGTATCCCGCGCGCGAAATCTTCGACCGGACGTTTGGTGAAATCGACCCCCATTCGCCTCTTGAGGTCGGCAGCGTAGTGGGGGCGCGTCCATTTGAGATTGGCCGTCGTGGCGCTGGCGCTGAGCAGCCGTAGGGAGTCACGCTTTGCGCCTGGCGCGGTCAGCATGAAGCGTGCGACCTCGACTGAATGGCACATCATGTCGGAGAGCACGCCCCCTCCTTGCTTGTCGCCTTGCCAGAACCACGGCTCGTGCGGTCCCGAATGCTCCTCGGCGGCACGCGCGAGATAGGGGCGTCCACTTCCGGGTACGGCCCGCCGCCAGATGATGTCCTTGCCGCGCATCACCGCGGTCGAGAAAAGCTGGTTCTCCAGATAACCGTGAAGCAGGCCTGCATCTTCGACGAGCCTGCGCATTTCCCGTGCTTCGGCAAGCGTGCGGGCGAGCGGCTTTTCGCAAGCAATGGCGCGCAGGGGAGCCCCGGCCTTGGTCACGCGGTGGATCTCGCGCATGATGTCGAGTCGGCTGTCGTTCGGCGTCAACAGCCAAAGCGCGTCGACCTCGCCGGACATTGCCATCGCCTCGATGCTGTCAAACACATGCGCCGGCCCAAGGCCAAGATTGCGCGCCTTGTCGGCAATGCGCGTCCGCCGTTCGGCGGAACGGCTGTAGACGCCGCCGACGCTGACGTTGCGCACGCCGAGCATGGACTGCAGATGGAACGCGGCGATGAAGCCGCTGCCGACAAGGCCCATGCGCAGCAGTGGAAGTTCCGTGAGCTTCTGCATGTCAGAGACCTCCTTCAATGAAAATGTGGTGGTTCAGACCGACGTGGGCGTTCTGCGTTGCCTGCCCGGGATCGCGGCCAGCAGTGCCTGCGTGTAGGGATGCTCCGGCCGTTCCAGCAGATCTACCGTCGGCCTGATCTCGACGATTTCTCCGAGGCGCATTACTGCGATCCTATCGCAGACCTGGGCCGCGACGTTGAGATCGTGGGTGATGAACAGCACCGCCAGCCGCAGCCGTACCTTCAATGTCTCGAGCAAGGTAAGCACCTGCGCCTGGACAGAGACGTCGAGAGCCGACACCGGTTCGTCGGCCACCAGCACCTCCGGGTCGAGCGCCAGCGCACGCGCAATTCCGATCCGCTGGCGTTGACCTCCGGAGAATTCATGCGGAAAGCGTCGCGCGGCGCTCGGGTCGAGACCCACGAGCGCCAGCAGTTCCTCGGCACGCGCGAAGGCCTGCGCCGGCGGGACGCCGTGCGCGATCGGCCCGTCGGCGATAATTCGCCCGACGCGGCGACGCGGATTGAGCGAGGCGAAGGGATCCTGGAACACCATTTGGACGTGCTTGCGGGCGGCCCGCAGGCCGGCACCGCGAGCCTCCGAGAAATCCAGCTCGCCGATACGGACCACGCCCGCATCGGCGTCGGTGAGACGCATCACCAGCCGACCGATCGTGCTCTTGCCCGAGCCGGACTCTCCGACGAGGCCGAGCGTCTCGCCACGCCGGATTTCGAAGGTCACATTCTTTACGGCTGCGACCTCGGTCTGCGAGCTGAACCAGTCGCTGCCACGATAGATCTTCGCAAGTCCAGTCGCGGCGCAGGCGATCGGTTCGTCCTCGACCCGGACCCGGACCGGCGGGGTCCCGCCGGGCACCGCGGCGAGCAGCCGGCGCGTATAGGGATGCTGCGGGCGTTCGAGCACGTCCTCCACGGACCCCTGTTCGACGACGCGACCCTTCTCCATGACCGCGACGCGGTCCGCGATGTCGGCGACGACGCCGAAATCGTGGGTGATGAACAGCACCGCCATGCCGCGCCGCTGCTGAATGTCCCGGATCAATCGAAGGATCTGTGCCTGTGTCGTGACGTCGAGTGCCGTGGTTGGTTCGTCCGCGACCAGGATCGATGGTTCGAGCGCAAGGGCCATTGCGATCATGGCACGCTGACGCTGGCCACCCGACAACTGATGCGGGTAGCTGTGGATGATCCGCTCGAGGTCGCGCATGCCGACCTCTTCGAGGAGGGCGCGCAAGTGGGTTTGCCGCTCAGTCGGCGTGAATTGTCCGTGTGCCTCGAACGCTTCCATGATCTGGTCGCCGATCCTGATCACGGGATTGAGCGCTGTCATCGGTTCCTGGAAGATCATCGCGATGCGTCGCCCGCGCAACGTCCGCCATTCTGCTGCGGGGAGGTTCAGCAGATCGCGCCCCTCAAAGTGTATGGCCCCTGCAACCGGGCGAATGGCCCTGGGCAGCAGGCCCATGACAGCAGAGGCGCAGACCGATTTACCGGAGCCGGATTCACCGACGACGCAGAGAATTTGTCGCGGATGCAGAGCAAGCGAAACATCCTCGACGGCAGAGGCGCGATCCCCGCCGGCGGGCAGCGCCAGCGTCAGCCGTTCGATCGACAGGATCGCCTCTGTTGTCTCGCTCATGCTGCCCGATCCGACATCACGTCATTCTCATCCTGGTCACGCCGCCAGTGCAACGCCGTCCTTGCGATGGTCCGACGCGCCGAGAATGACGCCCCTGGAATGATCGACGTGCACGGCCTGACAACCTCCGAGCGGTTCGTCCGCCCAGATCACGCGATGACCGCGCGCAATCAATTCGTCGGCGACGGAGCCGGGAATCGTGGGTTCGAGACTCAGTGTGCCATAAAACGCAAAGCTGCGCGGCGCATCCGAGGATTGCTGAATGTCGAGCCCACGGTCGAGCACGCCGCTCAGGATCTGCACATGTCCCGCCGCCTGGTATTGTCCACCCATCACGCCGAAGGCCATGATCGGCTTGCCGTGCTTCGCCAGCAGACCCGGAATGATGGTGTGAAAGGGACGCTTTCGCGGCGCAATGGCATTGGGATGTCCTTCGAAGAGGGAGAATCCCGAACCGCGGTTCTGCAATAGCACGCCCGCGCGAGGGGCGTAGATGCCGCTGCCGAACGCGAAGAAAAGCGAATTGATGAAAGATACCATGTTGCCGTCGCGGTCGGCGACTGCAACGTAAGCCGTGTCACGATGAACAGGCATGTCGAAATCTGCTGATGCGCTGGCACGCCTCCGGTCGATAGAGGAGCGCAATGCTGCGACTGACGCCTCCGAGAGTAGCGAGTCGACATCGAGCGGACGGAATTCCGGATCGGCGACCAGCGCGTCGCGCGGCCGGTAGGCCGCCTTGGTTGCCTCGGCAAGGAGGTGAATGCGATCCGCCTCGCCGAGCGCCGGACTGGCCATGTCGAAGCCGGCAAGGATGCGGGCGATCAGCAGCGCCGCGACGCCCTGTCCGTTAGGCGGACATTGCAGGATTTGATGATCGCGGTAGTCGGCGCTGATCGGCTCAACGTACTCCGATCGGGCACTTGCGAGATCTTCAAGCTGCATCATTCCGCCCAGCGCCTTCAATGTCGCGACGATTTCTTCGGCGACGGCACCTTCGTAAAACGCGGCGCGGCCCTCGCGTGCAATCCGGCGCAGCGTCGCGCCGAGTGCGGGATGATTGAGCTTGCTGCCGACGGCGGGCGCAGCGCCACCGGGCAGATAGACCGGTACGCCAGTCTGATGTCGTTCGATGCGATCGGCATAGCGTGCCCAATCCAGCGCGGCGCGGGGCGTCACCACAAAGCCGGTCTCGGCCGCGCGGATCGCCGGCGCCAGAACCTCGTCCAGGCTTTTTGAACCATAGTCGCCAGAGAGGCGGCACCAGGCATCGACCGCACCCGGAACTGTCACTGCATGGGGTGAATCGTCCGGGATCGACGCCAGCCCGCGTTGCTGAAACCAGCCGAGCTCGGCCTTCGCCGGCGCTCGGCCCGAGCCGTTGACAGCGACGGGTTTGCCGGAGGCGGGAGCATAGATCGCAAAACAGTCGCCGCCGATGCCGGTCATATGCGGATCAATGACACCCTGCAGGGCGATCGCGGCAATGGCGGCATCGACGGCATTACCGCCGCTGCGCAGGATCTCGACCGCAGCGAGCGTTACAGCCGGATGAGAGGTCGCGGCCATGCCCCGGTCGCCCACTGCCAGCGAGCGCCCCGGCACCATGAAATCGCGCTGTCCCCAGCTCATGCCCTTCTCCGATTGTTGTTATGGGGCCGCGTGGCGAGGGCTGCGGCAGCCGGTTCATCGCAAAGGATATCGACGTTGCCGTGCAGGCGGAGTGCCGAGGCAGGGCAAGCTGCTGTGATCGGACCCTCGATCGCGGCTGCGATGGCGGCTGCTTTCTCCGGTCCCTTGGCGACAAGGAGGATGCTCCGAGCCTCCAGGATTGTCGCTATGCCCATTGTGATCGCACGTTCGGGAGTCGACGCCGGATCAGGAAAATTGATGGCATTCGCGATGCGGGTTGCTTCATCGAGTCTGACCTCGCGGGTACGTGAGGCGAAATCCGAACCTGGCTCATTGAAGCCGATATGGCCGTTGGCGCCGATGCCGAGGAGCAGGAGGTCGATGCCCCCGGCAGCCGCAATCTGCGCCTCATAGCGCGCGGCCTCGGCGGCGACGTCGTCGGCCGTGCCATCGGGGATCCTTGCCCGACCGGCATCCATATCCACATGCCCAAACAAATGCTGCTGCATATAGGCATGGAAGCTTCCGGGCGATTGGGGTGCGACGCCCACATATTCATCGAGGTTGAAACTCGACACCGTTCGGAATGAGATGAGGCCGGCGCGGGTCGCGGCGACAAGGCGGGCATAGAGCGGCGCCATTGTCGCTCCGGTCGCAAGACCGAGGGTAACCGGCCGCCGATCGTGCAGCCGCGCTATGACGAGCGCGGCTGCGCGTTCCGCGACGGCGGCGGCATTGCCGACAATCTCGATTCTCGGCGCCTGCTCCTTCATGCCGCGACATCTGCTGCCGTGAAAGGAAGGGCCAGCGGGCCCGCATCCTTGCCGATGCCAAACAACGAGCGATGCACGAGGTCGATCGCGCTGCCGATCGCGCCGATCAGCGTGGCGCGATTGCCGAGCGCGCTGAGCTCGATACGAACAGGCTCGCGCATGCAGCGCGCCAGATGTTCATCGATCCGGACCTTCAACTCGGGCCGTGCGCCGATGCTGCCGCCCATGATGATGATTTCCGAATCGAGGATGCTGTGCACCGCCAGGATCGCGGTCGTGAGGATCCGGCCGATCTCGTCGATCGTCACTCGCGCTGCCTCCTCGACCACGAGCCGATCGAAGACATCGCGCACGGTACTGCCGGGCGCGCCGCCGAGCGCGATATAGCGTTCGACAATGCCGGCGCTGCCGATCGCGGTTTCCAGGGTGCCGAACCGAAGACCGCGCGCATCGTAGGGATCGCCCCCAAGCGGCAGGTAGGCTATCTCGCCGGCCGCCCCGCGTGCGCCGCGCACGAGATAGCCGTTCGAAAAGATGCCCATGCCAATGCCGGTGCCGACTGCGATGAAGGCGAAACTGCGCGCCTTGCGGCTGTTGCCGCGCCAGTGCTCCCCGATTGCGGCGAGATTGACGTCATTTTCGATGGCGACGTCGATTCCGAGCCGTTCGCGCAGCGCGGCCCTCACGTCCAGGCTATCCAGTCCGGGGATATTGGGCGCGATGACGATGCTGCCCGACGCTGGGTCGACCATTCCCGGACTTCCCATCACGCCGCCGCGCAATCGTTGCGCCGATACGGACGCACGCTGAAGCAGGGCATCCTTCATGCGATCGATCTGTGCGACCACGGCAGCGCCGCCGTCGCCGGATGTCGGCTCGATGCTCTCGGCGACGATCTCACCGTGCAGATCGGCAAGTGCGACGTGCAGTTTCGTGCCTCCAAGGTCGATACCCAACACGAAGGCGGCGTCCGGCCGGAGCGCATAGGTGACGGCGCTTCTCCCCACACTGCCCTGAATCTGACCGTCCTCATGGACCCAGCCGTCGCGCTCGAGATCACGCATCACTTCGGAGATGGTCTGCTTGGACAGGCCCGTGCTGCGGGCGATTTCGGCGCGCGATACCGAGCGATCGCGCAGCAGGCGCTCTACCACAAGGCGCACGGATTGCTGTCGCGCAACGGGCGATGAGGGGGCGTCTGGCATGGGCCTCAATCCAATTAGTCAATATGCCGAACTAATACCTCGCCTGATCTGCCGTCAAGGGGCGTGGTGCAAGGATTTTTCGCCTTCAAAAGCGATACGTTGTAATTTAGTTCTATATCCTAGGGTGATTTGTTCGAGATGTTTACAAATAGGTTCAGTCGTGCTTGTCTTGACCTTCAACAGCAGAGCCTTGGAAGCCTTGGGATAGGCGTGCGACGAAAGGAATTCCGTATGAAGCGGACGGGCACGGCGTTGGCGGCAATTCTGATGATCGCATCGGGCCTTGTCTCGGCGAGTGCCGCGACATTGCGGGTCGGCATTCAGGACGATCCCGATGCGCTCGACCCGGCACTCAGCGGCACTTACTCCGGCCGCTTCGTGTTTGCGGCGCTGTGCGACAAGCTTGTCGATATCTCCCCCGACCTCAAGATCGTGCCGCAGCTGGCGGAGGCATGGGAGTGGTCCGCGGACGGCAAGTCGATCACGTTTACGCTGCGCCAGAACGTCACGTTCCACGATGGCACCGCGTTCGATGCAGCGGCAGTCAAGTTCAATATCGAGCGCATGAAGTCCATGCCGGATTCCAAGCGCAAGGCCGAGCTGGCGCCGGTCGCGAGCGTCGAAGCGCTTGCCGCGGACAAGGTGAAGTTCAACCTGTCGGAGCCGTTCGTGCCGCTGCTTGCCAATCTCAGCGATCGTGCCGGCATGATGGTCTCGCCCAAGGCCGCCACGGAGAAAGCCGGGGAATTTGCAGCCGCGCCGGTCTGTGCCGGTCCGTATCAATTTGCCGAGCGCAAGTCGCGCGACCTCATTCGCGTCAAGAAATATCCCGGCTACTGGAACGCTGCACGGGTCGGCTATGACGAGGTCGTCTACTACTACGTTCCCGACTCGACCGTGCGGTTGTCGCGTGTCCGGGCGGGCGATCTCGATCTCGCGGAGCGTATCGCGCCGACCGATCTCAAGACCGTACGCGACGATCCCAACCTCGCCCTGCATTCCGGCCAGGGACTTGCCGTCTCGCATCTGATGTTCAATGTCGGTGCGGGCGCGAAGGCCGATACGCCACTCGGCAAGAACTCGACGCTGCGTCAGGCCTTTGAGCTGGCGATCGATCGCAATGTCATCAACCGCGTCGCCTTCAACGGCGAGTTCCTGGCGGATAACCAGATGATCCCGCCGTCATCTCCGTTCTACGATAGCGCGCGCAAGGCGCCGGCTCGCGATGTTGCCAAGGCCAAGGCAATGATTGCCGCCGCCGGGATGACTCGCGTGCCGGTCGAGATCCAGTACGAGAATACGGCCGGCGATTCCCGGGTCGCACAGATCATACAGTCGATGGCGGGCGAGGCCGGTTTCGACGTCAAGCTGCTGCCCATGGAAACGACCACTGCCATCGAGCGCTACATGAACGGCAATTTCGAAGCCTATATCGGCAACTGGAGCGGCCGCGCTGACCCGGACCCGACGCTGGTCGCCTTTTTCAGTTGCGCGGGCTCCCAGAACGTCAACAAGTACTGCAACAAGGATCTCGATGCGATCCTGAACCAGGCCCGGGGCGAGGCTGACGAAGCCAAGCGCAAGGCACTCTACGCCAAAGCGACGGACATTTACCTGACGGCGCTCTCGTCGATTCCCCTCCATCACCCGAACTGGTTCTTTGCGGCCCGCAAATCGGTCAGCGGCATCGTCATGGTGCCGGACGGTCTGTTGCGTCTGGTCGGTGTCAGGCCTGTGAATTGATGCGCAACGCCTCGCGCCCGCCGATGCGCTCGCCCTGGTGAGGACCAGTCTGCCCCGATGAAGAGCTTGCTTCTGCGCCGGCTTGCCGTCCTGCTGCCGACCCTGTTGCTGGTGTCGATGATGGTGTTCGGTCTGCAGAAACTGCTGCCCGGCGATCCTGCGCTGGCGCTCGCCGGAGAAGAGCGTAATCCCGAAGTCGTTGAATATCTTCGGCAGAAGTATCGCTTCAATGATCCGATCCCGGTGCAATACGCCGTCTGGCTGAAAGCCCTGGTGCACGGTGACTTCGGCACTTCGGTACGCACCCGATTACCGATCGGCACCATGCTGGCGGAAAAATTGCCGGTGACCGCTGAGCTCGCGATGCTGTCGATGCTGGTCGCGCTGCTCGTCGGGTTGCCGATCGGGATCTTCGCGGCGCTGGGGCGCGGGACGCCCTTCGACTACGGCGCCAGTCTGTTCTGGCTTGCCGGACTGTCGATCCCGCATTTCTGGCTGGGGATCATGCTGATCCTTCTGTTCTCGGTGAATCTCGGCTGGCTTCCGGCCGGAGGTTTCGTTCCGCCGTCCGAGAGCGTGGGAGGCAACCTGCTTTCGATGCTGATGCCCGCTTTGGTGCTCGGCACGGGCACCGCTGCGATCATGATGCGCCATGTCCGCGGCGCGATGATCGAGGCGATGAAGCAGGACTACGTGCGCACCGCCCGCGCGAAGGGCGTCCGCGAAAGCACCATCGTGCTGCGTCATGCGCTGCCGAACGCGCTGATCCCCGTGGTCACGCTGGGCACACTGCAATTTGGCGAACTGCTGGCCGGCGCGGTGTTGACGGAACAGGTCTTTTCCATCCCGGGGTTCGGCAAGATGGTCGTCGACGGCGTGTTCAGCCGCGATTATGCCGTGGTTCAGGCGGTCGTGCTCTGCACAGCAGCCGTATTCCTCCTGATGAGCCTGATTGCCGACGTGGCTTATGTGCTGCTCAATCCGAGGCTCAGATCATGAGCTCGATTGAGACGGTGCCGGTCGCAAGTCAGGCACGCGCCGCCGCTCCTTCGGAGATTCGTCGCCTGTTGCGCGAACCATCCGCCGTCATCGGGGCCACGATCATCCTGTTCTTCGTCGTGCTGGCGGTGTTTGCCTCGTGGATTGCGCCGTACGATCCAAACTCGCCGGACTGGATGGCGATTCGCGCGGCACCCAGTGCGGCACATTGGTTCGGCACCGACGATCTCGGTCGGGACGTGCTCTCGCGCGTGATCTTCGGCACGCAAGCCTCGCTTGCCGCCGGCATCGTCTCCGTGACGGTCGCGGTGCTGATCGGCCTCCCGTTTGGTCTCATGGCCGGCTATTTCGGCGGCCTCACCGACATGGTGATCTCGCGCTTCGCCGATGCGCTGCTCGCTTGCCCCTTTCTGGTGCTGGCGATTGCGCTCGCCGCGTTCCTGGGCCCCAGCTTGCAAAATGCGATGATTGCCATCGGCATTTCCGCGGTACCGGTTTTCGTTCGTGTTGCGCGTGCCGAGACGCTGGTTGTTTGCACCGAGGATTACATCGCGGCGGCCCGGTCCCAGGGCCTCGGCCATCTCGCCATCCTGACCGGACAGGTGCTGCCGAACGTGCTTGCGCCGACGATTGTGCAGGCGACGCTGACCATGGCGATCGCAGTTCTCGCCGAGGCGAGCCTGGCCTTTCTGGGGCTTGGCCAGCTTCCTCCGGCCCCCTCATGGGGCGCCATGCTTGACGTTGCCAGGCAATTTCTCGGCGAGGCGCCATGGATGGCCTTCTGGCCCGGGCTCGCGATCATTGCGCTCGTCATCGGCTTCAACCTGATGGGTGACGGCCTGAATGATGCCCTCAATCCCAGGCACTAGATGGAAGACGAGCCTGTTCCGCTGAGGGACTCCGCGGCGTGGCCTAGGGCCGTTTGATTTCAGGCGGCAGACCAAAGCCTGTCTTGTCCGAGCGCTGCAGCGCGCAGATCCGATGACACAGGTCGATGACGTGCTCGTCGTAGACTAGCGTGTATTGGCGCGAGCATTGGGCGCGCCATTGATCTGTATCAAGCCCGCCGCGGGATAGGGGCCGCTAGGCTTCCAGCAGGAGCGCTGCCCGGACACAGGCCTTGAACACTCTTCGCCAGCATCGGTCCATCGACGGAGTCATCCAGCTCGTGATCCGGCTCGGATTGCTGGCGCTGCTGATCCTGTGGACTTTCCTCATCATCCGCCCCTTCGTGCCAATCCTGGCCTGGAGTGCGGTGCTCGCGGTGGCGTTCTATCCAGTCTTCGGCTGGCTCGCCAAACGCCTCGGGGGCCGCCCGCGCACCGCCGCTTTCGTTCTCACGCTGGTTACGCTGGGCATCGTCATTGGTCCTGCGGCCTGGCTCGGCATGAGCGCAGTCGACGGGATCAAGGATCTCGCGGGCCAGATCAGCAGCGGCGATCTCACGCTTACGGAGGCGCCCGAACAGATCAAGAGCTGGCCGCTGATCGGCACCCAGCTCTACGATCTCTGGACCCAGGCCAACAGCAATATTCGCGCGGCGCTGAGCGAGGTGATGCCGTATCTGAAACCGCTTGCCGGGATGATGCTGTCGCTCGCCGGTGATGCCGGTGTCGGCACGCTCCAGTTCCTGCTGTCGGTATTCGTCGCCGGCTTCCTCTTTCCCTACGGTCCGCAGCTCGTCGACGCGGTGCGCGGCTTCCTGTTCCGGGTCGTACCGGAGCAGAGCGAGCATTTTCTGGAGCTCGCCGGCGCGACCATCCGCGCGGTGTCGCAGGGCATCATCGGTGTCGCAATCGTGCAGTCGCTACTGGCCGGCATCGGCTTCAAGCTCGCAGGCGCCCCGAGTGCCGGCCTGCTGGCATTCCTCGTCCTGTTGCTGTCGATCGTGCAGATCGGCCCCTTCCTCGTTCTCTTCCCCGTGGTCGTCTGGATCTGGATGGACAAGGACGTGACCACCGCGGTGCTCCTGACCGTCTTCCTCGGCGCCGTCGGCATCCTCGACAACATCCTGAAACCCATCGTCATGGGGCGCGGCCTGACCACGCCGACGATCGTGATCCTGATCGGGGTGATCGGCGGAACGCTCGCGCACGGAATCATCGGCCTCTTCATCGGGCCGATCATCCTGTCGGTCGCCTGGGAACTCTCGGCGGCCTGGATCCGAAACGACCGCGCCGCTGCGCCGAAAAGGCCGGAAGAGACCTGAATCTCCGCACGCATCACCTTTGACCTAAGTCAATCCTCTCGACTCCCGATGCGCCCTGATTGGGCGTAGGCAGATCTGACCTCAGGCATGTCGATGGCCCATCAAACGTCGCAGCGGGATTGCGCATTCGGGCAAACGTCCCCGGCGATGACGGCCGTCGACTGACCGCCATGGATGCGATCCTTGCCATCGATGCGAATGCAGGAGGCGTGAACTTCCAGCTCTTCTCCGTACGAGGCGAGGGGAGGCTGGAACGGCAAATCAAGGGACGGCTTGACGGGCTCGGCCGCCATCCGCGCCTCAGGGCGAGCAGAGCGAACGGCGATCCGTTGGCGCACCGCACCTATCAGAACGACGACGTCGATGATATCCCGGCGGCATGCGCGGTTGTCGATAGCTGGCTGCGGGACGAATTGGGAATCCAGCCGTTGGCCGTGGGGCATCGCGTCGCTCAGGGAGGACCGGATGACGCCCGGCCGGCCCTGATCGATGACGCCGTGATGGCGCGTCTGGAACGGCTGACTGCACTCGCGCCGCTGCTTCAACCGTACAATCTTGCGCCAATCCGTATCATGCAGGCCAATCATCCGGCGCTACCGCAAGTCGCCTGCTTCGATACTGCATTCCATCTTGGCAAGGTCGTGGAGAACGGCAGCTATCCTATTGCGCATCAACTCTGCGCAGGTGACGCAAGGCGTTACGGGGCTCACGGTCTTTGCTACGAGTCGATCGCACGAGCTCTGACGCTTGAGGCCCCCGAGATTGCCGCGCGCCGCGTGATCGTTGCGTGCCTCGACGACACCAGCTCGATGTGCGCGCTGAAGGAAGGCCGCAGCGTCGAAAGCACGAATGGATTCTATGCTTTTGGCGCATCGCCGTCGGACTATTCCGCGGGCGAAATCGATCCCGGCGACGTATTTCTGTTCACCAATCCGGGTGACGACGGTGCGGCGGCTCGGTGCTATACTGGATGCGAAGGCCAACGCCCATAACGCACGGCTGATCTCGCGCCGCGATAGTCGTATCCCCCTCTACGTGCTCCCGTCCGACGATGAATTGACCATCGCGCGGCACACGTTGGCGCTCTTGTTGAACGGGCCGTCGCCACGTTGAGGCAGCTTCCCGGAAAGCTGAAAAGGATTGGCGGCGCTCGATGCTTCTTCAATTCCTCGTCGGTACGCTGGTCAGCGTGATCAATATCGGAATCCATGCTCTGGTGACCATCGTCGCGGTCGGGATCGCCCGCGGCGCGGGTTTGCGGCAAACAAAAAGACCAAGAGTGCACCTGATGGGTGTCATGGTCGCGACAGCCGTGGTGTTGCAGGTCGCGCATACATTGGAGGTTCTGGTGTGGGCTCTGATGTATGAAGTCGTTCAGGCCGCCGCACCGGGCAGTGATGCGCTCTATTTCGCCTTCGTCAACTACACCACGCTTGGCTACGGCGATATCACGCCGGTGCGCGAATGGCGCCTCATCGGCCCGTTGACTGCTATGAATGGTGTCCTGCTTTTCGGCTGGTCGGCCGCCATCCTGTTCGAGGTCTTGCGCAAGACTCTCGAGCACCTCGGTGTAACCCAGGCGCCTGGCCTTAAATGATCCTGATACCGATGGAGGCTTCGGTCGGAGCCGAACTCACCCCAGGAAAAGGATCATGGCCGTGAACGCCACCGGCAGCGTCCCGAACAAAACGACTGCGATCCGAAATGCGGTCTCGTTCCACATCGGAAGAGGCTAGCATCGGACGGTACCGGTGTGATGTGCAGTTTGTGCCATTCGCCGGTGTCGGCCCGCTCAAGGCTGCAGGTCGAGGCTTGCAAGCTGGTGCCGATCCAGCAGCACGATCTGACGCTGGGTGTTGCCGACGAAGCCGAGGGCGCCGAGCTCATGGAGCCGTGACAGCGCGCGGGATACCGTCTCCAGCGTCAGGCCGAGGTAATCGGCGATATCGCGCCGCGACATCGGCAGCGCCATGACGCCGGACGCCGTCAACCGCCCGTCCATCTCGAGCAGGAACGCCGCGACCCGCTCCAGCGAGGTCTTGCGGCCCAGCAGCAGCATGTGGTCTTCCGCATGCTGGAGGTTGTTGGTGGTCATGCTGAGGAGGTTTCTGGCCACCATCGCATCGCTTTCGGCCACCATTTCGAGGCTTTGCCGTCTGACCAGGCGCACCGTGGTGTCGACGATCGCTTCCGTGGTGAAGCGGTGCTCGTTGCCGTTCTCCAGGCCAAAAATGTCGCCGGCGAGGTGAAAGGCGCCAATCTGCCTGCGGCCGTCCGACAGCAGCTTGTAGCTTCGCACCGCACCGGACGTCACCTGATAGACATATTCGGCGGGCTCTCTCTCCCCGTAGATTTCGCTGCCCTTTTTATAGGTAAATTGGCTTAAACTGACGAGCGCATTTGAATCACTGGTCATGCCGAGGTCACGAAGGGAGTTGGGACGCGGCGTCGAATCCGCCGTAATGCGAACGAACATAGGCCAACTCCTCAGCTCATCGCCGAATTGGTCTGGCAGACGAAAAGTCTCGCCGCTGGGAATGCGCCGCGCCGTCCCACTCCCGTCGAAGTTGATTTACGACTAAGGCGGCATTCTCATCCATTGTCCCAAGGTTCATTGTACCAAGGGACAGCGTGGACGCCTGTTGGGAGGTTGCTGCGCGGATTGAGAAGCTGTCGGAATTCAGCAAGAGGTGATGCGTGCCCGGCCTTGTTCACGTGGTGGACGACGACGATTCCTTCCGGACGGCGATCGCGCGCCGGTTGAAGCTCGCGGGCTACGACGTTGCGACCTACGCATCGGCGCAGGATTTACTGGATGCGGCGCCTGATGACGCGCAGCCGGGATGCATCCTGCTCGACGTGTGGATACCGGGGCTGAGCGGCCCCGACTTGCAGACCCGATTGGTCGCGTCGGGCTCGACGCTGCCAATCATATTCCTGACCGGACACGCCGACACGCCAACCACGGTGCAGGCCATCAAGGCCGGCGCGGAGGATTTCCTGACCAAGCCGGTATCCTCCGAGCAGTTGATCGCTGCGATTGAGCGCGCGATGGTGCGCCAGCACACCGCGCAGGCGCATCGCGGCAGGCTCGAGACCTTCCGCATTCACCTCGCCGCATTGACGCATCGCGAGCGTCAGGTGTTCGATCTCATCGTCCGCGGCAGGATCAACAAGCAGATCGCGCATGAGCTCGGAACCACCGAGCGCACCGTGAAGGCGCACCGCCACCAGGTGATGGAGAAGATGCAGGTTCGTTCGCTGGCGGAGCTCGTTTCGATCGCGGAACGGCTTGGAATGCTCGATACGAGCGACGATTAGCTGATTTGTCGTCACGGCACAGTTTCCGCGGTGTGACTTCCCCAAGAGACAATATGAAATTCGTTGGTGCGGTGCTGCCATGCAGGGCGGCGAATGCGGCGCTTTGCCTGACACGCAAGTAGCCCAGGCAAATATGGCGCCGGCGCCGCCGTGATCAGTCATTCGTCTCGAAGGGGCACTCCTTGCCAGAGCGTGACTCTGTTTTTGTCGTCGATGACGATCCGTCCATCCGGACCAGCGTGAACAGACTGCTCCGCGAGCATGGCTTTACCGCGACGCTCTTCGACTCTGCTGGCGCCCTGCTTCATCACGGCAGCTTCGACAAGGCGATCTGCATCGTTCTCGATATCGACCTGAACGGAAGGTCCGGCATCGACCTGCGCCGGCAACTGGCCGAGGAGGGTGTCACCGCACCGGTGATCTACATCACCGGAAATGACAGCTCGGCGAACCGCGCGGCGGCGGTCGCATCCGGATGCATTGCTTATCTGGTCAAGCCGTTCACGGCGGAGTCCCTGATCGAGTCGGTGGCGCGTGCGTCGGCTGCGTAACGCAGCATGGCCGCTCATTCGTCGACATATTGCTCCAGCGTCCTGGCCGGTGCGCCCTTGTGGACGGACGCGAACTGCGCCAGCGGCACCGAGGTCGTCAATGCCAGAAGGTTTGAATCGACGACCTCGAGGGCAAGTGTCTTCCCTGACTCCATTTCCTTGATGATCGCGGGAGGCGCGACGTCGGCCGCAATGCAGGCGTTGGTCAGGCACCAGCTGTAAGGGATGCGGAGAGGGCTGCCCTGGTCGACGGTCAGCTTCGCCGGCTGTTGCAGGTACATGCCGACGGGCACGAAGAGTTGCAGCCGTGCCGAGGGAGTGCCTTCGCGCTCGATCAGGTCCACGCGCACGGCCGTCTGGCCGGTTGGAAACTTGCCGGTGATTGAGGTCCGGCACAACGTCGGCGCACCGCCTGCCTTGAAGCAGAGCTTCTGCCAGTCTCCGTAGACGATGTCCTTTGCCTCGCGTTGGCCGCGCGTCGCGACCTCGGCGGGTTTATCGGCCTGCGCGGATTTAGGCGCGGCGATGCCGGCACATGTCGCGCTTCCGGCGACCGCGACGACCAGCAGGCCGGAGAGACAATTGCGGGGACTTGGCATGATGTGCCTCCGAACCTGAATTTTATCTCTGCGCGTCGAGGAAGTTCGCCACTAGCGGCGACCACAGCGGGATCGCGTCCGGCGAGCCGATGAAGAAATGGCCCTCGCCGCCGAACGGCGGCATCAGATGATACTCGGCGCGGCCGCCAGCCGCCGTGAATGCTGCATGCATGCGCTTCGACAGGTCGGGGCCGAAAAACGTGTCGTTCTCGATGTAGATCCACAGCATCGGCACCCGCGACGTGCTGCCGAAATCCGCGGTCGCCTCGACCAGCTTGTCGGGTGCACAATTGTTATTCGGCTTGCCGCCGACCCGCCCGCCGCGGCCGGCGGCGAAGGTGATGATGGCCTTCACCTGTGGTGGGTTCACGCTGGACAAGGCGATGGAAGCCCAGCCTCCGGCGGACTGGCCGACCACGATCACGTCCTTTGGAATGATCCGTTTCTCGGCGGCCATGTAGTCGATGATCCAGAGATCGACCTTGGCGACCGCGAGGCCCGCATCATGGAAGTTGGGGTTCGTGCACTTTCCGACCTTGGAAAAGAATGGCCCGTAGAGCGCGCGCTCGGGAATGTCGATGGCTGCGGCGCCATAGCCGCTGCCGACCGGTGCGACCACGAGATAGCCGCGCTTGGCGAACCACTTTGCAGCGTCGCGGAATTCCACCAGCGGGAAGAAGCTCCGGTCGGTTGGATTGAGAGAGACGCCGTGGTTCATGATCACCAGAGGGAAAGGGCCGTCGCCGACGGGGCGCACCAGATAGGCGAACATCGGCAACGGCAGCGGCAAGGCCCAGATCTCCTCCTGGAGTCGGACCTCGTCCTCAGCCCGCGTTGGGGCGGAGAGCGAGGCCAGAACGAGCAGGGTGGTCGCCAGGGATCGGAGCGTTACAGCCAGAAGCGAGCGCATCGCGATCTCGTTCAACCCGTATACGTAGCGGCAACGACGATCGGGCCCAGCACCGTCAGCAACACGTTGCCGACCGCGTAGGGCACGGCGACACCGAGCACCGGCGTCTTGCTCTCGGCGACGTCGCACGCGCCTGTCACGGCGGCGTCGACCGTCATGGCACCGGCGAGCGCGCCGCAGGTCACGACCGGGTTCATGCGGAGCACGTAGCGGGCGAACAGGGTCCCGGCCGTCAGCGGGATCAGCGTGACGACGATGCCCATGCCGACCAGCAGGAGGCCGTGCGCCTGAATGGCTGTCCAGGCGGCGAGGCCGTTGCCGAGCCCGATCGCCGCGATGAAGCCGCCAAGCCCCAGATCGCTCAGCGTCTGTTGCGCCGCCGGTGGCAGCGCGCCCATGGTCGGGTTTCGCGACCGCAGCCAGCCGCAGACGAGGCCGGAGATCAGCGCGCCGCCTCCGCCGCCGAGCGTCAGCGCGACGGCACCGACTTTGAAACTTGCAAGGCCGGCCAACAGACCGACGGCAATGCCTGCGGTGAGGAAAGCAATATCGGTCCGGTCGGACGCGTTGAGGGCGTGTCCGACCTGCGTTGTCGCCCGCGCGATGTTGCCGGTGCTGCCGACCAGCGTCATGATGTCGCCGATATAGACGCGCGTGTCGGGGCCGAGCGGCACCTCGCGGCCCATGCGGGTCAGGGAGCGCAGGAACACGCCGCGCGCATCGTCGCCGAGCCGCTCGGCGATGTCCCGGATCGAACGGCCGTGCAGCCTGCGGTTTTCCACGAGGACCTCTGTCACGTTGCCGGGCAGGTTGCGCAGGAGTTCGCCGGCGTCGATTTCGACGCCGAGGAGGGGCTTGGCCGCCACGATTGCCGTGGTGGGGCCGGCAATCACGATGTCGTCGCCGGCTTCGAGCCGGATGTCATGCTGCGGCTTGATGTCTGCTCCGGCGCGTACGATCCGCTCCACGACGGTGCGGCTGCCGATCTCGGCTTCGATAGCCGCGATCGTGGAGCCCGCGCCGGTCGAGACGCGATAGGCACGCGCCTGGAATTTGCGATAGGACAGGTTTTCGGTCCTCGGTGGCGCGCCGCCGGCCAGCTCGGCTTCGAGCTTCGCAGCCTCCGCCTTGAGATCGACCCGCATCAGGATGGGCGCGACGAACGGGACGAACAACAGCGTCAGGATGTAGCCGAGCACGTAGGTCACGGCATAGCCGGCCGCGATATTGGCCTCCTGCTGCTCCAGCGCCGCCTTTGGCAGGCCGAGTTGCGCCAGCGCGCCCGACGCGGTGCCAATCACCGAGGACTGGGTCAGCGCGCCGGCGGTCAGCCCCGCCGCAGTTCCGGTATCGAGCTCGAAGACATGAGCGAAGACGAGCACGATGACGAGGCCGGTGGCTCCGATCACCAGCGCCAGGACAACCTGCGACAGGGTCCGAAAGCTTAAGGAAGCAAAGAATTCCGGGCCGGAGCGGTAGCCGATGGTGAACACGAAGAGGCTGAACAGGATGGCCCTGAGGATCGGCGGAAAAGCAAAGCTCCCGAGTTGCCCGATCAGAACGGCGACGATCAGCACACAGGCGGTCGTTCCGATCGAGAAGCCGCGAATCTTGATCCGGCCGAGGAGGCTGCCGATCGCAATGGCCAGCAGCAGGAAGATTTCCGGAGCGGTGGAGATGATCCACCTGACGGTTTCCATGGTCGCAATTCCCCCGGTGCTTTGGCCGATTTGATTTGCGGGGAGGGGAGATTGCTTGATCCAGATCAAGCCTTGCCGGCGGCAGGGCGCCGCCTATGCGCGCATGCAGAACCTGCGACGGCCCGCATTGTCAGCATGAGCACTCTGGATGTCGTAGCCGATGCGGTACGCCGCGATGAGACGGTCGAGATCGTCCTCCTGCTGGCCTTCGCCGGCGGCTATATCGATGCCTATACCTGGATCATCCACGGCGTGATGGCCAATGCCCAGACCGCCAACCTGATCTTTCTCTGGGTCTATGCGACCGCCGGAAACTGGGCGATGGCGTTTCACTTCGTGCCGCCGATGCTGGCCTTTGCGGTCGGCATCGTGATCGCCGCCTGGCTGCGCCGCGCTGCCGGCGAACGGGCCAGCGCGATCAGCACGCTGATCGAGATTCTGCTCCTGATCGCGATCGGCATTCTGCACAATCGGCTGCCGGATATCGCCGGTACGCTCGGCATTTCGCTCGTTGCCGCGATGCAGACCGCGATCTTCACAAAGGTCGAGGGTGTGGTCTGTAGCACGGTGATGATCACCGGCAACATGCGCCAGGCGATCGAAAACATTTTCGCGGCTGCGTCCGGAGGCGCGCCGCCGCGAACGCTGCGCCGTTCGGGCATCTTCGTCGGCCTGTGCGCGGTGTTCGGCCTTGGCGCCGCTGTCGGGGCCCTTGCCACCAAAGGCATCCCGGATCTCGCGCTCGGCGTTCCCGTGATCGTGCTGCTGATCGTGCTGTTGCGGTGCGAGGTGCCGCATCAGGAGGTGGTGCGGTGAGCGCGCCGTCCGAACCCGGATGGACCCGGTTCTTTCCTCCGGCCTCCTGGCTTGCCGGCTACCGGCGCGAATGGTTGCCCTTCGACGCCGTCGC
This sequence comes from Bradyrhizobium sp. 61, assembly GCF_023073075.1. Lineage (NCBI taxonomy): Bacteria > Pseudomonadati > Pseudomonadota > Alphaproteobacteria > Hyphomicrobiales > Nitrobacteraceae > Bradyrhizobium > Bradyrhizobium sp. 61. The sequence continues at coordinate 212,079 of NZ_JADPIU010000088.1, read as the reverse complement.
CGGTGTGACGCTCGCCGCTTACGCCATCCCGGTCTCGCTGGCTTATGCGGCGCTCGCCGGTCTCGCACCGCAGGTCGGTGTCTACGGCTACATGCTCGGCGGCATCGGCTACGCTCTGCTCGGGTCGTCACGCCAGCTCGCGATCGGCCCGACTTCGGCGATCTCGCTGATGATCGCCGGTACCGTCGGCGCGCTGGCCGGCGGGGATGCGATGCGCTATGCGCAGATCGCAAGCCTGGCGGCCTTCGCGGTGGCGGTGCTGTGCTTCATCGCCTGGCTGTTCAAGCTCAGCGTGCTCGTCCGCCTTGTCAGCGACAGCATTCTGGTTGGCTTCAAGGCTGGTGCCGGGCTCACCATCATCATGAGCCAGTTGCCGAGCCTGTTCGGGGTCGCCGGCGGCGGCCACAACTTTTTCGACCGCGCGATCAAGCTGGCAGGGCAACTTGGGCATGTCGATGTCCTCGTGCTGGGGATCGGCGCAGTTGCGCTGCTGCTGCTCCTGCTTGGCGAACGGTTTCTGCCGGGCAAACCGGTCGGCATCACGATCGTGGCGCTTGCGATCGTGGTGGCGACGCTGTTCGGCCTTCCGGCCCTCGGTGTGCCCGTCACCGGGAAGATACCGGAAGGGTTGCCGACACCGGGGCTGCCGACATTCGGGCTGCTAGAGTTCGACGATCTCTTCCCGCTCGCCGCCGGATGCGTCCTGCTCGCCTACATCGAAGGGGTTTCGGCCGCCCGCAGCTTTGCCGCCAGGCACGGCTATCCCCTCGACGTGCGGCAGGAGTTTTTGGGTCTTGGCGCCGCGAACCTCGCGGCCGCCTTTGGCCATGGCTATCCCGTCGCAGGCGGCCTGTCGCAATCGGCCGTCAACGACAGCGCCGGTGCACGGACGCCGCTGGCGCTGGTGATTTGCTCCGTGACGCTCGGGCTGTGCCTTCTGTTCTTTACCGGTCTCTTGACCAACCTGCCCAAGGCGGTGCTCGCAGCCATCGTCTTTGCCGCGGTCTATAAGCTCGTGGACGTGCGTGCGCTGCTGCGGATGTGGCGGGTCAGCCGGATCGACTTCTACGCGGCGGCGATTGCCTTGGTATCGGTGCTGCTGCTTGGCATTCTCCAGGGCGTCCTGCTGGCAGCGATTGCGTCGATCTTCCTGCTGCTGGCGCGCGCCTCGCGGCCGAATGTCGCGTTCCTTGGCCGATTGCCCGGCAGCGGCCGCTATTCCGACAGCGCCAGGCACGAGGACGTCGAGCCGCTGGCTGGTGTCATCGCATTCCGCCCCGAGGCATCGCTGCTCTACATCAATGCCGAGACGATCCTGGAGACGGTCCTGATCGCGCTCCGGAGGTCGCCAGGCATCCGGCTGGTGGCCTGCGATCTTTCGGCCTCGCCTTATATCGATCTGGCCGGCGCGCGCATGCTGCACGAGCTCTATGACGAACTGGCCGCCCGCGAAGTCATCTTCTGCATCGTCGGCGCGCATGCGCAGCTGCGCGACCTGCTGCGCGCCGAAGGGCTGGCGGAGAAAACCGACAGCGGCCAGTGGCTGCGGTCGCTCGACAGCGTCCTGGGCGACGATCCAGCCAACACCGCTCAACGAACGGTCTGACGCCCCGGTATTGCGATGCAGAGCGCATCGTCCTGTCCGTCCGGTCGATCAGAATGCGCGACCGTTGACTTGGATCAATGGAGCGACCGGCCCCGCACTCACGATCCCGCATCACCTTTGCCTATGGGATCGGGAGAGCCGCATGTCCAAAGAAGCCAAGCCCGCGCAAAAGCGCATCGATCAGTTCTTCTCCGGGCCCGGCGGACGGGCGGACAACTGGCGCGATCTGGTGGAGGCCGCAAAGGCGTGGGTGCGTGGCGGGGATCGCGCGAAATATGACGCTGCGCTGGCCGATCTCTCCATAACGGAGGAATTTCACGGCTATCCCGGCCTTCACCTCATGGCGGTGCTGCGGGACGCGGCCGCGGCCGGCGATGCGGCGGGCTCACTCGCCCTTGCGACACGGATGATGCAGGCCTTGACGACGAGGTCGTTTCGCCAACATGCCGGTGACGGGAGCGCCAATGACGACGGCAACGGTGACACCCCCGATCTGGTGCCCCAAATGTCCGGGCAGCATGGTGCGCGCCGTCCCTATTTCGAGACACTGATCGTCACCGGCCTCTCGTCCGGCAACTGGCCCGCGCTCGCCAACGAATGGCGCAAGCTGCGGCGGCCGGTGGATCCATTCGTCTATGAGCCCGTTATCGTCGGCAGCCTCGAAGACGCGTTCTGCGCCGCCATCCTGAATCCCAATCTCGCAGCCGTCGTCATCAATGAGGGCTTTTCGCTGCGCTCACGCCATGACGCGCCGGTGCTCCGCACGATGACCTCGGCGGCCGGATTGAACGACGAGGCCGATGCTTCGGCGCTACGGCTTGCCCACGTCATCAAGCGGGTCCGCCCCGAGCTCGACCTCTATTTGATGTCCAATCGCGACGTTGAGGCGATGGCCGGAAATCCCGAGGCCGATGTCGTCCGCCGCATCTTCTATTCGGTCGAGGAACTGCTCGAGCTGCATCTCTCGATCCTGGAAGGGGTGCAGGATCGCTACGACACGCCGTTCTTCGACAATCTGAAGAAATATGCACAGCGTCCGATCGGAACGTTCCATGCGCTGCCGATCGCGCGCGGCAAATCGGTCTTCAAGTCGGACTGGATCCGCGACATGGGCGAGTTCTACGGCCTGAACCTGTTCCTGGCCGAAAGCAGCGCGACCACCGGCGGCCTGGATAGTCTGCTGGAGCCGACCGGCAACATCAAGAAGGCGCAGGACAAGGCAGCACGCGCGCTTGGCGCCGATCGCGTCTTCTTCGTCACCAACGGAACCTCCACCTCGAACAAGATGGCGGTGCAGGCGCTGCTCGCGCCGGGCGACATCGCGATCGTCGACCGCAATTGTCACAAGTCGCATCATTACGGCATGGTGCTGGCCGGCGCGCAGCCGCTCTATGTCGAAGCCTTCCCGATGACGGAATATTCGATGTACGGCGCCGTGCCGCTGAAGACCATCAAGCAGGCCTTGCTGAACGCCAAGGCCGATGGCCGGCTCGATCGCGTCAAGCTGCTGGACCTGACCAACTGCACCTTCGACGGCCACATCTACAACACCCGCCGGGTGATGGAGGAGTGCCTCGCGATCAAGCCCGATCTGATCTTCCTGTGGGACGAGGCCTGGTTCGGCTTTGCGCGCTTCTCGCCGTTCCTGCGGCGGCGCACCGCGATGGGCGCCGCCAATGAGATCGAGGCCTGGATGCGCGATCCGAGATCGGTCGCAGCTTATGAAGCCCAACAAGCCACGCTCGGTAAGAATCCATCGAACGAGGTGCTGCTCAAGACCCGGCTGATCCCCGATCCGCGCCAGATCCGCTTGCGCGTGTATCAGACCAATTCGACCCACAAGTCGATGTCGGCGATCCGTCAGGGCTCGATGCTCTCGGTCAAGGACGTCGAATTCCACACGGTCGAGCAGCAGTTCAAGGAGGCCGTCTTTACCCATGCCTCCACGAGTCCGAACCAGCAGTTGATCGCGAGCCTCGACGTCTCGCGGCGCCAGATGGAGCTGGAAGGGTATGGTCTGGTGGCCAATGCGATCGAGATCGCGCTCGCCATCCGTCACGCCGTCAACACCAATCCGCTGCTCTCGAAATATTTCCGCATTCTCGGCGCCGACGCCATGGTGCCGGCGCAATATCGCCAGAGCGGCTTCACCGATTATCTGGCCGTCGGCGCGAACTGGGCGAGCGCTCTGAAGAGCCTGGACGAGGATGAGTTCTGTCTCGATCCGACCCGCATGACACTGGTGTGCGGCACCGCCGGTTACGACGGCACCCAGTTCAAGGGCATCCTGGCGAACGACTACAACATCCAGGTCAACAAGACCTCGCGCAATTCGGTGCTGCTCCAGTCCAACATCAACAACACCCGCAGCGACGTGGCGCATCTTGTCAGGGTTTTGGCCGAGATTGCGGGCGAGGTGGATCGCGGCCTCGCCCGAGGCGGTGCCAATGCGAAGAAGACCTTCGAGGCACGGGTGAAGAGCCTGATGACCGACGTGCCTGATTTGCCGAATTTCTCGCACTTCCACCAGAGCTTCCGTGGCGATGCCGGCAGCAAGACCAATGAGGGTGACATCCGCAGCGGATTCTACGCGGCCTACGACGCGGCGGGATGCGAATATATCAGGCTCGCCGATCCCGAGATCGACCGCCGCCTGAAAGCCGGCCCCGACCTCGTCTCCGCCAGCTTCGTGATTCCCTATCCGCCGGGCTTCCCGATCATGGTGCCGGGTCAAGTCATCACCCAGGAGACCATCGACTTCATGCGCAAGCTCGATGTGAAGGAGATCCATGGCTACGACGCCAAGGAAGGCCTCAAGCTCGTGCGCGCCGAAGCCTTGGCGAAGATCGGCAAGCCCAAGCCCGGCGCGCAGCCGAAGCTGAAGGCCGCTTCGTAAAAAGGGGACGAACATGCAAGGCTTTTTCACCTTCCTGCAGCAGAATCCGTTTCTGCTGTTGTTCTTCGTCGTTGGTCTTGCCGTCTATATCGGGCGAGCCAGCATCAAGGGCTATGGCCTCGGGATGGTTGCCGGTGCCATCGTGGTGGGCGCCGGCTTGTCGGTCTGGGCATCCACCTATGGTGTGAAGCTCGAGCTGAACAATTTCGCCAAGAGCCTGTTCTACTATCTCTTCATGTACGGCGTGGGCTTGCGCGTCGGTCCGTCCTTCATCAACAGCCTGAGGGGCGACGGGCTGAAATTCTGCATCCTGGCCGTGGTGTCGAGTGTTCTTGGCCTCGCGCTCGTCGTCATCTGTACGAAGTTGTTCGCGCTGCCGATCGGCGCCGCCGGTGGCATGCTGGCGGGGTCCCAGACCATGTCGGCTGCGATCGGTTCGGCCGAGCAGGCCGTCACCTCCGGTGTCGTCAAGCTGCCCGAGGGCATGAAGCCCGAGGACGCCTCCGGGATGATCGCGTTGTCCTACGGCATCACTTACATCTGGGGCACCGTCGGCATCATCCTGATCTGCAAATATCTGCCGCGCTGGTGGGGTGTCGACGCCACGGCCGCCGCCAAGCAGTATGAGCGGGAATTTGGTGTCAAGGATCTCGAGGGCGGCGGCCTGACCGGTTATCGCCAGTTCGCCCTGCGGGCCTACCGGCTGGAAAATCCCGCGACGGTCGGCATGAGCATCGCAAAATTCCGTACCGTGAATCCGGAATACCGCATCGTCAATGTCGGGCGGAACGGTGAGCCGCAAGGCGCCGATGCTGACCTCGTCTTGCAAAAGGGCGACATCGTCGCGCTGGGCGGTGCGACCGAGCATCTCACGGAGAAAATGGGCCTGATCGGTCCGGAGGTTGCGGACGCCAAGACGCTCGGCATCCCCATGGACCAGGCGGACATCCTCGTCACCAACAAGGACATGGTGGGACGCACCTTCGAGTCCTTCCGCGACACCGCAATCGCCGGCCAGTTGCAGGTGACCAAGGTCGAGCGTGGAGGTGTCCAGATTCCGGCGGGTCTCAAGACCAAGCTGGAGCGGATGGACATCGTCTCCGTGGTCGGTCTGAAGTCCGCGGTCAACGATCTCGGCGAGATGTGGGGGCGCATCGCGCGCACCAACACCTCGACCGACCTGCTGACGCTGGCGGTCGGCATGATCATCGGCTTCCTGATCGGCATGATCGAATTCCCGGCCTTCGGCGCCAAGATCGGCCTCGGCAACGCCGGTGGTCTCTTGCTCTCGGGCGTCATCGTGTCCTCGATCGTGTCGCGCTTGCGTTTCTTCGGCAACACGCCGAACGCCGCGCGCAATGTGCTGGAGGATCTCGGTCTCGTGGTCTTCGTCGCGATCGTCGGCGTCAATGCCGGCGCTGGTCTGCTGGCACAGCTCACCGGTGCGGTCGCCTTGAAGATCTTCCTCGCTGGTTTCATCGCTTGCACGATCCCGCCGTTCATCGTCTGGGCGATCGGTTACCACGTCTTCAAGATCAATCCGGCGGTGCTGATGGGCGGCGTTGCCGGCGCCCGGTCGCATTCCGGGCCGTGTCGTGAAGCCGCAGTCGAAATCCAGAGCTCCGTGCCATGGATCGGCTTCCCGGTCGCCTACGCCGTATCGGGCATCCTGCTCACCGTGTTCGGCTATTTCGCGATGATCCTGGCACAATAGTCCGTTGCAACAACCAAGAAGGGGAATGAACGTCATGAGGAAATCTGCCATCGCCGCCTCCTTGATCATCTCGTTCGCCGCCGCGGCCGGCTTCAGCACGCCGTCACGTGCCGAGACCGGCCAGGTCGCCGTCGTCTTCACCAAGGGCGGCTTCATCGTCGGCGTCGGCGGCGGCGAGGGTGTTTTGGTGTTGCGGGGCAAACAATATCCCTTCACCGTGTCAGGCATGAGCGTCGGCTTCACGATCGGAGCTTCGACGACCAGGTTTGTCGGCCGCGCCCTCAATCTGAGGGGTCCGCAGTCGATCGAAGGCTCTTACGCGGCGGGCGGAGCCGGCGGCGCCGTCGCCGCGGGAGCCGGAGCCGTGCAGTTGCAGAACGGCAATGGCGTGATCCTTCAGCTCAGTGGACCGAGGGTCGGCGCGGAAGTATCGGCTGCGGTTGGCGGCGTCACGATCCGGCTGAAATAGGCCCGGGAGGGCACTCAAGCTAAACGGGCTGCGTCATCGCAGCCCGTTTCGCGTTTCAGTAGCGTTCCTCGACGAACTTCAGGCCGCGCAGGCTCGCCTGGTCGTTGTAACGTCCCTTGTCGGACCGCGGCGGCAGCTTGACCTTCTCCCGCTTGACCTTCTTGTAAGGGATCGTTCTCAGGATGTGCGAGATGACGTTGAGCCGCGCTCGCCGCTTGTCGTCGGAGCGGATCAGTCGCCACGGTGCATGCTTCGTGTCGGTCGCCTCGAACATCGTGTCACGCGCGCGCGAGTAATCGTACCAGCGCCCGAACGACTCGGTGTCCATCGGGCTCAGCTTCCACTGCCGCAGCGGATCCTCGATACGCGCCTTGAAGCGGAGCTCCTGCTCCTCCATCCCGACCTCGAGCCAGAGCTTGATCAGGACGATGCCGGCGTCCACGGCGAATTTCTCGACCAGCGGACACAATTCCAGGAAGCGCTTGTGTTCGGTCGGCGAGCAGAAGCCCATGACGTACTCAACGCCGGCGCGGTTGTACCAGCTGCGGTCGAATATCACGATCTCACCGCCGGCCGGGAATTGCTCGATATAGCGCTGCAGGAACAACTGGGATTTCTGCCGGTCGGAGGGCGCGGGCAGGGCGCAGACACGGAACACGCGCGGGCTCACCTTTTCGGTCAGCGCCTTGATGGTCCCGCCCTTACCGGCCGCGTCGCGCCCCTCGAAGATGATGATCACCTTCAGTTTCTGGGCTCTGACCCATTCCTGAAGGTGACACAACTCGACCTGGAGTTTTTCGAGCTCCTTCTCATAGTCCTTCCGCTTCATCCGCTCCACGGGCGCGTCCTTGGCCATGCTCAATCACCCCAGGAAATGGTCACCCCGATGTCGCCGGGCACACCGCCTGGAAAATCGATGATCTGATAGGCGATGCGATAGCCGCGCGGTTTCAGGTAATCGCTCCAGAGCTGGAAGATTTCCTTCGGAATCCCGGTCAGGGTGTTCTCCCAGCCCGCTTCCATCTGATTGATGGCGCGACCCTTGTCGGTGCACAGCGTGTTGGGGAAGCGATAGACCAGAACTTCGGTCAAGCCGTTCCGCACCGCACGCTGGATGATCGTCGAGGCGAGCTTGATCTTCTCGTCCTCGGTCTTGCCAGAAGGCTTGCTGAGGCGTTCAATGAGGGCGTGTTTCTCGGCTTCGGCGGCGGCGGCAAGGCGCGCATATTCGTCGGCCTTCTCTGCCTCCTTGAGGGCTGCTTCTTTCCGGATCTGCGTGGCGCTGGGGATGAGATCATCGATGCCGGGCATGGCAGGCGGCTCCTGTTGTTGCACGTCAACTTTCAGGCGAGGCTAGGTGGGGCCGTTCCAGGCCCGTTGATCCAAATCAAGCAATTGCGCCACCCGATACCGACACTGCATTCGACGCATTCAAGTGGAAACGCGCCTGACGAGGAGAGAACGTTGAGCGATCAGCTTCATCCGATGGCCCCGCATCATCTACCGTTCTATCTCGCACCGGGAAGCGGGGCGGATCCGCTGATGGTCGTGATGGGAATTTTCCTGATCGGCACCGTGCTCTGGGTCGGTACTCTTTATTGGAAACTGCACAGCCTGCCTGAGCGAATGGCGCACAAGTCGCAGAAACTGCAATTCGAATTCGTAGCCGTGCTCGGCCTGATCTCGCTCTTCACGCACATGCACATCTTCTGGATCGCAGGCCTGCTGCTGGCCATGATCGACATTCCCGACTTCGGCGGTCCGCTGCGCAGCATCGCCGATTCCGTGGAGAAGATCGCGGATGCGACGCCCGAAGACAGCGACGCCGCCAAGCAGGCCAGCCCACGACCGACAGGTGGCGAGACGCCGCCTCCAACGGAAAAGCCGGGGCCCGCGAAGGAGAAGGAGCACAGCCATGTTTGAGCTGATGTTCTGCTCGCTGCTGACGATCCTGCCCGACTATCTCTACCGCCGCTACGTCCAGGGCAAGCGCTTTGGCAAGGAGATCACCTTCTTCTCCATCTGGTACGAGCTGCGCTGGGGCATTACCGGCTGCCTGATGCTGACGGTGTCGCTGATCACCATGATCTTCTATTTCCATCCGTCGACATCCAACGCGACGCTTTATTTCCGCACCGTGCCGATCTTGCCCGAAGGCTCGGGCCGCGTGGCCGAGGTCAAGTTCGGCTTCAGCGCGCCGGTGAAGAAGGGCGACGTGCTGTTCACGCTCGACGCCTCGAAGCAGCAGGCCGCATTTGAGACCGCCAGGCGCAAGATTGCCGAAGTCGATGCCGCCATGCAGACGGCACAAGCTGACGTGGCCAAGGCCGAGGCGCAGATCGGCGAAGCGAAGGCGAATTACCAGCAGGCCAAGGACGAGCTCGACGTCAAGACCGAGCTGCAGCGCCGCAATCCCGGCATCGTGCCGCAGCGCGATATCGAAAAGCTCCAGGTGCTGGTCGACCAGCGCCAGTCCGGCATCGATGCCGCGACGGCCGCGCGGCAGTCGGCGGCCTTGCAGGTTTCGACCTCGCTTCCAGCGCAGAAGGCGAGTGCCGAGGCGACGCTTGATCAGGCCCAGGTCGATCTCGACAAGACACTAGTCCGCGCCGGCGTCGACGGGCGCGTCGAGCAGTTCCTTGTGCGCCCCGGCGACGTCGTCAACCAGTTGATGCGGCCGGCGGGAATCCTGATTCCGACGGAGGCCGGCCGATCGGTCCTTCAGGCCGGCTTCGGTCAGATCGAGGCCCAGGTGATGAAGACCGGCATGGTGGCGGAGGCGACCTGCATCTCGAAGCCGTGGGTCATCATCCCGATGGTGATCACGACGGTGCAGGACTACATCGCCACCGGCCAGTTCCGCTCCGGCGAGCAGTTGCTGGAAGCGCAGAACGCCGTTCGGCCCGGCACGATCCTGGTGTTCCTGGAGCCGCTCTACAAAGGCGGCCTCGAGGGCGTGACGCCGGGCTCGAGCTGCATCGTCAACGCCTACACCAGCAATCACGAAGAGATTTCCGCCAAGGACACGCCGACCAGCCGGAAGATCGCGCTGCACGTCGTCGACGGCGTCGGCCTGGTCCATGCCCTGCTGCTGCGCATACAGGCGTTGCTGCTGCCGATCCAGACGCTGGTGCTGAGCGGGCACTGACGTGCCAGATTGGATCGTTTCGCCCCGTCCTGCGTGCAGCTTGACTGCGTCCTCGGCACTGTCGAAGCGGCCCATTTGCCGCTAGAATTGTGGTCCGGAGGCGCCGGAGAGCGGTTGAGGCGAAGGGGAACGGGCGCATGACCATGGCGTCGGTCAAGCAGTGGCTGGTTGCTGCCACGCTGTTGGGTCTCGGCTTGTTGCTCGCCGCGTGCATGCTGTCCGGGCCCGCGCGAGCCGCTGAGCCCGGCTCGGCTGCGCGCAGCGAGCCAAAGCGCGTGCTGATCCTGCACTCCTTCGGCCGCGAGTTTCGCCCCTGGAGTGAATACGCGCGGAGCATCAAGGTCGAGCTCGAGCGGCAATCGCCCTGGCCGCTCGACGTCCAGGAGCACGCGTTGCTCAGCGCGCGCTTCAACACTGCGGGCCCCGAAGCGCCCTTCGTCGAATATCTCGGTTCGCTCTACCAGGGCAAGCCGCCCGACATCGTGCTGAGCATCGGTGCACCCGCGGCGCGGTTCGTGCAGAGATACCGTGCGAAGCTCTTTCCGGAAGCGCCGACGGTGCTGACCGTGGTCGAACAGCGGCTGGTGAACCGCCTGGATCTCACCGACAATGACGTGGTCGTGTCCGTCCGCAATGATTTCGTGGCGGCCTTCGAGAACATTCTCAAGCTCTTGCCCGATACCAAGACGGTTGCCATTGTGGTCGGTGCCTCGCCCCTCGAGAAATTCTGGATTGAGGAGGTGAAGCGGGAGTTGAAGCCGCTGGAAGGCCGGCTCGACCTCGTCTGGTACTCGGACCTGCCGTTTGAGGAGATCCTGAAGCGCGCATCGGCGCTTCCGCCTCATTCCGCGCTGTTCTGGGGGCTGATGTTGGTCGATGCCGCCGGCATTGTCCACGAGGGCGATATCGCGCTGCACAGGCTGCATGCTGTCGCGAACGCGCCGATCTTCTCGTATCAGGAACCTTTCTTCGGCGACGCCAGCGTCGGCGGGCCCATGCACTCCGTCGCCGAAACCAGTTCGAAGACCGTCAGTGCCGCGATCCGTATCCTCGGCGGCGAGAAGCCGGCCCGCATCAAATACGAGCCGATCGGATTCGGGACGCCGAAATATGATTGGCGGGAGTTGCAGCGCTGGGGGATCAGCGAGAGCAATCTGCCGCCGGGCAGCGAGATCCTGTTTCGTGAACCGACCCTCTGGGATCGCTATAGCTGGCAGATGCTGCTGATCGCGGCCGTGATTCTGATACAGGCCGGCTTCATCGGCGGGCTTCTGCACGAGCGCCATCGCCGTCAATTGGCCGAGATCGAGTCGCGACAGCGCCTGACCGAACTCGCCCACGCCAATCGCTATTCGGCCGTCGGCGAGTTGACGACGTCGATTGCCCACGAGCTGAACCAGCCGCTCGGGTCCATTCTGACCAATGCCGAGACGGCGGAGCTCATGCTCAAAGCCACTTCACCCGACATCAACGAGATCCGCCAGATTCTAGCCGACATCAGGCGCGACGATCAGCGGGCGTCCGAGGTCATCCGCAGGCTTCGCAGCGTCCTGAAGAAGCGGCCGTTTGAAATCAAGGACACCGAACTGAACGACACGGTGCGGGAAGCAATTGGTCTGGTGACAGCGCTCGCCGACGGGCGCCGGATCACGCTGGCTTACGCGCCGGCCGCTGCGGAGCTGCACGTCAAGGGCGATCCCGTGCAGCTGCAGCAGGTCGTGCTCAATCTGATAATCAATGCGTTGGATGCGGTCTCCGACGCGGACATGAAGAAGCGCGAGGTCAGCGTATCGACCGGGCGCGCCGGGGGCCACGCCGAGATCCGGATCGCCGACACGGGTTCGGGCATTGCGGTCGGCGACCTCGCGAACATCTTCAATCCATTCTTCACGACCAAGCCTCAGGGCATGGGTATGGGGCTTGCAATCGTCAAGACCATCGTCGAGGCCCATCACGGCACCATAGCCGCCGAGAACCAGCCGTCGGGCGGCGCGCTGTTCACGATCAGGCTCCCGATCATCCACTAGCGCGGACGTTGAGCGATCCGGCAGCCCGGCATTGCTCTCGCGCCGCAACAAGGCGGCGAAGCCGTCCTTCGTTGATCTTGATCAATAAACGCCAGTACCGCGGCCCGATCTTGGTGGTCGGAAAGTTCGATGGAGGATGGCATGTTTCGCTGCGGCAAGACCCTGTTGGCGCTTGCGCTCGTGGTTGCGATCCCGGTCGTCGCGACTGCTCAGACCGCCGACAAGCCGGCGGCCCCGAGCACGCAGGCGCAGCCGGCAAGTCCGCCGGCACCGGCCGCCGAGGTTCTGAAGCCCGAGCAGCTCGAGGCCCTGGTCGCGCCGATCGCACTCTATCCCGATGAGCTGCTTGCCAATCTGCTGGCTGCCTCGACCTATCCGCTCGAGGTGGTGCAGGCCGACCGCTGGCTGAAGGACCACAAGAGCCTGAAGGGCGACGCGCTGAAGGCGGAGGTCGACAAGCAGGGCTGGGACGACAGCGTCAAGGCGCTCGCAAGCACGGCCGATGTTCTCTCCATGATGAGCGACAAGCTCGACTGGACCCAGAAGCTCGGCGATGCCTTTCTTGCGCAGCAGCCCGACGTGATGGATGCGATCCAGCGTCTGCGCAACAAGGCCTATGACAACAAGAAGCTGGTCACCACCAAGCAGCAGAAGGTCAGCGTCCAGAGCCAGGAAGGCAGGCAGGTCGTCGTCATCCAGCAGGCCGATCCGGAGACGATGTACGTCCCCTATTACGATCCGGCGACGGTCTATGGCACCTGGCCCTATGCGGACTATCAGCCGTATTATTTCGGCTATCCATCCTATATCGGTGCTGGCGTGGTCGCTGCTGGCCTCGCCTTCGGCACGGCCTGGGCGATCGGGCGCTGGGGCAATTACTGGGGCGGCGGCGCCAACTGGGGTAACCGCAACGTCTACGTCAACCGTCGCACCACCAACATCAACAACGGCTGGCAGCACAATCCGGCGCATCGCCAGGGGGTGCGCTACAACAACGTCAATGTTCAGCAGCACTTCGGGAACAACAATATCAGGGCTGGCGCGTCGGACCGGATGGACTTCCGCGGCCGCGATGGAAACCAGGTGCTGCGTCCGAACCAGGGTGCGGGAGATCGGGCGGGAGATCGCGCCGGCGACCGTGCCGGTGATCGTGGCGGTCCGGGTGATCGTGCAGGAGATCGTGCTGGTGATCGCGGTGATCGTGCCGGCAATCGCGGCGACCGGCCCGGCGGCGGCGATCGCGCTGGCGCGGGAGATCGTGCCAAGGGTGGTGGAGATCGCGCCAAGAATGCAGGCAAGAATGCAGGTAAGGGCGGTGGTGATCGTGCAAAGGCTGCCAACCGTGCCGGCGGCGGCGCTGCCGCCAATCGTGGCGGTGGCGGCAATCGCGGCGGCGCGATGAACGTCTCCTCCGGTCGGGCGGCGGCCGCAGCATCGGCGCGCGGACGCTCCAGCATGGCGAGCATGCCGCGCGGTGGTGGCGGCGGGGGCTATGCCGGGCGCGGCGGCGGCGGCGGAATGGCCATGCATGGTGGTGGTGGTGGCGGCTTCCGTGGTGGAGGCGGAGGAGGAGGCCGCGGCGGTGGCGGCGGTGGCCGGCGCTCCGACATCGCGCTGAAGCACGACATCACGCTGCTCGGCCATCTCTCTAACGGCCTCGGCTATTATCGCTTCAGCTACATCGGCAGCGACAAGGCCTATGTCGGCGTGATGGCGCAGGAGGTGGAGCAGGTGATGCCTGACGCCGTGACGCGCGGCAGCGATGGTTATCTGCGCGTCTATTATGAAAAGCTTGGCCTGACATTCCGCACCTACCGCGATTGGCTCGCCGACGGCGCGAAGATCCCTGCGGAGGTGACGCCATGATCGGCCTGAAATCGCTCCATCGCGCGATCCTGGCGGGCGTGGTGGCGCTCGCCATGCTTGGCTCGGCGGCACAGGCACAGCAATCCTACAAGACACCGGAGGATGCGGCCGCCGCGCTCGCGGCCGCAGTCAAAAGCGGGCCGGGCGACATTCTGAAGGTGCTCGGCAGGGCCGCCGAGGATATCGTCTCGTCCGGTGACGAGGTCGCCGACAACGACATCCGTCAGCGCTTCACGTCGATGTACGACGCCAAGCACGGCATCAAGGCGGAGGGCAACAAGACCGCGACCTTGATACTGGGGCCGGACGATTTCCCGTTCCCGATTCCGCTGCTCAACACCAAGACAGGCTGGGCGTTCGACACCGACGAGGGGCGGATCGAGGTGCTTCGCCGCCGCATCGGCCGCAACGAGCTCGACGCGATCCAGACCGCGCTCGCCTATGTCGATGCCCAGAATGAATACGCCGACAAGGATCGCGGCGAGGGCGCCGGTGTCTACGCGCAACGCTTCCTTTCCACGCCCGGCAAGAAGGACGGCCTGTTCTGGCGTGACGACAGTGATCCGAGCCCGCTCGGCGCGCTGGTCGCGGAGGCCTCGGCCGAAGGCTACAAGCAAGGCACAGGCGAGGGACCCGCGCCTTATCACGGCTACTACTTCCGAATACTGAAAGGCCAGGGTTCCGACGCGCCCGGTGGCGCGCTCAACTACGTCGTCAAAGGCAAGATGATCGGGGGCTTCGGACTGATCGCCTGGCCCGCCGAATACGGCAATTCCGGCGTGATGACCTTTCTCGTCAATCATGCCGGCACCGTCTACCAGAAGGACCTCGGCAACCGCACGGCGGTCATCGCCGAGCGCACCACGCTGTTCGATCCCGACCAGACCTGGAAGAAGGTCGATGCCGCGAAGCCATAAACCGGAACGCATGCGGCGCGCGATCGCAATCGGCTTTACGGCGCTCGTGGTGCTCCTGCTCGCGATGCCGGCCACGCCGTCGTTCGCGCAAGCGAGCGGCCATGTCCAGGTGAGGTTCGTCAAGGCTGGCCTGCTGGTCGGAGGCGGCACCGGCAGTGGTGTGCTGAACTACCGTGGTCGGAACTATCCCTTCAAGGTCTCCGGCTTGAGCGTCGGCATCACGGCCGGTGCGACCGTCGGCAGATTTGATGGCCGGGCATCAGGCATTCGCGATGTCGGCGACTTCGTCGGCAGCTATAGCTCCGTCGGCGGCGGCTTCGCACTCGTCGGCGGCGTCAACGGCGCCCATCTGCGCAACGAAAAGGGCGTGACGATCGTGCTGCAAGGCCCGAAGGCCGGACTTGAGCTCGCCTCCAACATCAGTGCGATCACGATCGCCTGGAAGTGAGCGCCTCGAGCCTGGGGTTACCGGGCCGCGATGGCAGTCATCTCGAGTTTGACGCCCGGACCGAGATCGGCCACGCCGATCGCAGCGCGCGCCGGCAGGTGAGCTTCCGCAAAGTGCGCCTTCCAGGCCGCATTGAACTCCGCCTTCTCCTTCAGGTTGGTCATGAAGATGGTCACCTGCAAGACGTTGGCGAGATCGGAGCCGAGCGTCTTCAACAGGCGCGCCAGCTGCCCGAGGACGTCGTTGGCCTGGCCCGACATATCGAGGCTGGTGTCCTCGGGGACGATCCCGCCGATGTAGAGCACGCCATTATGCTCGACCACTTCGTGGAGGAGTCCTTCGTAGGGCAAGACGCGCTGGATCATGATGAGACCGATGCTGCTGTGGGGATGGGCGGCATATCGCACATTTCCATGTCGATGTCGTTTGAAGAGATTTCGCGACCGGCGTCCCGAAGGTCATCCAACAAGATATTGAAAATAAAAGATAAATTGGCTTAAGAATCGCCGCTCGTCGTGCGGTCGGACGGTGACCAAGCTGTACTTGCGCGCGGGAGCCCGGCGTTTCCGACGGCCCTGATCCCGACGACATCGGGAAGCGGATCGGTATACTGCCACCGGAATCGACGCGGCAGCGGCTGGGCCCGTGCCGCGCGGAACAAGGATCAGACGATGGACGATACGATTGGCTTTCCCGACCCCGGCCTCGACCTGTCTGACGGCTTCAAGCCCCACACCTCGCATTGGGGCGTGTTTTCCGCGCGTCAAAGCGAAGCCGGGCTAGAGGTCAGGGCCTATGCGGGCGACCCCGATCCGAACGGCATCATCGGCAATTTCCCCGGCGCGCTGCGGCATCAGGCGCGCATCGCCCAGCCGGCGATCCGTCGCGGCTGGCTCGAGCGCGGACCCGGCCCGGACGATCGCCGCGGCCGCGACGAGTTCGTCTCCGTCAGTTGGGAGAAGGCGCTCGATCTGCTCGGCGACGAGCTCGGCCGCATCCGCGACACGCGCGGCCCCGGCGCCGTGTTCGGCGGCTCCTACGGCTGGTCGAGCGCGGGCCGATTCCATCATGCCCAGAGCCAGGTGCATCGCTTCCTCAACATCGCAATGGGCGGCTATGTGCGCTCGGTGAACACTTACTCTTCGGGCGCATCCTCGGTGCTGCTGCCGCAAATTCTCGCCGGCTACGAGGACATCACCAAGCGCAACGTCACCTGGGAGCAGATTGCCGAGAACACCGACATCGTGCTGGCGTTCGGCGGCATGGCGCTGAAGAACTCCATGGTGGCCGGCGGCTCGATCAGCAAGCATGTCGAGCGCGGCGCCATGGAAGCCGCGCGCCGGCGCGGCTGCGCGTTCATCCTGGTCAGCCCGCTGCGCGACGATCTTCCCGTCGAGGCCGGCGCCGAATGGATGACGTGCCGGCCCGGCACCGACACCGCCCTGATGCTCGGCATCGTCCACACACTTGTGAGCGAAGGTCTGCACGACCAAGCCTTCCTCGATCGCTACACCGAAGGCTGGCCCGCGTTCCTGCGCTATCTCAATGGCGAGAGCGACGGGCAGGCCAAGCATGCCGAATGGGCCGCCGCGATTTGCGGTGTCGATGCGGACGCGATCCGAAAGCTCGCGCGCCGCGCCGCCGGAAAGCGTGCGCTGATCACCGTTTCGCATTCGCTCCAGCGCGCCGAGCATGGCGAGCAGCCGGTGTGGATGGGCATGGTGCTCGCAGCGGCGCTCGGCCAGATCGGCCTGCCCGGCGGCGGCTACGCCTATTCGCTCGGCGCGATCGGCTATTACGGCCGCCGCGTCAACGACGTGCCGGGACCGACACTGGGGCAGGGCCGCAACGGCGTGCGCGATTTCATTCCGGTCGCGCGCATCGCCGACATGCTGCTCAATCCCGGCACGAACTATCGCTACAATGGCGAGACGCGTACCTATCCGGACATCCGCCTCGTCTACTGGGCCGGCGGCAATCCCTTCCATCACCATCAGGACATCAACCGCTTGCGCAAGGCTTTTGCGCAGCTCGATACGTTCGTCGTGCACGAGCTCGCCTGGACCGCGACGGCGCGGCACGCGGACATCGTGCTGCCCTCGACCATGACGCTGGAGCGCGAGGACATCGGCTATTCGACCAACGATCCCCTGATGGTCGCGATGCACCAGATCGCGGAACCCTTCGGCCTTGCGCGTGACGATTACGACATCTTTGCCGATCTCGCCGAGCGCCTGGGTGCGCGCGAACCTTTCACCGAAGGGCGCACGTCGCGGCAGTGGCTCGAACATCTGTACGAGCCGACTCGCGCCTCGCTTCAAGCGCGTGGCCTCGAGGCGCCTGATTTCGACGAATTCTGGCGGCGCGGCAGCCTGGTCGTGCCGCAACAGCCCGACGACGGCGGCCGGCTGCGCAGCTTTCGCGAGGATCCGGCCAATCATCCGCTGCCGACGCCGAGCGGGCGCATCGAGATCTATTCAGCCAAGATCGCTGCGCACGGCGATGCCGATTGCCCCGGCCATCCGGTCTGGCTCGACAAGACCGACATGCCGAAGCCCGGCGCGCCGTGCTTCCTCGTCGCCAACCAGCCGGTGACGCGCCTGCACAGTCAGCTCGATTTCGGTGGACACTCGCTTGCCGCAAAACATCGCGGCCGCGAGGTTGCGCGCATGAACCCGCACGATGCGGATGCGCGCGGCATCAGGGATGGCGACATCATCCGCCTGTTCAACGAGCGCGGCGCCTGTCTCGCCGCCGTCCACGTCACCGACGGCATCGCGGCCGGCGTCGTGCAGCTTCCGACCGGCGCGTGGTACGACCCGATGGACCCCGAGGACGAAGCGCCGCTCTGCGTTCACGGCAATCCCAACGTGCTCACCCGCGACATCGGCACCTCGTCCTTCGCGCAGGGCTGCACCGGCCAGCTCACGACGGTCGAGGTGGAGAAGTTCACCGGCAATCTGCCGCCGATCCGCGCGTTCGATCCGGTGTAGAGGAAGGCGCCCTCTCGTTTGGAGGGCGTTGTCGCCGGCTACGCGTAACTCTGCCAGGCGCCCTGCCGAAGGGCCGCTGATGCGCCGCATCAAAAAAGATAGCGCAAATGTCCGGGGCCGACGCAAATGCCTGCAAGGACGAGACTTGTGGCGATCTCACCGAAGCGCATCTTTAAAACGCATCGGCCGTGGTTCCACGAAATCTGTTTGCACGCCCACCATTTCGCAAGAGCGTCCAGGATGCGCCCCTGCACCTCTGGATTGTAAGGTCGAACAGGAGTACACTGTCACACTGCGCCCGTTTTGATCCGGCGCTCCGTTGATATGTTTCCACGTTGATCCCTGCGAATTGCGCGGGGGCTGATGCGAACGAAGACTTCTTTCGTATTACAAATACAGATTTTGAACATGTCGATTCCAGCAGCTGCGGCTCCGCCACGAGGAAGCTTTCCGTTTGTCGTCTGCTTGGTTTGCTTGGCGGCTTACTTCAGCTACCATCTTGTCAAATTCTCCCCGCTCTCGGACTACTTCCTGTATACGGCGGAGTTTGCGCGCGACAATCTCGGTTGGCGATTGATCGCACAATTCTTGCTCTGCATCGGGCTGTATCTGATCTTCGCTATTCTGCTATTTCGGAGAGTCATTTCACGTGCAAATGGCACTGCGCTCTCTCCGGCACCATCGGTCATCGAACGATTGGCGCGGTTGATCATTCTCGTCATGCCGGCCTTTGCTCTCGGCTATTTGCTGATCGATGCCGCGGGCCAGGCCGCTGGCGGGTCGTGGGTAATCTGGCTGGCTGCCTCCGTTGTCATAGTTACCACCGTGATTCAGGCGATCATGGCCCTGATTCCGATAAATCAAAAGCAGCGAGTTGCTTCCGTCAGGAAAACACTGGCCATTCTGGTGTTGGCCGGCGGTTGTGCGCTCGCGCTCTATTTTTGGCTTTGGTACGACGTGATTGGTGCAACCCTCTTCATCGGTGGCGTCGGAATCATCCTGCTGCTTCTCGTATGTCTGTTGTTGCTTGGTGAGGCCCTCGTTTGGTTGAACGGTATCGTTTATGGGGCCACTGCGTGGCTCCTTGTGATAGTTCTGCTGTGCCAATTCATTGGCGGTTCATCTCCTGAATTTCCCTACAGCGTCGTGGACATCGGCGACGCAAAGCCGGAAACACCCGCAGCAATCGAGAGCACCGTTCAAAATCGTAAGGTGCCGAGCCTTGTTCCTGCTTTCCGCAGCTGGCTGGAACAGCGTCATGTTTCGGTAGGATCGAGTGAGCAAGGGCGGAAATATCCGATCTTCATCGTAGCAGCGCAGGGAGGCGGTCAGTACGCAGCCTATCACACGGCACTCTCTCTTGCTCGCCTCTATGACAGCTGTCCGAAACTCAAGGACCACGTCTTCGCGATCAGCGGCGTCTCCGGTGGAAGTCTGGGGGCGAGCATCTTCAGCGAACTGTTGCGTCGATCTGAACCGCTCGGGGACGGGTGCTCCGCTGCTCCGGTCAGTGACGGCAAGCTGGAGAAATCCGTCCGCGAGTTCTTTGAGTACGATTTGGTGACCCCGGTCGTTGCGAGCGGAGTTTTCTTTGATGCGCCAACTCTCGCCATTCCGCAACTGCATCTTGCCCCGGACCGGGCAAACACGCTCGAGCTTGCCGTCAAGAACGCGATCAATGCCGTGACGGGCTCGAACGGAGACGACAGCTCAACACAGTTCTATTCGTCATGGTCTGCCTCGGGCGTCACTCCAGCGCTGTTCTTGAACACAACCAGCGCGAACTATGGAAAGTCGACCCTGATTTCGCAGCTATATATGACAGACAAGCGTACCGCGGGTGCGTTCTCCGACCTGTTCGCCCTCGTTTGGGGCCGGCTCACGCAACAAACCGAGAAAGACCCGGAGCGGCTGAGGCTTGTTCAGCGCATGGTCACCGCTGGGATTCGTTCGAGCGAGTATTCGCGGCCGGCCTATTTCAACATTCTCGAATATCGCCCCAATCTTCAATTGTCGCTTCTGACGGCAGCAATACTGAGCGCGCGGTTTCCCTATGTAACGCCGCCCGGCGTGTTGTACGCAGACAAGAGGATTGTGGCCGCCGACGCAACATTGCGGGAGACCACCGGGCTTCAATTGATCGACGGCGGCTTCTGGGACAACAGCGGCATCGCCACGGCTATCGAGATCATCAAGCAGCTGCAGGCGGCCGAGGATACCAAAACCCTCGTATCAAATCTCGAACTTCATCTGATTTCGTTCGGGCATTCGAATGCAGCATTGCAGTTAGAGGGGGAGCGGGGTGCCCAATCAGAGCTTGTCGCGCCGATCACGACGTTCGAAGCCGTGAGGACCGCGCGCAGTCTCCGCCAGGCCGACGCGTTGGCGGCCGGATTCAAGTTCGTGCACGGCTATCAACTCTTCGATCATGAATTTCAGGCGCCTTTGTCATGGACGCTGTCGGCACGTATGCGGGCTCAGATTGAGGCGCGGAGCGGCGGCCGGGCTGATCCGTCGCTATGTTGTACGCTGGCCTTGCCGCCTATTGCTTCGAGCATCATATCCTTGGTCGGTTCCATTCCTGAGTTCGTTCTGGACGTACATCTGTTCAAGAAGTACCTGGACACGAGCTCCGGCTCCGATCTGCAGCGACAAGGCCTTAAGCTGTTCGCTCCGAACGCGCGGCAATTCGCGGATGTTATTCGGACGGTTCGGGAAAATTCAGAGATCCCAAAGCAGCCTTCGAATTAGCTCGTTAGCTGAAAAATCGATCCAGCGGCCACGCACACACTCGCACGACAACAAGCAGCTCGCGCGCGAGGCGCGGCGTGTGCATGAGCTCTGCGATGAATACGACGAGATCGCAACCGCAGGCCGAGCGACGGGTCTGGGTCCTGTACGAGTGCCACACCGGCGCGCATGGGTGATTCCCGACGGGAAGAAAACGGGGCCGTCCTGTGTGGGCGCAGGGACGGCCCCGAGTGGCTCGCAGACCCGGGAGGGAAAGGGCTCGAGCCGGCGCGAGTGGCAGGGCACTCACGCCAAAGAAATCGCAAACCGGTCGAAGTGCAGGTGGCGTGATCCCAAGTGGCTTGATCCTAAGTCGCTTGATTCCAAGTCCCCTGATTCCAGATTCCTCGATCCCAATTCACCTGCCGGCGCACGAACTACGCGGCAGCGCCGACCATCCAGTCCATGTCCGCGGCAGGTCGCCGCCGCGGAAGCGCCTCCGTAGCAGGCAGAACAGCCCTGCTGGCCAGACGCCAGCGTGCCGGTGACTCGCCACTGATGCGCTTGAACACGGTCGAGAAATGCGCCTGGGTGCTGAAGCCGACGGCAAGCGCGATCTCCGCCAGCGGCCGCTCGGTCGTCGTGAGCAAGGTCTTCGCATGCTCGACGCGATGATTGAGCAGATATTCGCGTGGACGGTAGCCGGTCGCGGCGCGGAACTGTGCCGCGAAATGCATCCTCGAGAGGCCCGCGACATTGGCGAGCTCTGACAGGCTGATGCAGCGATCAAAGTGATCGGCTATATATTGCTCGACGCGGCGTAGCCGCCATTTCGGCAAGGCATTGACTTTTGAGCGTGGCAGCTCGAGCCGAGTCAGATGCATCGCAAGGGTCTCGCCGATGCAGCGCGCGAACTGCTGGTCCGCGGTATCGCCATGCTCGGTCAGTGCCTTCGCGAGCTCGGCTGCGAGCGGGTCGCGCAGCAGGACGAGGTCGTTGAGGCCCTCGGTCGCCGGTCGCGCCGCCGAAAAATGATCGGTGGAGATGTGGAAGTGCAGGAAAGCGCTGGGCGACTGGAATTGCACGCCGAGAAGCTTCGATGGCGCACTGACGTACAGCGTGCCCGCGGGCATGGTGCCGTCGAAGATGATCTGACGGTCCCGCGTCAGCTTTACCCGAGCGGTCTTCAGGGCGATGGCGACGAAATAGCGGTCCGCCGGCGTCGTCGCTTCGTGCGACGAGGTGGTCCGAGAATCCTCCCATCGCGAAATCGTGATGTCCGCGTCCAGGCCGCGGTCGATCTTGCGCCATCCGCTTTCCTGCGCGATTGCTCGCATCCCGTGCGAAGCCTCGCGATCACACCGGCTGGTGGGAAATTCGATCCAGGCATGCGCTGCTTGCAAGTCATTGAACATCGCTCGTCCTCTCCTGGCCTCGTCGCCGCTTGCAGCGATCGGCCAACTCTCAGTGCTTTCCACGATCAGAGGATAGGCGTGAGCCAGGCAAGAAGCCCGTTAGTGATGATTAGGAGGTGTTAGATTTTGTGCGAGCGCCTGTAGTGTGACAGCCCGCCGCAGGACGTTTGATTTTGTCCAGCTTTTCAATTATTTGCGCAGATCGGTGCGGTGTGAGGGCATTGCAGAACATCGTGCTGCGATCGATGTGCCGGTATGAGGCCGGCGCGGTGCCTCGCTGGACCGCGCATCGACGGCGGGTATAGTCGCCGCGCATTTGAATGAAATGGCCGTCAAGATGAGTCAGAAGTGACCGAACCCCCGGCAGGACATCGCTCGCCCGGCAATGGCGCCGGGGCGAGCCTTGATTTCGACGCAGTCTCGTTTGGACCGTTTTCGCTGCGGTCGCGGTTGCTCGAGAGGGACGGAGCGCCGGTCAAGCTCGGCAGCCGCGCGATGGACATTCTGCGCCTGCTCCTCAGCCGTGCCGGCGAAGTGGTGCCGAAGAACGAGATTCTGAGCTACGCGTGGTCCGGCCTCGCGGTCGAGGAGATCAGCCTGCGCGTCCATGTCGCGGAGCTGCGCAAGGTGCTTGGCGACGGCAAGGACGGGGCCCGCTACATCACCAACGTCCCGAGCCGCGGCTATTGCTTCGTCGCGCCTGTGCAACGTAGCGAGCGCAACGCCGCTCCGGCACTCGCGCCGCGTGCACCTGAAAGAACGGTGCCGCCTGCGGCCTTGCCACACCGGCTGGACCGGATGATCGGTCGGGACGACGTGTTGCCCGAGTTGTCGGCGCGTCTGCTGAGCGACCGCTTCGTCACGCTGCGAGGACCGGGCGGCATCGGCAAGACCACGGTTGCGACCGCGCTCGCGCATGACATGTGGCAGGCATTCGAGGGCCACGTTCATTTCCTCGAATTCGGCCCACTGAAGGACGCCACGCTGGTCGCGAGCACGGTTGCCGCCGCTCTGGGCCTCGTCGTGCATCACGATGATCCCTCAGGCAGCATCGTCAATTTTCTGCGCGGACGGCGGCTGCTTCTCATCCTCGACAGCTGCGAGCACGTCATCGACGAGGTCGCGCGTCTGGCCGAAAACATCTATCGCGAGGCGCCGGGCATCGCCATTCTCGCCACCAGCCGCGAGTCGCTGCTGGTGGAAGGCGAGCAGATCTTCGAGCTCGTTCCGCTGGCCGGCCCGCCGCAAGGGGTGCGCCTCAGCGCCGGCGAGGTGCTGGATTATCCGGCCGCGCAGCTGTTCATCGATCGTGCCGCGGCCGCGGGCCATCGCGGCGATATCACGGACGACGATGCCGACGTCCTGGCCGAGATCTGCGGCAAGCTCGACGGCATCGCGCTCGCGATCGAGCTCGCCGCCGTGCGCGTCGGCGTCTACGGATTGCGGGAGATGGCCGCGCTGCTCGACTCCAGGCTCAAGCTCGAATGGCGCGGACGGCGAACGGCGCCGCCACGGCAGCAGACGCTCGGCGCGACGCTCGACTGGAGCTTCGGCCTGATCGGCGAGAGCGAACGCACAGTGCTTCAGCGACTCGCCATCTTCGCCGGCCCCTTCACGCTCAAGGGGGCGATCGCAGTCGCCGCGGATGAGGGTGCCGCGGCCGATCGCGTCGTCGATGCGCTGGAGCAGCTCGTGGCCAAGTCGCTGGTGTCGGCGCAGCCCGATGGCGCATCGCGGCGCTATCGCCTGCTGGATGCCACGCGCGCCTATGCCATGCAGAAGCTGGTCGACGCAGGCGAAGCGGCGGCGATCGCGCGCCGTCACACGGCCTATGTTCAGCGCACGCTCGAAGCCGGCATGGCGGAGCAGGGCGGCGATCCGGCTTCGCGCCTGCAGAGGCGCGCGAGCCTGCTCGCAGATGCCCGTGCGGCGTTGGAATGGAGTTTTGCCAACCACGACGGTGCCGCCTTGCGCGTGCCGCTCGCCGGCAGCGCCGCAAGGCTGTTCGTCGAGCTCAATCTGCTGAACGAGGCGCGCATCTGGTCGGGCCGCGCGCTCGCGATGCTCGACGATGCCAACCAGGGCGGCAAATGGGAACTCGAGCTGCAGTCGACGCTCGGCCACGCCTTCATGTTCACGGAGCGCAACAGCGAGCAGGCCGAGGCCGCACTCCGGCGCGGGCTGGAGATCGCGGAATCGCTCGACGATCACGCCAATGCGTTCAGGCTGCTGTCGCGGCTGAACATGTTCTATCGCCGCACGGGCGACTACAGGCATCTCGTGCCGACCGCACGCCAGGCCGAGCGCATCGCCCGCCAGATCGGCGACACCGCGGGGATCGCAGGCAGCAAGGCGCTGCTCGGCGTGTCCTATCATCTCGCCGGCGACCAGGCCGAGGCGCAGGCCCATCTCGACGAAGGCGTGCGCGACGACGCCGCGCTGCGCGGGACGGAGCCCGGGCATTTCGCCTATTCGCGCACGCCGCAGATTCCGCTCGCGCGGGTGCTGTGGCTGCGTGGCTTTCCCGACCGCGCACTCGATTGCGTCCGCCCGCTCGTCGGCGCCGCCGCGCCGCGCGACGTGGTGATGCATTGCATCGCGCTGTGCTGGTCATCCTCGGTGTTCGGCTGGGTCGGCGACTGGGCCGCCGTCGAGACGATGACGGGACGCCTCGCGACCCATACGAATTTGCACGGGCTCGCGCCGTACGAAGCCGTCGCGACCGGCTTTCGCGCGCAGACCATGATCGCCCACGGCGAGCTGGCCGGCGGTGTCGATCTGCTGCGGAGCGCGCTGCCGCGCCTGCATGCGGATCGCTACGAGCTCTACGCATCCGCGTTCGCCGCAGACCTGTCGCAAGGACTGGCGGCGCTGGGACGATTGACGGAAGGGCTGCAAGTCCTGCACGAGACGATCGCCCGCGTCGAGCAGGGCGGCGGAGGTTTCGACATGCCCGAGCTCCTGCGCCGGCGCGGCGACCTCGAGGCGCGGACCGGTGATCTCGGTGCCGCCGAAGCGAGCTTTGCCGCATCGCTCGCGCTGGCGGAGCAGCAGGGCGCGCTGTCCTGGCGATTGCGGACGGAGATGTCGCTTGCGGCGCTTCGGCTTCGCCAGGGCATCAAGAATCCGCTCGACGATCTCGCCGCAACCTATGCGCGGTTCTCGGAAGGATTCGAGACGGCGGATTTGAAGGCAGCGCGGCTCCTGCTGGACGAGGCATCTGCCTGACAAGGCTCAGTCGAACCGGAAATTCGCGAGATCGATCGACACCATCAGCTCGTCACGCAGCGGCATCAGATCGTCGCCGCGCAGATAGATGCGCCGGCGGCTCGGAAGCTTGAAGCCGTCAACGGTGACGGGATCGGACACGTACTGAGCTGCCGGAAAATTGCCGGCGATCTCGATCCGGTAATCATGCCGGCGGATCAGCATGTCGGGGCCAAAATAAAAATCCTGCTCGGCGCTGTGTCTTGCGATCACGGCCGGGAACGTCGCCCGCAATCCGCGCCAGACCTCCGCGCCCTCGCGCCAGGGCGCGATCTCCCGGACCTCGAACCCATCCGCCGCCAGCAGGAACGGCGCAGTCATGTAGGTCCAGAGTGCGTAGCCGTTGAAATAGGCGCGATGCAGCGGATCCCAATGCGTGCGCATATCGTGCCGCGCGAACGCGGCGCGCGGATTGTTGCGCTCCGCGACGATGCGGCCGTCCGCAGCCACGATGGCGATCCGCTCCGGGCTGAAGTCGGTGCGCTGGCCGGGCTTGCCGAACGGCTCCACGGATGCCCGCTCACGATGCAGCTCGATCCGCATCGTGCGCGGCGCCTGGTCCTGATCGACGCCCTTCAATATCCAGAGGTCGCCGCCGGTCACGATCGTGGCGGTGAGTCGCTCGTGGGCATTCCATCGATCGAGCCCGCCATGGGCTTCGATCGCATTCGCCAGCAGCGGAATCATCCGGCCGTTTCCTCTCGCATCGGTGGTGTCGCCCTAATAGAGATACCCCCGCGCGCAGACGGCCGCCCGTTAAGCGTTGTTAAGTGCCGTTGGCAGGCCCGGCGCCTAGGCTTCGGCCATGACGTCCAGCACCGCGTCGGCAAAGGCCTTCGGCGCCTCTTGCGGCAGATTGTGGCCGATACCGCCCTTGATGGTCCGGTGCGAATAGCGCCCGGAGAATTTCTTCGCGTAAGCGGACGGTTCTGGATGCGGTGCCCCGTTGGCGTCACCCTCCATGGTGATGGTGGGCACGGCGATCACGGGGGCTTGCGCCAATCTCGCCTCGTCGTCGGCGTATTTCGCTTCGCCTTCGGCGAGGCCCAGCCGCCAGCGGTAGTTGTGGATCACGATCGCCACATGGTCCGGATTGTCGAACGCCTTCGCGCTGCGGTCGAAGGTGGCATCGTCGAAATGCCATTGGGGCGAAGCGAGCTGCCAGATCAGCTTCGAGAAATCGTGGCGGTACTTGTCGGAGCCCTCGCGGCCGCGCTCGGTCGCGAAATAGAACTGGTACCACCATTGCAGCTCGGCGTTCGGCGGCAGCGGCATCTTGCCGGCCTGCTGGCTGCCGATCAGGTAGCCGCTCACCGACACCATCGCCTTGACCCGCTCCGGCCGGAGCGCCGCGATGATGTTGGCGGTGCGCGCACCCCAGTCGAAGCCGGCAATCGTCGCCTTGTCGATTCTGAGCGCGTCCATCAGGGCGACGATGTCGGCCGCGATCGCCGCCGGCTGCCCGTTCCGCATCGTCGAGTCGGAGAGGAAGCGCGTGCTGCCGTAGCCGCGCAGGTAAGGCACGATCACGCGACGCCCGGCCGCGGCGAGCAGCGGTGCGATATCGACGAAGGCGTAGATGTCATAGGGCCAGCCATGCAGCAGGATCACGGGCGGGCCATCCGCGGGGCCCGCCTCGGCATAGCCGACGTTGAGGAGGCCGGCGTCGATCTGCTTCAGGGACGCGAACGCCGTGTTGGCGCCGGGCTTGACGACGGTGGCGGACTTCGCCGGCTTCGCCGTAGCCGTCGTGCTCAGCGCAAGCTGGGTCGCGGCGAGTGTCATCGCAGCCCTGCCGACGAAACGACGTCGTTCGTGGTTGATGTTGTCGGGCATGTGTGCCTCCTGTGGTCGGTGCATTGTGCAAGTCGCCGTCAGCCCTTGTGCCCGTCCAGACGCGCAAGGAAGTCGCGGACCAGCGTGGCGATCTCGTCGGTCGCCTCGTCGAGCGCGAAATGGCCGGCTTCGAGGATGTGGACATCCGCATCCGGCACATCGTCGCGATAGGCCGAAGCGCCGGCGACGGCGAAGGACGGATCGTATTTGCCCCAGACCACCAGCGTCGGCGGCCGCGTCTTGCGCAGCCACTCCTGCCATTTCGGATAGGAGGCGACGTTGGTCCGGTAATCCAGGAACAGCGTGGTCTGGATCTCGGCCTGGCCCGGACGCGTCAGGAACGCGTATTCGTCGGTCCAGCTATCGGGGTCGTAGCGCTCGGGGTGCGGGCTGGAGCCGAGGTGCCGCTGGCGTGTGGCGGCCAAGGATGTGAAGTTGGCCTTGAGCGCCTCGAGCTCATGCGCCGGATCAGCCCAGTATTTGCGACGCGCTTCCCAGAGCGGGCTCAGTCCCTGTTCATGGGACACTGCGTTCTGGATCATGATGGCGCGAACGCGCTCGGGATGCGCCAGCGCCATGCGGAAGCCGACCGGGCCGCCATAGTCCTGCATGAACAGCACGTAGTTGGTCAGGCCGAGCTTGTTCGTCAGCTCGCCCATCACGCCGGCGATGTTGTCAAAAGTGTAGGTGAAATCGGACGGCGGCGGCGCGCTGCTGTTTCCGAAGCCGGGATAATCAGGCGCGATCAGGTGATATTTGTCGGCGAGCAGCGGCAGCAGGGGTTCCCACATCCGCGACGAGGAGGGAAAGCCGTGCAGCAGCAGCACGGTCGGCGCGTCGGCGGGCCCGGCCTCGCGGTAGAAGATATTGAGACCCCCGATATCGATCGTGTGATAGCTGATCGAGCGTCGGCTCGACCGCAGATCCTGTGCTGAGGCCTGCACGGTTGTGCAGGCGAGGGCGGCTGCAAGGGCGAGGGTGGCTGGAATGTTCATGTCATCGCTCCGATGTGGGCGTGTCGCGTCGAGAGGTGCCGGCGCGTCATGCGCCGGCAACCGCTCTGACGGGATTGAGCGGCACGCTGCCACCGTGATCACTGTTGTGCGCGGCAGCTTCCGCTCGCCGGATCACATTCGTAAGCTCCGGCGTAAAGCTTTCGTCATCGTCCTCGATGTGTCCGGTCAGTGCCGGAGCGGTGCTCATTGATGCGCACCGCTCCGATGCGAGCCTGACTTATGCGGCCGACTTCGCCTTTTTGGCCAGGGCGGCGAGCAGCGTCTGCGCGGCCGGGCCGGAGGAGTGCGGATTCTGTCCCGTGATGAGCTGGCCCGCGCTGACGACGTGTACGCCCCAGTTCGCCGTTTTCGAGAAGACCGCGCCGAGCTTCAACATCTCGTCCTCTACGAGGAACGGCACGACATGGGTCAGGCCCACGTCCTCTTCCTCGCCGTTGGTGAAGCCGGTCACCTCCTTGCCCTCGACCAAAGGCTTCCCATCGGGCGTCTTGACGTGGCGCAGCGCACCGGTCGAGTGACACACCACCGCGATGGTCTTGCCGGCGGCGAGGAAGGATTCGATCAGCTTGACCGAGTCCTTGTCTTCGGCGAGGTCCCACATCGGGCCGTGACCGCCGGGATAGAACAGCGTGTCGAAGTCTTCCTGCTTGACGCTGTCGAGGCGCACCGTCTTGTCGAGCTGGGCTTCAGCGGCAGCGTCCGCCTCGAAGCGTAGCGTCAGGTCAGTGCGGAACTCGGGCTCGTTGCTCTTGGGATCGAGTGGCGGCCGGCCGCCCTTGGGCGAAGCCAGCGTGATCTCCGCGCCGGAATTCTTGAACACGTAGTAGGGGGCGGCGAGCTCCTCGAGCCAGAACCCCGTCTTGCGTCCGGTGTTGCCGAGCTGGTTGTGGGAGGTGATAACCATAAGAATCTTCATGACGATCTCCTTGAGTGCGTTCGCTGCAATGACGCATTCCCTCGTGCTGGAGGTGCGCCGGCCTCGGTCTCGTTCGAGCACGACGCTTGTTCGTTGCTCGTGAGCCCAATGTTGCACCCAAGGCCGCGTGTTAGCTCGTTATGTATTGTTAGGCGTTGAGAGCAGTGAACGGTTCCAGCTCTCGCGTCGCCACCGCTACTCGAACACGGCGTCGAAGATCTCGACGTCCATCAGCACGGGCCTGGCGATCACGCTTCCATCAGGCCGCAGCGTCTGCACACGCCGCAATGTCGGCACGACGATGCCGCCGAAGCTGTCATGGGCCCAGGAATAATGTGCGACCTTGTTTCCGAACAGATCGTGATCCGTCCGCCGTTGCAGCGCGTTCTCGTCGAAGTAGAAGATCTGCTCGGGCGCGAGCGTGATCAGGTTCGGCGGGAACTGCGCGCGCAGCCGACGCCACGTGTCAGCGTTTTCGCGCCACGGCGGAAGCTCTTCCGTGACGACGTCGGGATGGGCGAGCAGAAATGGGTTGGTCAGATAATTCCAGATCGCAACGCCGCAGAAGAAGACGAGGTGCAGTTCGTCCGCGAGCGCAGGAGAGCCGGTCTCGGGAAATGCAGGGCTCGGATTATCCCAAGTGCGCAGGACCTCACCCTCGAGGCTCTCGATCGTGATCGCGTCGGGCTGAAAGCAGCCGGAGTGTTCACCCCCGGTGATGCCGGTGAAGCGGACCGACTGGGCGCGGGTCGAGCCCTCCGCAGTCACGTCCTTGAATTCGCTGGCATGTCCGGCGCTGGAGAACAACGAGCCGCCGACGGAAAGGTGGAGCGTGAATCGGGTCAAGCTATTCCATCGGGCCATACCGCCGCTGGCATCAATTACATCGTCAAGAAGCGCCATATCCCGCCATATCCACCGTGAAGTGCCACCACCATGGCGGGGCGGATGCGGCTTGGCGTGTTAGAAGTTGTTAGGACTTGCGAGCAGGTGCTTGGACGGTATCCCGTTGAAGATACTGTCAATTCAGCGCGCTCAGGAGCTCCCTCGCGGCCACGAGATCGCGGGTCTGGAGGCCTTCTTGGTATCGCGCGACGAGCGGGGCGAGCAGAGCGCGTGCTTCGCCCGCTTGTCCGGCCTGGCGCCAGACCCGGCCGAGGCTGATCGCCCCCCGCAGCTCCCAGCCGAGCGCGCACTGCCGGCGCGACAGATCGAGCGATTTCCGGAAGCAGCGCTCGGCCTCCGCGGTGTTTCCCGACCGGACGAGGATGTCGCCCTTGACCCGGAGCATCTCCGGCATGTCGAAGGATTCGCCATGATCTGGAATCTGCGCAATGGCATCATTGATCGTGCGCAGGGCCTCGTCCGGCTGGTTCTCCGCCACGAGGCCCTCCGCCAGCGCCGTCGCAAACACCGTCGTCATGATCCGGTGCCGCGTCGCGTACAGCGTGGCCTGGCTGCGGCGAAGATGCTCGATCCCGCCGGCGGTGTCGCCGCGGCGAAGCATGAGCTCGCCCTTCTGGCCGATGCCGACGGCGTGATAGGGACCGAGGAAGTGCCGCGCCGAATGGTCGATCAGCCGCTCGATCAGGATTTCGGCATTGGCCCAGTCGCCAACCCAGAGGGACACGTAGATCGTCCAGATCAGGGAGATGCCGAGGGTGAGCGGTTGTTCCAGCAGTTCGGCCTCGCGAACAGTGTATCTCGCCGCCTCAATCGCGCGATCGGGCCGGCCGGTGAGCCAGAGCCCGCGCGCCAGAGCGACCAGCGCGACGATGCGGTCGTCATAACCGAGATGCCCGATGTTCAGCCGCTGCGAGCCGGGATTGTGCACCATTGCGCTCTCGCAGAACTGCACGGCCTTGTCCTGATTGCCGATCAGATGGTGCGCGACGCCCAGCATCCATTCCACGTTCAGCGCGGCGGCCGGATCATTCAGCTTGCGCGCAACGCTCTCGCCCTGCTCGCCGGTGCCGAGCGCGCCATGAAAATCCCCGACCCTGGTCAGGTAGATGTGCAATCCGCGCAGCAGCCAGAGCTGCCAGTGCAGATCCTCGAGATCCCGCGCAAGCTGAAGACTGCGTGTGAACGCCGACCGGACCGCTTCGGTATTGCCCTGCGTGAACATCACGGAGACGCCGAGCGCGGCCTGCAACGTCATCTCCTGGCGGCGGTCGATCGAATTCGTATCGAGAGAGACAAGCGCCTGCTTCGTCCAGCGATAGCACTCTGTCAGCAATGTCAGTTCGAGGAAAAACTGGGCCGCCGAAGCCGCCAGATCCACGCCGATCGTTCGGTTGGCGCTATCCGAAAAGCTCCAGGTCAGCGCGGCCCTGACATTGGGCAAATGGTCGGCATAGGGAAGGAAGCCGCCCGCGGTCTGCATGCCCGAGGATTTGAGCGCGATGTCGCGCAGGAAGTCGCGGAAATATTCGGCGTGAGCGCGCGCGACACGGGGCGCTTCGCCGTTCTCGACGAGCTTCGCGCCGACGAAGGCGCGGGTGGTGTCGAGCAGACGATAGCGCAGCCGCCGCTCCGCGGGTGAGGTTGCGATCAGCGATTTGGAGAGCAGGTTCGAGATCGCCTCGACCGCCTCGGGCTCGCTGATGCCCTGGCTGAACGCAACGGCGAGCGCGGCCTCCATCGTGAATGGCCCGACGAACACCGACAAACCGCGCAGCGTCGCGCTCTCGGCTGCCGGCAACAGATCATAGCTCCAGGCGAGCGCCGCGCTCAGGGTCTGGTGCCGCGGGATCGCGGTGCGGCGTCCCCGCCACAGCAGCGCGAAGCGGCTGTCGAGCAGCGAGGCGGTTCCGGCAATGCCATAGGCGTTCACGCGTCCGGCGGCGAGCTCGATCGCGAGCGCGATGCCGTCCAGTCGCCGGCAGATCTCGGCGACAAGCGGTGCATCCTCCTCGCTCAGTTCGAATTCGCCCAGGCTCTCGGCAATGCGTTCTACGAAGAGCTGGCTTGCGGGATAGGCAAGGATGTCGGCGATGCCGAGCCCGTCGCGCTGGGGCGGGCAGTCCAGCGGAAACAACCGGTGGACGCGTTCGCCTTCGGTGCGAAAGGATTCGCGGCTGGTGGCGAGAATGTGCAGCTCGGGCGCTTCCTGGACGATGTGCTCGGCCAGCGGGGCGAGCTCGTCGATGATGTGCTCACAGCTGTCGAAGATCAGCAGCATCCGGCGGTTGCGCAGCACCGTCAGCAGGCCCGGCATCGGGTCCTCGGAATTGACGGTCAGGCCGAGCGTGGCGGCGATGGTGCTTGGAACGAGCCTGGCATCCGTCAGCGCGCCGAAATCAACGAAGTTGACCTGACCGTCGAAGGCCTGGAGCTCGCGATGCGCGACGGCGAGCGCGACTGAAGTCTTGCCAATCCCGCCGGGGCCGACAATTGTCACGAAGCGATGCTGCGCAAGCTCGGTGGAAATCCGCTCGACCGCGTCGTCTCGTCCGATCATCCTGGCAAGCGGTGGCGGGAGTATGTGAGGCGACGGGACGGCCGGGCCTGTCCGCGTCTCCGACGATTCGGACCGGACCAGCGGGCTCGCGAAGCAATAGCCACGGCCGGGCACGTTGACGACATAGCGGGAGCCTTCACCGGCATCCCCCAGGGCCTTGCGTAGCGTCGTGATGTGGAAGCGCAGGCTGCCTTCATCGACCGTCACGTCGGCCCAGACGCGCTTGATCAACTCACGCTTGTCGATGACCTCGCCGGCGCGCTCGACGAGAAAAATGAGAATATCGAGTGCGCGGCCGCCGAGGTGAAGCGGAGCGCCGTCCTTCTCGAGCAGGCGCGACCTTGCGTACAGCCGGAATGGCCCGAAGGAAATCGCCGCATCCTGGTCGTTAGTGTCCACCACGCGCCAATGAATCCAGTGAAGGGGCTGTTGTCCGCATCCTGATCTAGCAGAACGAGGTCATGAGTAAACTGGTCGAAAGTGGCGAAATCGCGCGGCAAGTCATTCGGCCGCACCGGGATGATGCGTGACAAATTTCGCTTAAACGCGAGCGGCTTGGGAAGCGATCGGGACGACCCGTCAGCGTGCTTGACCGTCGAGAGGACGGTCAGGCCGCCAACTTGTGATGCCGCCTATCATAACAAAATCTTGCAACGTCTAACGAGCAAAACGCGCGCGACGCATCCAGTATAGGCTTCGAGTTAGGTCCTAGGTCCAACGGGGAGGCTATCATGTCCGCTATCGGCTTGGAGACGAGCGACCATTTCGTTCGTTCTCAGCACATTGCCAGCCTTGATGATCAGTCGCGTGATTGGGAACTCGTGCTGCGGGAATCCCACCATCGGATGAAGAACACGCTGACGCTGCTGGGTGCGTCAGTCCGCCGCGACTTCTCGCGACCGGGC
Source organism: Bradyrhizobium sp. 61 (assembly GCF_023073075.1). Lineage (NCBI taxonomy): Bacteria > Pseudomonadati > Pseudomonadota > Alphaproteobacteria > Hyphomicrobiales > Nitrobacteraceae > Bradyrhizobium > Bradyrhizobium sp. 61. The sequence goes on along the minus strand of NZ_JADPIU010000088.1, from coordinate 178,447 downwards.
ACCAGGGACATGTCGGGCGCGGTGGACCGGTTCGAGCAGCGCATCGTCGCGTTCGGCAGGCTCTATCAGCTCTTGTCCGACAGCGACAGTCTGTCCGCCGTCTCCGTCGAGACCTTCTTCGAAAACCTGTGCGAGGCGCTCTCCGAGGCAGTGCTGGAACCGGCCAGCATCCGCTGCGAGGCCGCGATCGAGAGCGGGGCGCTGCCGGCATCGCAGTGTCATCGGCTGGCGTTGATGCTGACGGAGCTGGTCACGAATGCCGCCAAACATGCCTTCCCGAACAGGAACGATGCGCTGATCCGGATCGAAATGGCCAACCGCGACGGCGCCTGGCTCTGCACGGTGGCTGACAACGGCATCGGCGCGACCGGTCCGCTTCAGGGCACCGGCAGCCGCATCCTTAAAGGGCTCGCACGCAGTATCGACGCGCGGTTGCAGGGCGAGGCGAGCCAGGGCGGCACACGCGTGACGATCGTGATGCCCACGGCCGCTTGAAGCTCGCTTCAATTTCAACTCAGGGAGTTCGACATGGCCACCACCGAAATCGACCCCGACGCCGCGGCGAGGTCTCCGAACACGTCTTCGACATCGCGTGGCGTTGATCTGAAGCTAGAGATCGTCGTCATCCCCGTGTCGGATGTCGACCGCGCCAAGGCGTTCTACACGCGCCTCGGCTGGCGATTGGACGCCGATTTTGCCTCAGGTGACGAATGGCGCGTGATCCAGTTCACGCCGCCGGGTTCGGCCTGTTCTGTGATCTTCGGCAAGAACGTCACACCGGCAGCGCCGGGTTCGGCGCGCGGGCTGTACCTGATCGTCTCCGATCTGGCGGCGGCGCGACAGGATCTGCTCGACCGTGGCATCGCGGTGAGCGCACCATTCCATGGTGCGGGCGACGTTCACGCCGGTCCGGACGAGCCGTATCTGTTCGGCAGCGTCCGGGTCAGCGGTGCTGACCCGAAGCGCGGCAGCTACAGCTCGTTTGCCTCATTCAGCGACCCCGACGGCAATGGCTGGCTGTTCCAGGAGGTCACGACGCGACTGCCTGGACGCATCGCGGGTGACGGCACGACGTTTGCCTCAACGGCCGATCTGGCCGCAACCCTGCGACGTGCCGCTGTCGCGCATGGTGAGCACGAGAAGCGCACCGGCGGACACGACGAGAACTGGGCGGACTGGTACGCCGACTACATCGTCCGCGAGCAGGCCGGTCAACCGCTGCCCTCCTGAGTTGTAGTGAACCTATCTCCTGAATTCACAGCCAGGGCGCGCGCCGATTGAACTCGTCGCGCGCCGTGTTGCTTCTGCATCGCGCGTATCGTCATCGTCGCTCGCTCTCTTGCATCCCGCGGACTCGCAACGGCTAACGCGGCCTAACAACCGATAACGAGCTAATTGCCAGGACCTACGCCAATCTCTCTTCACGACGAAACGACGCGTCGATTTCGAATTCGGTTGGCGTCACCGACCAAAGCAGGGGAGATCTGCCATGACAACGCAAGCACGAGCCGACATTCTCAATCCCGACCGCCGTCAATTGCTGAGCCAGGCCGCAATGACCGCGGTTGCCGCCAGCGTGGCGAGCCTGCTGCCGCTGCATCCGGCAAAGGCCGCTGCAAGCGGCCCCATCCGCCCGTTCCGCGTCAGCGTGCCCGAGGAAGATCTGCTTGACCTCCGCCGCCGCCTCGCGGCGACACGCTGGCCCGATCGCGAGATTGTCGCTGACCAATCACAGGGCGTGCAGCTCACCACGCTTCAGCAGCTCGTGCGGTACTGGCAGAACGACTACGACTGGCGGAAGATGGAAGCGCGGCTGAACGCCTTGCCGCAATTCGTCACCGAGATCGACGGCGTCGACATCCACTTCATTCACATCCGCTCCCGCCGCGAGAACGCGCTGCCGATGGTCGTCACGCATGGCTGGCCGGGCTCGATCATCGAACAGATGAAGATCGTCGGCCCGCTCACCGACCCCACCGCGCATGGCGCGAAGGCCGCGGATGCATTCGACCTGGTGATCCCCTCGCTTCCCGGCCACGGCTTCTCCGGCAAGCCGACGGAGCTCGGCTGGGATCCCCAGCGCATCGCGCGGGCCTGGATCGTGCTGATGAAGCGCCTCGGCTACAACCGCTACGTGGCGCAGGGCGGCGATTGGGGCAATGCCGTCACCGAGCAGATGGCGGTGATCGCACCGCCGGAACTGCTCGGCATTCACACCAACATGCCCGCCACCGTTCCCGACGACATCGCCAAGGCGCTTCAGCCCGGCGGGACGCGGCCGTCAAACCTCTCGGCCGACGAGCGCATTGCCTACGACCAGCTCGACGATTTCTACAAGCACGGCCTCGGCTATGCGATCGAGATGTCGAACCGGCCGCAGACGCTCTATGGCCTGGTCGACTCGCCGGCCGGCCTTGCGTCCTGGATGCTTGATCACGACGCACGCAGTGCTGCGATGATTGCGCGGGTGTTCGACGGCAAGACCGAAGGCCTGTCACGGGACGACGTGATCGACAACATCACGCTCTACTGGCTCACCAACACCGCGGTGTCGTCGGCGCGGCTCTACTGGGAGAACAAGCTGGTGTTCTTCGAACCCAAGCACATCAGGATCCCGGTCGCCGTCAGCGTGTTCCCTGACGAGATCTATGCCGCGCCGCGCAGCTGGGCCGAGAAGGCCTATCCGAAGCTGATGCACTACAACCGCCTCGACAAGGGCGGCCACTTCGCAGCCTGGGAGCAGCCCGCACTGTTCTCTGCGGAAATGCGCACCGCGTTCCGCCCGCTGCGCCAGTCGATCTGAACCGAGCAGGGGACGCGCGCTGCCGTGCGTCCCTTTTCGAACACACCATACCAGGAGTGCCAACAATGAACCGCCCCGTACAGATCTTCACCACCGAGGACATTCGCCTGGAGCGTCGCCTGCCGACATACTGGCGCGTCACCTTCGACATGCCGCCGGTGAACATCTTCGGCCCAAAGCACCTTCCGCTGCTCAACGACATCATCACCGCAATTGAGACCGATCCGGACGTGAAGGTCGTCGTATTCGACAGCGCCGTCGAAGGCTTCTTCATCACGCATTACGACTTTCTGGCGCCGCTTGAGGACTCGCTTCGCGTTCCGCCCGGGCCGACTGGCCTGCAGGCGCTGCCCGACATGCTGGTGCGCCTCAGCCGCGCGCCGGTCGTCTCCATTGCCTCGATCCGGGGCCGTGCGACCGGGGTCGGCAGCGAGCTCGCGCTGGCGAGCGACATGCGCTTTGCCAGCCGCGAGAAGGCGATCCTGTCGCAATGGGAGGTCGGCGCGGGACTCGTGCCCGGCGGCGGGCCGATGGCCCGGTTGCCGCGGTTGATGGGCCGAGGCCGTGCGCTCGAAGTGTTGCTCGGTGCCGATGACATCCACGGCGATCTCGCCGAGCGTTACGGCTACGTGAACCGTTCGCTGCCGGATGCCGAGCTCGACGGCTTCGTCGAGGCGCTCGCCATGCGCATTGCGTCGTTCGACAAGGAGGCGATCGCAGAGACCAAGCGTCTCGTCGATGTTGCGAGCCTGCCGCCGGATGACGAGATCAAGCCGGAGTGGGACGCATTCCTGGCCGCGCTCGGCCGTCCCGCCAGCCAGACCCGCATCAAGGCGCTGATGGCGCGCGGTTTCCACCGCGCTGGCGACGTCGAGAACCGGCTTGGCTTCCATGTGGGTCAAATCAGCGGCTAACGGAACCGCTGTGGCGTTCGGCCGGTTGGAGGGGTGACAGGCGGTCGTGCCAATGTCGCTTTCCTCCGCTACCGAGCGCCGGTGCTAAAAACCAACCTGAAAACCAGCAAGGAGAATTGAGATGATCCGCAAGGCAACAGCAGTCTGGAAGGGCACCGGTCGCGACGGCACCGGCCATCTGTCGAGCGAATCCGGCGTGCTCGCCGGGACGCCCTATTCGTTCAAGACCCGCTTCGAGAACGAGAAGGGCACCAATCCCGAGGAGTTGATCGCCGCGGCCCATGCCGGTTGCTTTACCATGGCACTGGCCTTCGGCCTTCAGCTCGCCGGCTTCACGCCGGACGAGCTGTCGACGGAAGCCGCCATCACGCTCGAGCCGGAAGGCAAAGGCTTCAAGATCAGCAAGTCGGCACTGACACTTCGCGCCAAGGTGCCGAACCTTGACGACGCAGGTTTCGCCAAGATCGCCGGCGAGGCCGAGAAGAACTGTCCGGTGTCGAAGGTGCTCAACGCCGCGATCACGCTCGACGCCAAATTGACCTGATCCAACACAGGGAGCGGTGCCATGCCTCGCCAAGATCTGTCTCGCCAAGATCCGCCTCGCCAGCATCAGCCGGATGAAGACAGGTTCCGGGCGATTTTGCCCGAGGATATCGCTTGGCAACCGTTCCCTGCGTTCCCGCCGGGCGCGCGGCTGGCCGTGATGGTCGGCCATCCCAGCGAACCCGGACCTTACGTGGTCCGGGTGAAGGTGCCCGGGGGCACGAAGCTGATGCCGCACAAGCATCCGGAAGATCGCATCTACACGGTCATGTCGGGTGTGTTCTACATCGGCCTCGGCGAACGTTTTGATGGCGACCAGGTGAAAGCCTATCCGCCGGGCAGCGTCATCGTGCTGCCCGGCGAGACCTGGCATTTTCACTGGGCGAAGTCCGGTGAATACGTCACACAGGTCTCCGCCATCGGGCCGCTGGGCCTCGAATATCACGATGACCATGATGACCCGCGCTTGCATCCGGCAGCGGACAAGCGCTGACTGTCTCGACGAAACGAATGGAGTATCAGATGACGACAGAACGCGCAGTTTTGGCCGGAGGCTGCTTCTGGGGCATGCAGGATCTGATCCGCAGGCAACCGGGGGTGATCTCCACCCGTGTCGGTTACACCGGCGGGCATGTGAAGAACGCCACCTATCGCAATCACGAGGGCCACGTCGAGGCGATCGAGATCATCTTCAATCCCGCCAAGACGAGCTTCCGGACCATGCTGGAGTTCTTCTTCCAGATCCACGATCCCACCACGCTCAATCGCCAGGGCAATGATCTGGGCACGAGTTACCGCTCGGCAATCTTCTATACGAGTAACGAGCAGAAGAGAGTTGCCGAAGACACCATCGCCGATGTCGAGGCGTCAGGTCTCTGGCCCGGCAAGGTGGTGACCGAGGTCGCGCCCGCAGCGGAGTTCTGGGAAGCCGAGCCGGAGCATCAGGATTATCTCGAGCGCTATCCCGATGGCTACACCTGCCACTTCATCCGGCCCGACTGGAAGCTGCCAAGGCGCGCGGCCGCCGTGGGAGGCTAGGCGGATTGTCACGTACGGCCGCCGAGGGCCTTTTGACGAGGAGTGCAAATGTGCGAACTCCCCTCATCGTACGATCACGAGAATTCCTCGCGGCTCAACGCGCCTCCGGCCGGCGTCGGCAGATCACAGCTACCGCCTTGCGGGCAATCTCCCTCAGATCGGCGCGGCGTGCGCCGGCCCGTGCGCGAATGGCGATCGTCTGCATCGTGGCGGCTGCAAGGATCGCAAGCGCAGCCGGATCGGCCTCGCGATCCAGCTCGCCCTTGTCTTGGGCCAGGCGGAAGCGGGCCTCGAAATCGGCATCGATCGCCCGCAGCCCCGTCGCAACGCTGCTGCGGATCGCCGCATCCTCGGCGACTTCGGTCACCGCGGTACCGACCACGAAGCAGCCGCGCGCTGATCCCTTGCCGGAAAAGTAGATCGACAGCGCCGCGTCATAGGCCAGCATCAGCGCTTCGTCCAAGGGATGGTCCCCTGCGAGAGCCTCGCGCGTTGCCGCAAGGCTGATCTCCCAATAGCGCGCCAACGCCTCGAGATAGAGCGCGTGCTTGTTGCCGAACACCGCGTAGAGGCTCGGTGGGCTCATGCCGGTCGCGGCCGCGACCTTGTCCAGGGACGTGCCGGAATAGCCCGTCCTCCAGAACGTTTCCGTGGCCCGCTTGAGGGCCGTCTCAGTGTCGTAGGCGGGTGGCCGTCCCCGGCGCGCCGGCCCCGTCTCGCTCTTTTTCCGTGCCATGTCGTCCGAACCTGGTTGCCATGTTCCACACGTATATTTGTATGGATCGTTATAAAAATCAATGGCCGCGCGGCTTGATCGCCGCATCGAGGTACAATATTTGTAACGAACGTTAGTAAATGAGATAGGACGAGGACGATGGGTTTGAACTTTGCGCCAATCGCCGGCTGGCTGGGCGATCGCAGCTTCCGCGGGAGCGAGGCTGCTGCGCCGTTGTTCGGAGCGGATATTGCCAGGCGGCTGCGCCGGCCCCTGATGCTCGTGGTGCCCGCCGCGGCTGCCGTGTTCGGCGCCTTCATGTATCTGGCGCAGGAACAATATGTCTCGACCGACGATGCGTTCGTGCGCGCCGCGAAAGTCACCATCAACGCGCGGGTGTCGGGCCAGGCGGTCGAGATCGCCGTGCGCGACAATGAGCGCGTCCGGCAGGGCCAGGTCCTGTTTCGAATTGACCCGGAGCCCTACCAGATCGCCGTCGATCAGGCCGAAGCCCGGCTCGGCAGCGCGCGGCTCCAGATCGACTCCCTCAAGGCAACCTACCGCCAGCAGCAGGCGGAACTGCAATCGGCGAAGGACTCGGCCTCTTTCGACGAGCGCGAGTTCGACCGCAAGAGGATGCTGGTCGCCTCCGACTTCACGCCGCGTGCGGTCTACGAGCGGGCCGAGACCGATCTCAAGGTCGCGCGCCATCGGATGGCATCGATCGAACAGCAGATCGCCAATACGGTCGTCGCGCTCAACGGCGACCCCGACATCGATGTCAACCGCCACCCGACAGTCCGCGCGGCCAGGGCGCTGCTCGATCGCGCGCGGCTCGATCTCTCCTACGCCACGGTGAGGGCACCCGACGACGGTATCGTGACCAAGGTCGACGATCTGCAGATCGGCGGTTTCGTCAACGCAGGCGCGCCCACGTTCTCACTGATGTCGAGCCGGGACGTCTGGATCGAGGCGAATTTTCGTGAGACGGGCCTGACCCACATGCGGCCGGGCCAGGAGGCGACGATCGACGTCGACGCCTATCCGGATCGAAAATTCAGGGCGCATATCGTCAGCATGAGTCCCGGCACCGGGTCGGACTTCTCGATCCTGCCACCGGAGAATGCGACCGGGAACTGGGTCAAGGTCGTCCAGCGGCTGCCGGTGCGCCTCGAGCTCGACGATCCCGATTCGGCCCGGCCACTGTTCTCCGGCATCAGCGTGACGGCGCGGGTCGACACCGGCCATCGTCGCAACTGGCTGCATCTGCTCCAGCCTGCGCTTGCGACGGAGGTCAAATGAGTACGACCCTCCGATCGACCGCGACCGGCGGTCATCATGCAATCTCGGCGGCCGCCCTGATGGCGACCTACATGCAGGCCGTCAACATTTCGATACCGAACGCCGCGCTGCCGCACATCCAGGCCACGCTCTCGATGGCCAATGACGAGGTCGGCTGGGTGTTCTCCTCGTATATCGCCGCAAGCGCCGTGACCATGTCGATAACCCAATGGCTCGCGGGACGCTTTGGCCGCAAGGCGGTCTATCAGGCAGCCCTTGCCGTCTTCACGCTTGGTCTTGTCCTCGACACGCTGGCGACGACGTCGATCCAGTTCGTGCTGGCGCGGATTCTCCAGGGCGCGGCGAGCGGACCACTTGCGCCGCTCTCATTGGCGATTCTGCTCGAGGCGACGCCGACGGTGCGGCAAGCGCGCATGGGCCTGGCATTGACGGTCTGCTCGCTGCTCGGCATCAGCACCGGCCCCGCTCTTGGTGGCTGGCTCAGCGAATATTACGGTTGGCCGTCGATCTTCTATGTCAGCCTGCCCATGACGGCCTTCATCGCCCTGACGATGGCCCTGTTGCTGGGCGAGAAGCGGGCAGAGCGGAGCCAGCCCTTCGACGTCTTCGGCCTGACGACCTTCTCCGCCGGCATGATCGGGCTGCAGATGCTGCTGGATCGCGGCGAGCGCCTCGAATGGTTCGCCTCGACGGAGATCTGGGTCGAAGCGATCGCCTCGGTCCTGGGCTTCTATCTCTTCATCGTGCACGTTCTGACGAAGAAGGAGCATTTTCTCCGCACGGCGCTGTTCAGGGATCGCAATCTCGTCCTCTCGACGGTGATCTCCTTTGCGCTCGGCTTCGTCCTGCTGCCGACATTGGCGTTGACGTCCCCGATGCTGGAGGAGTTGCTCAACTACCCTGTCGACACCACCGGCTACATGAGCATTCCGCGCGGCGTGGCGCTGGTGGGAGCGCTGGTGCTGACGAGCCTGGTTCCGGGACAGGTCGACTACCGGCCGTTCCTCATGGGGGGCATGGCGCTGGTGGTCTATGCCAACTGGCTGATGCTCGGCTATTCGCCGGCGATGGATTGGCGGCCGGTCGTCGAAGCAGGTTTCCTCCAGGGCGCTGGTCTCGGCATGTTGTTGCCGGCGCTGGTGAGGGCCGCGTTCGGAACGCTCGATCCGAAGCTTCGCCCTGAAGGCAGTGCGCTGATCAACCTGTCGCGCCTTTACGGTAGCACCATCGGCATCGCGGTGGTCCAGCTCTTCTTCTATGCCAACACCCAGGCCGTGCATATCGCGCTCGCCAAGCATCTCACGCCTTATCGTGTCGCGGCGAATGTCACGGGCCCGATCGGGAAGTCAGGTCTCGCCGCCCTCAACGGCATGGTCACGCGCCAGGCGGCCACGGTTGCGGTCATCGATCAGTTCGAGATCCTGATGTTCGCCATGCTCGTCGTGATCCCGCTGGTGTTCTTTCTTCGTAAGCCGCGCCCCGCCGGCTAGCGCCGGAGAGTCGTGAAATGACGTTGTGTCCGCAACCTCGATCGCTTCGTCCGCATCGCGCGGCTAGCAGTCAACAAGGAGTATCACCATGACGACCTCCGATTCACTTCGTTACACGAGAATTCCCACGCATGAGTCCGTGACGATTCCCGCAGTCGGATTTGGCACGCTCATTCCCGATCCGCTCGTGACGAGGCAGGCCACCAGGGCTGCATTGGAGGCCGGATTTCGACATCTCGATTGTGCCGAGCGCTATCGCAACGAAGCGGCCGTCGGCGAGGCGATGCAGGATGCGTTCAAGGCGGGCACGCTTCGGCGCCAGGACCTGTTCGTTACGACGAAGCTATGGAATACCAATCATCGGCCGGAGCGGGTCAGGCCTGCCTTCGACGCCAGTCGCCGGCGGCTGCAACTCGACGAGATCGATTGCTACATCATCCATACCCCCTTCGCCTTTCAACCCGGCGACGAGCAGGACCCGAGGGACGAGAGTGGCCATGTGATCTACGATTCAGGCGTGACGTTGGCGGAGACATGGGGGGCGCTGGAGCGCCTCGTCGAAGAGGGGCACTGCAAGTCGATCGGGCTATCGGACATCACCTTGGAGAAGCTGCGCGAGATCGTCGAGGTCGCGCGGATCAGGCCTGCCATGGTGCAGGTCGAATCGCATCCGTACCTGCCCGAATGGGAGCTGCTCGACTTCTGTCGCGAGCATGGAATTGTCCTGCAGGCGTTTGCCGCGCTGGGACACGCCATGAAGCCGAACCTCCTCGCTGACCCCGTGATCACCGCCATCGCGGAGCGCCTGCACAAGACGCCGGCTCAAGTCGCCCTGGCCTGGGCCGTCCAGCGCGGCACGGCTTTCCTGACGACCTCGACCAATCCTCGGCGTATCGAGGAGAACTTCGATATTTCGACGCTGCCTGAAGACGCCATGCGGGAGATGCGGGACCACATCACGACGAATGTCCGGTTCAACACCGTGGTAGAGACCGGCGTGCCCGGATTTATTCCGCGGGCAGGATGAAGCGAGCGGTGTGGTACGAAGGCCGAAGGCCTTCGGCCGGCCTCGTCAAGTCCGGAGTTGCGCGATCAAATCGCGTGCGCTGCGGATATCGGCGATGCCGGCGCCCTCGCTGAACGCCCCGCATGCACGTTCGAGAATTGCCAGGGCCTCAGCACTCTGGCCGGCTCCGATCATGAACCGCGCGAGGCTGATCGCACCGCGCAGCTCCCAGAATCGCGCGCCCTGCTGGTTGGCAATCTCCATGGCCTCGCGAAAGCGCGCCTCGGCGTCCCCCGCATGCCGCGGGCTCTTGAGCAACAACTCGCCCTTGATGCGCATCAGTTCCGGCAGATACCACAGCTCCTGCCGGTCGTTGCAGCGCGTCAGGACGTCCTCGATCACGTCGAGGCCACGGTCGACCTGGTGGGCCTCGCCGGAACATGCGGCGAGTTCGCCGAGCAGAGGAAGAAAGCGCGGCAGGAAACGCGCATCGCCGGCGCGATTGAGCTCTTCGCGCAGCAGCGGCAGGCCGGTTGCGACGTCGCCACGCCTTACGACGACCGCCGCGTTGAAGGCCCGTGCCCACAGGCCCCACAGCCGAATGGCGTGGCGCTCGGTGTGTTCGAGCAGCTCGGCGCCGTGGCGCTCCGCGGCCTCGAAATCGCCGGACCAGAAGGCGATCGGGCAGGCGGCTTGCCCCAGCACGCTACAGAAAGTCAGCGCGTGGCCGTTGGCGCGACCTTCCTCGATGTTTCGGGCGGCGAGCGCCTGGGCCTGATCGGCGAGGCCCTGAAGCCACAGGATGCGGGCCCGGAAATATTGCGTCGATATCCTGAGGTCGAGCGGGAAGATCTTCGGCTTCTCCGCCAGCACGTGCAGCGACGCGTTCACGCGCTCGATGCGGAGCCGTGCGTCGTTCTGATCGCCGAGATAATGCAGCGCCACCGCCATCAGCCGGTCGCCCAGCATGAGGTCGGTCCTGTCCGACGAGTTCGCCGCTGCATTCGCAAACCGGTCGGCGAGCGCACGGGCCTTGCCGAACTGTCCGTTGTTGAACTGGTCGATGCACAAGCCCCAGAGCGCGCGCAGCCGGAAGTCCTTGTCGTCGAGCCTGTCAGCCAGCTCCAGGGTCGTCTCGAGGATCGGACGCGCCTCGCGGGCGCGGCCCTCGCCATACATCAGCGACCAGCCGAGCGCCGACAGGAGTTGCATGCGAATGCGATCGTCGCCGCCGCTGTCGCCGAGCGCGGTGAGCGCCGTCTTGGCGCGCTCGCGGCATTCGGCGAACAGGGACAGGCGGACCCACAGCGTGACGGCAGCCGCCGTCAGCGCGATCCCGAGTGCAGCGTCACCGTCGGGCCCGAAGGCCCAGTTCAATGCGGCGCGCACATTGTCCAGCTCCGCGCCATAGATGCTCAGCCATTCCGGCAGCGGCGTCGATGTATCGGCCTCCGCGCGCTCGAAGAAGTCGCGAAAATGCTCTCCATGACGGCGCGCGAACTGACTGGTCTCGCCGAGCTCGTTCAGCTTTCCATGCGCATAGGTGCGCGTGGTGTCGAGCAGGCGGTAGCGCAGCGTTCGCGAGCCGGATGGCGAGATCAGCGATTTGGTGACGAGGCTGTCGATCGCCTCCAGCGTTTCGGACGTGCCGAGGCCGTCGCCGGCAGCCACCGCGGCAGCCGCCTCCGGCGCGAAGGGCCCGGCAAAGACCGACAGGCGTCGCAGCGTGGCACTCTCGGCGGGAGGTAGCAGATCGTAGCTCCAGTCGAGCGCCGCCGCGAGCGTCTGGTGTCGTGGCACGGCGGTGCGCCGACCCCGCCACTGCAACGAGAAGCGGCTGTCGAGCAGCGACGCCGTGCCGGCGATGCCGTACGCATTGACACGGCCGGCCGCGAGCTCGATTGCGAGCGCAATGCCGTCGAGGCGCCGGCAAATGCTCGCGACGAGCGGCGCTTCTTCCGCACTGAGCTGGAACGGACCCGAGCTCTGCGCAATGCGCTCCACGAAGAGCTGGGCCGCGGGGTAAGCGAGGACCTCGGCGACACCCAGGTCCTCGCGCTCCGGCGGGCAATCCAGCGGGAACAGGCGGAAAATCCTTTCGCCGTCGCTCCGGAACGACTCGCGGCTGGTAGCGAGAACGCGAAGCTGCGGTGCGTCGCGAACGATGCGCTCGACGAGCGGTGCCAACGCATCCAGCACATGCTCGCAGCTGTCGAAGATCAGCAGGGCTGGGCCGGTCTTCAGAAATGTCAGCAGGGCCGGCGTCGGATCCTCCGCGCTGATGGTCAGTCCCAGTGCGGAGGCGATGGTGGTCGCGATGTGGCTGGCATCCCTCAGTGGACCGAAGTCGACGAAGAATACGCGCCCGCCGAAATCCGCCGATCTGCGATGCCCGACGGTGACGGCGACGGCGGTCTTGCCGATGCCGCCGGGGCCGACCACCGTCATGAAGCGATGCAGCGAAAGCCCGTTCGATATCTTCTCGACGATCTCCTCCCGTCCGACCATTTTCGAGAGCGGCGAGGGAAGGGAACGGGGAGGTGCGATATTCACGGCGGGCTGAGCGGCCGGCAGGGCCGCGTGAGCGAGCGAGGCGACAAAGCAGTAGCCGCGGCCGGGCACATTGACGACATAACGGGCCGACTTGCCGGTATCGCCCAGCGCCTTGCGCAGTGCCGCGACGTGGAAGCGCAGGCTGCCCTCGTCGACATTGACGTCGGCCCAGATGCGCTTGACCAGCTCTCTCTTGTCGATGACCTCGCCGGGGCGCTCGGCGAGGAAGATCAGAATATCGAGCGCGCGGCCGCCGACGTGAAGCGGCGAGCCCTCCTTCTCCAAGAGCCGCGACTTCGGAAATAGTCGAAATGGCCCAAAAGAAATGGCCGAGTCTTCGGTACGATCTGGCACGCGCCATTGCCCCCGCAACGGGAGTCAAAATGTATTACTTTTTGGTCTATCAGAACGAGGCGTACAGTAAACTGGCCGAAAGCAGTGGGCAGAGCTGGTAGCCCTGCGCGCATGGCTTCGATCGGTCGGTCTGCCGAAATAACCCTTAAGAAGTAAAGGGTTACGTTGACATGACAAAGCAATGACACCGGTGCTCTTACCCGGATGGCGCATTGACGGCGGTAGCAGATTGCTGAGACTGGATGGTTCGGGAGCCGGTCCCGCCTCGACAGTGACCACCGACTTCCGGAATTCGAACATGGCTTCCTTCTCGCGGCGACGATTCGTCCATGCGCTATCGGGCGCAGCGGCGCTGGCGGCCATCCCGCGCAGCGGACAAACCGCTGATTATCCGTCTCGTCCCATTCGCCTCGTGCTTCCGTACGGAGCCGGCGGAGCGGGGGACCAGATCGGACGTCCCTGGGTGGACAAGATGTCATCGCTGCTTGGGCCGACCTTCGTGGAATATATCGGTGGTGCGGGCGGCGCGATCGGGGCTGCGACGGTCGCGCGCGAGGAGCCCGACGGCTATTCGTTGCTGCTCGGCAACGGCAGCACGCAGGTCATCATTCCCCTGACCTCGAAAAATCCCGGCTATTCGGTCGACGATTTTCGCGCCATCTATCGCTTGATCAGCACCGCGCTGGTTTTCGCGGTCCACCCGTCGGTGCCTGCCGCGGATCTGCGTGAGCTGATCGTCTACGCTAGGGACAATCCGGGAAAACTGTCCTACGGGACACCAGGCATCGGCACTGGCAACCATCTGGTCGGCGAATCCTTCAAGCAGCAGGCCGGCGCGCTGGACATCGTCCACGTGCCGTATCGGGGCATTTCGCAGGCGACCAACGACCTCGCCGGTGGCCAGATATCGCTCGTCATCGGCGTCATGTCCGACCAGTTGAAGCAACTGGGCGAGGCCGGGAAGGTCAGGCTGCTGGCGGTCACCAGCGAAAAGCGGTTGAGCGGCGCGCCGGAGATTCCGACCGCGGTCGAATCCGGCATGCCGGATCTCCGCTATGAGGGCTGGTTCGGCATCTTCGCACCGAGGCACACCGACGATGCGATCATCGACCGGATCGCGCAGGCGACGCTGGTCGCGATGGCCGATCCGGCGATGCAGGCAAACTACCGTGCCCAGGGCATCGAGCCCGACATCGATTCGAGTCCCGACAAATTCCAGCGCATCATCGACGCGACGACGGCAAGCCTGGCGCCCGTGATCAAGTCGATCGGGCTGAGCAATTTGTGAGGCCGCTCAGGCCTCCACGCGCGACGTCTGCCGGCCCTCCGCCGTGACCATGCGCGCCGACAGCGCGACGAGACACATCAGCGCGGCCAGCAGCCAGAACGCTGTCGGCAATCCGCCAAGCCGTGCGACGAAGCCGACGCCGGCGGGACCGATGAGGATGCCCGCGTAGCCTGCGGTCGTGATGGCGGCGACGGCGAGCCCCGTGGGCATCACGGTCTGCCTGGCCGCCCGGCGGAACAGCACCGGCACAAGGTTCGATGCACCGAGGCCGATCAGCAGGAAGCCGCCGATGGCGACCGCCGCTACGGGCGCCCTGAGCAGGACTACGAAGCCCGCGATCGCAATGATGCTGCCCCAGAACAATGTCGCGCGATCCCCGATGCGTGCGACGACGGCGTCGCCGCCGAGCCGCCCCGCGGTCATCGCGATCGAGAACACGGTGTAGCCGATCCCGCCTTGCACTTCCGAGACGAGGCCGGCGCCGATGACGAGCAGCGCGCCCCAATCGAGCATCGCGCCCTCGACGAGGAAAGTGATGGCGGCGAGCAGCGCCAGCAGGAGCACGGAGCCATGCGGCAGCACGAAGAGCGGTCCGTCCTGCACCTGCACCGAACGAAGCAAGCGCGGCCAGGCCGCCAGCATCGCGACCAGCATCAGCACGGAGCAGATCAGCGTGCAGGCGAGCGCGCCGAGTTGCAACGAGAGCAGCGCAGTCATCAAGGCGGATCCCGCGAAGCCGCCGATGCTGAACAGCGCGTGGAAGCCGGACATCAGCGGGCGGCCCGCGTCGCGCTCCACCTCGACCGCGTGGATGTTCATGGCGACGTCGATGGAGCCGAGCGCGGCGCCGAAGGCGAACAGGGCCAGCGCCAGCGTTGCCGGCGAGCTCGCGATCGCCAGCAGGGGCAGCACCAGCGCCAGACCGAGCCCGCCCGCAATGATGATCGGCTTGCTGCCGTAGCGCGCGCTCATGACTCCGGTCAGAAGCATCGCGACGACCGAGCCGATGCCGAGGCTGAGCAGGAGCAGTCCAAGAACGCCGTCATCGACGCCGAGCCGCGTCTTTGCGAACGGCACCAGCGGCGCCCAGCACGCGATGCCGAAGCCCGCGACGAGAAAGGCGAGCCGCGTCGCGAGGCGCGTTGCCGGCCGGTCGGCAGAATGCATGGGAACTCCGGGGAAGCAGGGGCGGGGCGATCGACAAGCCCTGAGATTGCCGCGCCTTTATGTCCGAGGCATGCTCGAATTGTCGCAGACTGTGCTCAACAACGGCGCGACGTCAACCTGGGTTCCGAAGTGTGTCGCGTTCGGGACGATATTCGCGAGCGCGCCGCCGGGCCCGGCCGTCGGGCAAAACACCGGGTCATGCCGAGTTGCGCCGGTGTCAAGCCGCGCCTGCAAGAATATTCCACTTTACCGAAATTCGGAAATGACGTATGTGTCGTCCATCCTGGCTCACCAAGAGGGGCGATCTTGTGTCGTCACTGTCGCGAGCCGGGCTTGCGGTGGACGCGACAGCGTCGGGCGCGAGAGGTCAAGGGCAGGGCGGATTGCTCTCCGTGAGCCCAAAACTTCGTGCCGGATGAGCGGCGCTGTCAGGTTCGTCTCGTCTGCAAGTTTCCGGCTCCGTCGACAGGGCTGGAAAAACTGCGGCGAAATGGCGGGCCGTGCGTGCGGCAAAACCGTGTGGTCCTGGCCGTCGTTGCTACGGTCAAGCCTTTGCGGATGCGACAGTCGCGTCAACCGGCGCGGTGTCGGCGACTTTCGCAAGGACGAGGGAGGCCAGAAGGAACTCGGCTCCCGGGAGAGCACGGCATAAGCCGTCCAACCACTGCGCAGGGAAGGCCGAGTGATTGGCACCACCTGTATGCTGCGGTGCGGTTTCCTTGCGCTACATCTTCGCGCAGCGGACCGCGGGTGCGAGGTCAGCACCCGGCCTTCCCTGCGCCCTCTTGGCTTCGAGGGTGGAGAGATCAAGCAAAGCTCGGGCGAAATGCGCTGCGAGGATGCGAAGGTGTGTCTGCAACACGCGCTGTCATCGCCCGCGAAGGCGGACGACCCAGCATTCCAGAGGCGGGTGTGGTTGAACGCTGCGCTTCGGCTATGCCGTGCCGATCACGAAGGGCAAGTACGACATCGTCCAGGAGTTCAGATGCGGCGGCACGTCGTTCTAACCACCGAGGAGCCGCCGGCAGGCGTCGACGAAGACCTGCGCGCCCGTGACGATGTCGGCGTCGGCGGTGTTCTCGGTCCAGTGGTGGCTGATGCCGCCGATCGACGGCACGAACAGCATGCCCGCGGGCATGACGGTGGCAAGCAACTGCGCATCGTGGCCGGCGCCGCTGGGCATGCGAATGGATCGTCCGCTGGCAATGGCCTTGCTCGCGGCTTCGATGGCGTCCTGGAAGCCGGCGTTCATCATCGCGGGCGCGCCGGTGCGAATCTTCTCCACGGTGACGGTGCAAGGGCCCTTCGCGTTGGCCTCTTCCGCCATGGTGCGCAGCAGCTCCTCCAGCCGCGCGATGACCGCCGGATTGTCGTCGCGGATCTGGAACAGCATCTCGGCGCCGCCGGGAATGATGCTCGGCGCGCCGGGATCGAGCGTGATGCGGCCGGTGGTCCAGACCGTGCGCGTGCCACAGGCGCCTGGGAACCGCTCGTCGATCGCGACGCAGAACTTGGCCAGCGCGAGGCCGGCATCTTTCCGCGCCGCCATGCGGGTGGTGCCGGCATGGTTCTGCTCGCCGACGAAATTGATCCGGTACTGCCAGATGCCGACGATGGAGGTCACCACGCCGATCGCGAGCTTGCCGCTTTCGAGCGTGTCGCCCTGCTCGATATGCGCCTCCAGATATCCGATGTGGCGTCCCGGCTCGGCGGCGACGCGCGCGCGGCCCGAGAGCCCCATGTCGGCGAGTGCGTCGCGCATGGTGCGGCCGCTGGTGCGGTCGCGGGCGGCATCGATGTCGGCCTCGGTCACCTGTCCGACATAGGAGCGCGAGCCGAGGAAGTGCCCAAAGTGTCCTTCCTCGTCGCACCAGGCGGCAATTTCGACCGCACCCTTCACGGACGGGTCGGCATTGAGCACGCGGGCCGCTTCGAGCGCGTAGATGACGCCGAGCGGGCCATCCAGCCAGCCGGCGTAGTTCTGGCTTTCCAGATGCGATCCCGCCAGCAGCTTCGGCCCCGGCTTCGTGCTGGTGCCGAACACATTGCCGATGCCGTCGATCGCGGCGGTAAGGCCGGCGTCGGGCAGCTTCTGCACCAGCCAGTCGAGCGACTGCTTGTGCGGCTCGGAGAAGGTCGGCTTGTGCACGCCGGTCTTGTAGGCGCCGATGGCACGGAGCGCATTGAGATCGGCGAGAACGCGTTGCCCATCGGCACGCGGCTTGGTGTCAGGCATGTTCGGCAACCTTCAGCGCCTCGGTGCGGATCTCCTCGACCAGCCGTTCCTTCAGCTGGACGAATTCGGGCGTGGTCTTGATCTTGTAGGAGCGCGGATGCGGCAGGTCCACATTGATCTCGGCCTTGATGCGGCCGGGGCGCGCGCTCATCACGATGACGCGGCTGCCGAGGAAGATAGCTTCCTCGATGTCGTGGGTGACGAACAGCACGGTCTTCTGGTCGCGCTCCCAGATGCCCAGCAGCATCTCCTGCATCAGGGCACGGGTCTGGTTGTCCAGCGCGCCGAAGGGCTCGTCGAGCAAGAGAATCTTCGGATCGTTGGCGAGCGCGCGGGCGATCGCGGTGCGCTGCTGCATGCCGCCGGAGAGCTGCTTCGGCCAGTGGTTCTCGAAGCCGGACAACCCGACCTGGCGGATGAAGGCATCGGCGATCTTGTTGCGCTCCGCCTCGGGCACGCCGCGCTCGCGCAGGCCGAAGGCGATGTTCTCGCGCACGCTCAGCCAGGGAAACAGCGTGTAGGACTGGAACACCATGCCGCGATCGGCGCCCGGGCCGGTCACCTCGCGCCCGTCGAGCGTGACGCGCCCGCTGGTCGGCCGGTCGAGACCGGCGACGATGCGAAGCAGCGTGGACTTGCCGCAGCCGGAGGGGCCGAGGATGGTGACGAAATCGTTGTTGCCGATGGTGAGATCGGTCGGCTCCAGCGCCCTGGTCGGCGCGTTGCCGTGGCGCGCGGGGAAGGTTCGCGAGACCTGTTCGATCTTCAGCGTGGTCATGCGAGCCTCCACGGAAACAGCCAGGCGTTGAACGCCTTGAACATGAAGTCCGAGAGGAGACCGATCACTCCGATCACGATGATGCCGAAGATGATCTGGCCGGTGTTGAGCAGCGCCTGGCTGTCGGTGATCATGTGGCCGATGCCCGAGGACGAGCCAATCAGCTCGGCGACGATGACATAGGTCCAGGCCCAGCCCAGCACCAGCCGCAGAATCTCCGCGATCTCGGGTGCGGAGGAGGGCAGCAGCACCCGGCGGATGATGCCGCGGTCGCTGGCCCCGAGCGTATAGGCCGCCTCGACCAGATCGCGCCGCGTGGTGCCCACGGTGACGGCGATCATCAGGATGATCTGGAACACCGCGCCGATGAAGATGACGAGCAGCTTCTGTAATTCGCCGATGCCGGCCCACAGGATCAGCAGCGGGATAAAGGCCGAGGCAGGCAAATAGCGAGCAAAGGAGACGAACGGTTCGAGGAACGCTTCGACCGGCTTGTAGGCGCCCATCAGCACGCCGAGCGGAACCGCGATGATCGCAGCGAGCGCGAAGCCGCCGACGACGCGCCAGATCGTCATGCCGATGTCGAACAGGAAGCCCTGCTTGGCGAGCAGGTCATAGCCTTCCTGCATCATGGTCAGCGGGTTGGCGAGAAAGGTCTTCGACACATGGCCGCCGAGCGTTGCCCACGACCAGAGGGCGACGAACAGCACGAAGAACGCGAGGCCGTAAGCCACGCGCTGCTTCGATGTCACGGGATCCAGGGGACGCATCAACGATCTATCCGGGCGGTGAACGAGTTTTCCGGCCCCGCCGCGAGACGGGGCCGGCAGCTCCTGAAGGGTTTACTTGATGTAGCTCGCGTCGAAGAGGTCCTCGACCTTCGGCGCGGCCTTGATGATGCCGATCTCGAGCAGGAGGTCGGCGGCCTCCTTGTTGAAGGTCAGGAAATCGCCGGCAAAGAACTTCTGGTTCGCGGCCTTGTCCTGCCAGCGCAGATATTTTGCCGAGTTGCCGAACGCCTCGCCGGTCTGCTTCACATCGGCACCCATGATCTCATAGGCCTTGGCCTGGTCCTTGGCGATCATGTCGAGCGCCTCGAAATAGCTGTCGGCGAGCGCCTTGGCGGCCTTCGGGTTCTCGGTGAGGAACTTCGGCGTGCAGCCAAAGGTGTCCATGACCATCGGATAGTCGAGCGTGGTCGCAATGATCTTGCCCTTGTCGGGCGCGGCGCGAACCGTCGACAGATAGGGCTCATAGGTCATTGCGGCGTCGTTCTGGCCGGAGACGAAGGCCTGCGCGGCTGCAGCAGGCTCGAGGTTCACGACGGTGACATCCTTCACCGAGAGTCCGTTCTTCTTGAGCATCCAGGCCAGCGCGAAATAGGGCGAGGTGCCGGGCGCGGAAGCCGCGACGGTCTTGCCCTTGAGGTCCTTGATCGATGCGAGATCGTTGCGCACGGCCATGCCGTCGGCGCCATAGCTCTTGTCGAGCTGGAAGATCTGCTTGGTCGCAACGCCATTGGCGTTCCAGGAGATCCAGGTCTCAACGGTCGTTGCCGCGCACTGGACGTCGCCGGAGGCGATCGCGAGGTGGCGGTCCTTCTGCGGGATCTTTTTGATCGTCACGTCAAGACCGTTCTTCTTGAAGATCCCAGCCTCCTTCGCCAGCGTGAGCGGCGCGAAGCCGGTCCATCCGGAGATGCCGATGCCGACCTTGACGTCGTCGGCGAGCACGGGAGTGGAGGCCGCGAGGGCAATGATTGTCGCAAAAATTGTCGAACTACGCATGATTGTCGTCCTCTTGCCGATCGATAGATTGACGTCCCTGTTGATCATTCGGTCCTGATGGACCGTTGCCCGAAGCGTTGCACGATTTGTGCCGACATCGTTCTCTCAGCCTCCCTTGAATCGGGCGACAAGGCGGTGAGAGTCACCGGGATAGAGCAGGCGCACTGCGGTGATGGTGCGCGCGCTGCGCCAGGTATAGCGGTCGATCACGAGGCAAGGCGCGCCGACGGCGATGTCGAGCGCTGCCGCCGTGCGGTCGTCCGCAACGATGGCGCTGATCGTATGCTCGGCTTCCGTCCATGGGACATGATGAAGCAGCCACGAGCCGGGCGGTTCGCGCGAGAAATCCGCGGTCGCTGCATCCGGTACGGAGGACAGATCGATCAGTCGGTCCTCGACGGCAAACGGCACCTTGTCGGCGCTGTGCCGGCAGGTGATCGCAACCACCTTTCCGGCCTTCTTGACGCCAAGACGCTCGCGGTCGGCGGCGGTCGCCGCGCGAAGCTTGCGCCCGATCAGCTCGTAGCCGTAGCCGCGGCCAAGCGCGGTGATCTCGGCGCGAATATCTGCGATCTTCAGCACCGCCGACAGATGCTGCGGCCGGCGTACGAAGGAGCCGGCGCGCCGCCGCCGTTCGATCAGATCTGCTTGCGCGAGCTCCGACAGCGCCTTGTTCACCGTCATGCGCGAGCAGCCGTAACGTGCGACCAGTTCGTGCTCGAACGGGATGCGATGCCCGGGCGGCCACTCGCCGGTCAGGATGCGCTTCTCGATATCGGCGCGGATGCGCTTGTAGAGCGTCGGCTGGTCGGCGGCATTGGTGGCCAGGCTCATGCGACGAGCCTCCGCACTGCCGCGTTGAAGCCCTCGCGCGCGGACTGTCGCAGTCTGTGACGTCCGCTTTCGACAACCTTGTGGCCGCCAGCCCAGACGCAATCGATCGCGCCTGTCCCTCCGGCAAAAATCCAACCGTTGATGGCGGCGTCGCGCAAACGTCCCGCGAGCGAGGGATGTGCGGTGTCGAGCGTGACGATGTCGGCGCGTGCGCCGGGCCCGAGGCCAGCCGTCGCCTGTGCCAGCGCGCGCGCGCCGCCGGCGAGGGTATGATCGAACAGCGTACGTCCCGTCGAGCGGCCTGCACCACCGGAGAGCACGTTGCGCTCGCGATGCTTCAGACGCTGGCCATATTCGAGCTGACGCAGCTCGTCGGCTGCGCCGACCAGCACGTTGGAGTCGGTGCCCACACCGAACGCACCGCCGGCATCGACGAATTCGCGCGCCGGAAAGATGCCGTCGCCGAGACTGGCCTCGGTGATGGGGCAGAGACCCGCCACCGCGCCAGTCCTGGCGAATGCGGTCACTTCCGCATCCGTCGTGTGGGTCGCGTGGATGAGACACCAGCGTTGATCGACCGGCGCGTGCTCCAGCAGCCATTGCACCGGCCGTCGTCCCGACCAGGCCAGGCAATCGTCGACTTCCTTCACCTGCTCGGCGGCATGGATATGCACCGGCCCGCCATCGGCGAGCGGAATGATCGCCGCGAGTTCGTCCGGCGTCACCGCACGCAGGCTGTGCGGCGCGATGCCGATATTGGCGCCCGGTAAGCTTGCGATCGCCTTGCGTGACGCTGCCATCAGCGCGGCGAACTGATCGACCGAGCAGATGAAGCGGCGTTGTCCGGCATGCGGTGCGGCGCCGCCGAAGGAGCCATGCGCATAAAAACTCGGCAGCAGCGTCAGCGCAATGCCGGAAGCTTCGGCGGCCTGTGCAATGCGGGCCGCCATTTCCGCGAGGTCGGCATAAGGAGAGCCGTCGCGATCGTGGTGGAGGTAGTGGAATTCGCCGACGCGGGTAAAGCCCTGTTCGAGCATCTCGACATACAGCAGCGTCGCAACGGCGGCGACGTCGTCCGGCGTCATCGCCAGCGCGAAGCGATACATCGTGTCGCGCCAGGTCCAGAACGTATCGGTGCTATCGCCGCGCAGTTCGGCCAGCCCCGCCATGCCGCGCTGGAATGCGTGGCTGTGCAGGCTCGCCAACCCCGGAAGCGCAATTCCATGACGCTCGTCGCCGGCGGCCGGCGCCACGCCGGGCGTCACCTCGGCGATCGCGCCGGCGGTGATCACCATCTGCACGTCATTGGCCCAGCCCGAAGGCAGGAGCGCGGAGGCGAAATGCAGTCGGGTCATGATTACACGCCGGCTGGACAGAACCGCCCCACGATTATATGTCTAGACATATAAGTCAAGCATCCCACGAAGGGACCATTGCATGGCAGAGCGCTTCGACCGGATCTGGCACAACGCCCGGCTCGCCACGATGCGGGCCGACCGTTCCGATCTCGGCGAGATCGAGCATGGCGTGATCGCCACGCGCGGCGGCCATATCGTCTATGCGGGCGCGGCGGCGGATTTTCCTGGTGATGCGGACGCGATCAAGCGGATCGATTGCGAGGGGCGTTGGATCACGCCCGGCCTCGTCGATTGCCATACCCATCTCGTCTACGGCGGCAACCGCGCGCACGAATTCGAGCTGCGCCTGAAGGGCGCAAGCTACGAGGAAATCGCGCGCGCCGGTGGCGGCATTGTCTCGACAGTCGCCGCGACACGCGAGGCGAGCGAGGCCGAGCTCGTTGCCAGCGCGCTGTCGCGACTCGATGCGCTGATCGGCGAGGGCGTCACCACCATCGAGATCAAGTCCGGTTACGGCCTCGATGTCGAGACCGAGATGCGGCAGCTCTCAGCGGCCCGCATCCTCGGCCGTCAGCGGCCGGTTGCGATCCGCACCTCCTTTCTCGGGGCGCATGCGCTGCCTGTGGAGGCCGGCGGTGACAAGGATCGCTACATCGATCTCGTGTGTCACGAGGTGCTGCCGGCCGTCGCAAAGGCCGGTCTTGCCGATGCCGTCGACGCCTTCATGGAAGGTATCGCGTTTTCGGCCGAGCAGACCGCGCGGGTGTTCGAGACGGCGAGGGCGCTTGGGCTGCCGGTCAAGCTCCATGCCGACCAGCTGTCGAATCTCGGCGGCGCTGCGCTCGCCGCAAAATTCTCGGCGCTCTCCGCCGATCATCTCGAGCACACCGACGAGGCCGGCGCTGCCGCGATGGCGAAGGCCGGAACGGTCGCCGTGCTGCTGCCCGGCGCCTTCTATTTCATTCGCGAGACGCAAAAGCCGCCGGTCGAGGCGTTCCGCAAGCACGGCGTCCACATTGCGCTCGCGACCGACTGCAATCCCGGGAGCTCGCCGCTGACATCGCTCCTGCTCACGATGAACATGGGCGCGACGCTGTTCCGGATGACGGTGGCTGAATGCCTCGCTGGTGTTACCCGCGAAGGCGCGCGTGCGCTCGGCGTGCTCAATGAAACCGGCACGCTGGAAGCTGGGAAGTGGTGCGATCTCGCGATCTGGGACATCGAGCGGCCTGCAGAGCTCGTCTACCGCATCGGCTTCAATCCGCTGCATCGCCGGGTGTGGAGGGGACAGTGACGGAACAGGGCGCAGCGATCGTCGTCAAGCCGGGAACGGTCAGCCTCGACGATCTCGCGCGCGTGCTCAAAGGCGCCGCTGTCGTGCTCGATCCGTCATTCTGGCCGCGCGTCGAGGCGGCCGCGGAGATCGTCGCAAAGGCAGCACACGGCGCCGCGCCGGTCTACGGCATCAACACCGGGTTTGGAAAACTGGCCTCGAAGCGCATTCCGCCCGACCAGACCGCGCTGCTCCAGCGCAATCTCATCGTCTCGCATTGCTGCGGCGTCGGCCCGGCCACGCCGGAGCCGATCGTACGGCTGATGATGGCGCTGAAGATCGTTTCGCTTGGGCGTGGTGCCTCCGGCGTGCGCCGCGAGGTGATCGAGCAGTTGCAGGCCATGCTGGCGCAGGACGTCTATCCGCTGGTGCCGCAGCAAGGCTCGGTCGGCGCCTCCGGCGATCTTGCGCCGCTCGCGCACATGACGGCGGTGATGATCGGCGAGGGGCAGGCGATCGTCGATGGCAAGACTGTCTCCGGCCGTGAGGCACTCGCCGTCGCGGGACTTGTGCCGCTGACGCTGGGCCCCAAGGAGGGGCTCGCGCTGATCAACGGGACGCAGTTCTCGACCGCCTACGCTATCTCCGGCGTGCTGCGCGCGTTTCGCCTGGCTCGCGCCGCGCTCGTGACCGGCGCGCTGTCGGTCGATGCGGCAATGGCCTCGACGGCGCCGTTCCGTCCCGAGATTCAGGCGTTGCGCGGTCACGCAGGGCAGATCGCTGCCGGCGCGACGTTGACCGCGTTGCTCGACGGCAGCGATATCAGGTTGTCGCATCTCGAAGGTGACGAGCGCGTGCAGGATCCCTATTGCCTGCGGTGCCAGCCGCAGGTCGCGGGCGCTGCGCTCGACCTGATCACGCAGGCCGCGCGCACGCTGATCGTCGAAGCCAACGCCGTCACCGACAATCCGCTCGTCCTGGTCGAGACCGGCGAGATCGTTTCCGGTGGCAATTTCCACGCCGAGCCGGTCGCCTTTGCCGCCGATACGATCGCGCTGGCGCTGTCGGAAATCGGTGCGATCAGCGAGCGGCGGATCGCGACGCTGGTCGATCCCGCGCTCAATTTCGGTCTGCCGCCGTTTCTGACGCCCGACCCCGGCATCAATTCCGGCTTCATGATCGCCGAGGTCACGGCCGCCGCGCTCTACGCCGAGAACAAGCAGCGTGCGGCTGCCTGCTCGATCGACTCGACTCCGACCAGCGCCAACCAGGAAGACCATGTTTCGATGGCCGCGCACGCCGCGCGTCGCCTCTCGGATATGGCCGACAATCTCGCCGCCATCCTCGGCATCGAACTTCTGGTTGCCGCGCAGGGAATCACGCTGCGCGCGCCGCATGCGACCAGCGCCCCACTCGTTGCCGTCATCGCTGCGCTTCGCGAGCATGTGCCCGCGCTCGCCGCCGACCGCTACATGGCCGGCGATCTCGCCAGGGCGGCTGCGCTGATCGAAGCCGATGCGCTACCGGCCGTGGCGATCGCGGCGCTTCCAACCGATCCGTTCCCGAGACTTGACTAAAGAGGTGCTCCGCATGAACCGCCGACTGGACAATGACCGCACCATCCGCGCCCCCCGCGGCAGCGACATCAGCGCCAAGAGCTGGCTGACGGAAGCGCCCCTGCGCATGCTGATGAACAATCTCGATCCTGATGTCGCGGAGCGTCCGAGCGAGCTCGTCGTCTACGGCGGCATTGGCCGCGCCGCGCGCGACTGGGAGAGCTTTGACCGCATCACGGCGGCCTTGCGCAAGCTCGAGAATGACGAGACGCTGCTGATCCAGTCCGGCAAGCCGGTCGGCGTGTTCCGCACCCATGCCGACGCTCCGCGTGTCCTGATCGCGAACTCCAACATTGTGCCGCATTGGGCGACGCTCGACCATTTCAACGAGCTCGATCGCAAGGGCCTGATGATGTACGGCCAGATGACGGCGGGCTCCTGGATCTATATCGGCAGCCAGGGCATCGTGCAGGGCACCTACGAGACCTTCGTCGAGGTCGGCCGGCGCCACTATGGCGGCAGCCTCGCGGGAAGATGGATTCTCACCGCCGGTCTCGGCGGCATGGGCGGCGCGCAACCGCTGGCCGCGACCATGGCGGGCGCCTCGATGCTCGCGGTCGAATGCCAGCCGAGCCGCATCGAGATGCGACTGCGTACCGGCTATCTCGATCGACAGGCTACAACGCTCGACGAGGCGCTGGCGATCATGGAAGATGCCGCGAAGACGAAGAAGGCGGTCTCGGTTGGCCTGCTTGGCAACGCCGCGGAGATCTTTCCGGAGCTGGTACGCCGCGGCGTCAAGCCTGACATCGTCACCGACCAGACCAGCGCGCATGATCCGATCAACGGCTACTTGCCAAAGGGCTGGACGCTCGCCGATTGGGAAACCAAGCGCGCCTCCGATCCGAAGGCGGTGGAGCGCGCCTCAAAAACGTCGATGGTCGAGCATGTCCAGGCCATGCTGGATTTCCATGCGCAGGGCATTCCGACGCTCGACTACGGCAACAACATTCGCCAGATGGCGCAGGACATGGGCCTGAAGAACGCCTTCGATTTTCCGGGCTTCGTTCCCGCCTATATCCGTCCCTTGTTCTGCCGAGGCGTCGGGCCGTTCCGCTGGGCTGCGCTGTCGGGCGATCCCGAGGACATCTTCAAGACCGACGCCAAGGTCAAGGAGCTGATGCCTGACGACAAGCATCTGCACAACTGGCTCGATATGGCCAAGGAGCGGATCAAGTTCCAGGGCCTGCCGGCGCGGATCTGCTGGGTCGGCCTCGGCGACCGAGATCGCCTGGGCCTTGCCTTCAACGAGATGGTGGCACGTGGCGAACTGAAGGCGCCAATCGTGATCGGCCGCGATCATCTCGACAGCGGCTCGGTGGCGAGCCCCAACCGCGAGACCGAGGCGATGAAGGACGGATCGGACGCTGTGTCCGACTGGCCGCTGCTCAACGCACTGCTCAATTGCGCCAGCGGCGCGACCTGGGTCTCGCTGCATCATGGCGGCGGCGTCGGCATCGGCTACTCGCAGCATGCGGGCATGGTGATCGTCGCCGACGGCACGCCGGAAGCCGCGAAGCGCATTGAGCGTGTGCTCTGGAACGATCCCGCCAGCGGCGTCATGCGCCATGCCGATGCGGGCTATGAGACTGCGATCGATTGTGCCCGTGACAAGGGCCTCGATCTGCCAAGCCTTGCGAAGTAACTAGCCGCTCACCAGCAGCTTCGGCATCGTCATCTTCGCGCCGTCCATGAAGGTCTGGACGGCGTCGCGGACGATCGCGTCGAGATCGGGCGGGATCGGCGTCTCGTAGATGAACTTGCGGATGGCGAGATAGAAGATGCGGCCGTGCAGGCCCCAGAACAGCTCGGTCTCGCGTTCGCTGAGCGGATGGGATTTCGCGTCGGGCAGCTTCAGGTCGTGGCGCAGCTCGGCCGCCGCGGGCTCGATGATCTCGCGGCGGACAATGTCGAGATAACGGCCGGTGATTCCGAACGACTTCATGCCGGAGAAGACGAAGATCCGGACCCAATTGTACTCGAACACGCGTTCGACATAATCGAGATAGAAGCGCGTCAGCCGCGCCTCGAGCGGCAAGGTTCGGTCGCGGATCATCGGCCCCCAATCGGGCGACCAGCGGCTGAGATAGACCTCCTGGTAGACCCGTTCGATCAGCGCCTCCTTGCTCGGGAAGTGGCGATAGATCGCCGAATGCGTGATGCCCATGCGTTTGGCGAGTTCGCGGGTCTGGCCCTCGAAGCCATGCTCGGCGAAGAAGCGGATCGCCTCGTCCACGATCGCACGCTCGCGGTCGGCCGCACGCATGTTGCGGCGCTTTGGCGCGGACTTGCTGCCTGTGTCCGTCCGCTTCCGGACCGGTCGCTTCGCTGGTTTCTGCGCTTTTCGGGCCATTTCGTCGCTGTTTAGCAATCTCAGGCTGCCTTCTTAGCCTAAAGGTGCATTTGTGACCAAATGGTCATTTCCTGTTGACCGCCTTCCGGCGGCATGTCAGGATTTTGAGACCAGATGGTTACAAATCTGGCATCCCGGCTGATGAGCCGACGGATCTCGAGGAAACGGCGGTGAAGGCGAGGGCTTTCAGCTATTTTCGTGCTGCGACGATCGACCAGGCGCTGGATGCTCATGCCCGCGCCGGCGATGACGCGCGCTTCATTGCCGGGGGCCAGAGCCTCGTGCCGGCGTTGTCGCTGCGTCTGCAGGCGCCGCGGTTGCTGATCGATATCACCCACATCGAAGAGCTGCGCGGCGTCCGGCGCGAAGGCGGTTACTTGCGCATCGGCGCGCTGACGCGCCATTGCGAGATGCTGAGCGAGCCGCTAATCGCCGAGTTCGCGCCGCTGCTGCATGCTGCTGCGCCTTTTGTCGCCCATCCCGCGATCCGCAACCGCGGCACCATTGGCGGCAGCGTCGCGCTCGCCGATCCTGCCTCCGAATTTCCGGCGATGACCCTGGCGCTCGATGCCGAGATCGAGATCGCCGGCCCTTCCGGCAGCCGGCGTGTGAAAGCGGACGACTTCTTCGTCGAGCTGTTCGAGACCGCACTGCAGCCCGGTGAGCTGATCACCGCGATCTACGTTCCGCTGTTCAAGGCCGATCAGCGTTTTGCGTTCGACGAGCTGGCGCGCCGGCGCGGGGACTATGCTCTGGTCGGGTGCGGCATGCTTGCGACTTTCACAGCCGAACGCATCGACGACATCCGCATTTCCTTCTTCTCGGTCGGCAATACACCGACGCGGGTGAAGGGCGCTGAGGCAACCCTGATCGGCTCGAACCTGGATCCTGAACGTATCGCCGCCGCGCAAGCGGCGCTCGAAAGCGATCTCGCCCCGCCCGACAGCGACGAGGTGCCGCCGGCGATGCGGCTGCATCTCGCCCGCGTGTTGCTCGGCCGCCTGCTCGGACGTCTGGGTGAGGGCGCATGAGCGGTTTTGACGAAACCCTTTTGGACGACCCCGACGAGACCGTGCGGGTCCGCTTCGTCGTCAATCGCCGCAAGGTCGCCTGCGAGGTGGCGCCGCGCGAGACGCTGGTCGATTGCCTGCGCAACGCGCTCGAACTGACCGGCACGCATGCGGGCTGCGAGATGGGGGCCTGCGGCGCCTGCCTGGTGCAGCTCGACGGCCGCGCTGTGCACTCCTGCCTTATTTTTGCAGTGCAGGCCGATGGTGCCAAGATCAATACCATCGAAGGTCTTACCGAGAGCGGCGTGATTGCCGATCTCCAGGCCGAATTCCATCGCCGCAACGCGCTGCAATGCGGCTTCTGCACGCCGGGTATGCTGGTCAATGCGCACGAGTTGCTCTCGCAGATCGCGCGGCCCAGCCGCGACGAAATCCGCGACGCGCTGTCTGGTAATTACTGCCGCTGCACCGGCTATGAGGCGATCGTGGACGCCATCGACGCGGTGGCCAAAGCGCGCAAAGAAAGCGGAGGCGCGACATGAGCGCGCCGCTGACCTCGCTCGACCGCCCGAATTCCTATATCGGCCGCTCCGTGCCGCGCCCGAACGCCAAGCGGCTGCTTGCCGGGCGCGGACGCTATATCAGCGACCTTCGCTTGCCGCGTATGCTCCATGCCGCCTTCCTGCGCAGTCCGCATGCGCACGCGAAGATCGTCGCCATCAATACCGAGCAGGCACGCGCACTCGAAGGCGTGCATCTCATTGCCACCGGCGAGGACCTCGCAAAGATCTGCACGCCCTGGACCGGCACGCTCGATCACTTCAAGGGCATGACGTCGGCTCCGCAATTGCCATTGCCGCTCGACCGCGTGGTCTGGGCCGGGCAGGCTGTGGTGGCCGTCGTCGCCGAGAGCCGGGCAATCGCGGAAGATGCGCTGGAGCTGATCGAGATCGACTATGAGGATCTTCCCGTCGTGGTCGATATCGACAGCGCGCGAGAGGCCGGTGGACCGCTGATCAATCCGGGCACCGCAAATAACACCTGCTTCCGCAGCCAGCTCGACAACGGCACGGTCGATGACGCATTTGCACAGGCCGCGCACGTGGTGGAAGAAGAGTTCTCCTTCGGCCGCCACACTGCGGTGACGCTGGAGCCTCGCGCCATCGTCGCCGACTACGATCCCGCCGCCGGTGCGCTGACCGTGCATCACGCGACGCAAACGCCCTACCAGTTCCAGGATCTCTATTCGCGCCACTACGGTATCCCCGAGGCCCGCGTTCGCGTGATCGCGACCGACATCGGCGGCTCCTTCGGGATGAAGCTGCATGTCTATCACGAGGACATGGCGGTGGTCGGCCTGTCGATCCTGCTCGGCCGTCCCGTCAAATACGTCGCCGACCGCATCGAGTCCTTCGTCTCCGACATCCACGCCCGCGACCATCGCGTCCGCGCCCGCATGGCGCTCGATGCCAAGGGCGAGATTCTGGCGATGGACGTGCTGGACCTGACCGCGATCGGGGCGTTCTCGACCTATCCGCGCACCAGCGTGGTCGAGGGCAACCAGGTGATCCGCCTGATCGGCGCGCCCTATCGTTTCAAGAACTATCGCGCCACACTGGAGGTGATCTTCCAGAACAAGGTGCAGACCAGCCAGTACCGCGCCGTCGGCCATCCCATCGCCTGCGCCGTCACCGAGCGGCTGGTGGACATGGCGGCGGCCAAGGTCGGCCTCGATCCCTTCGTCATCCGCGCGCAGAACGTTATCGCTGACGATGCCTATCCGCAGACCTCGCCGACCGGCTATCGCTTCGAGGCGCTGTCGCATCAGGCCTGCCTGAAGCGCCTGCACGAGATGATGGGTTATGAGGCGTTGCGCGCCGAGCAGGCCGATTTGCGCAAGCGCGGCATCTATCGCGGCATCGGCATTGCGGCCTTCGTCGAGATCACCAATCCCAGCCCGGCCTTCTACGGCGTCGGCGGCGCGCGCATCTCGTCGCAGGACGGCGCGATCCTCAGCCTGACGCCGTCGGGCGAGGTCCGCTGCCTGATCTCGGTCACCGAGCAGGGGCAGGGTACCGAGGCGATCATCAGCCAGATCGTGGCCGATCAGCTCGGCCTTGCGCAGGAACACGTCAAGGTCATCACGGGAGATACCGAGGTGACGCCGCATGGCGGCGCGACCTGGGCCTGCCGTGGCGCCGGCATCGGCGGTGAGACCGCGCTGCAGGCCACGCGCGTGCTCAAGCGCAATATTCTGGAGATTGCCGCGCTGATCCTCCAGGAGCAGTCCTCGGCACTCGACATCATTGATGGCGAGGTCGTCGACGCCGTGACCCGGAACAAGCGGTTGCCTATCTCCGAGATCGCGCGGATCGCCTATTTCCGCTCCGACACCTTGCCGCCCGGTACGCAGGCGCAGCTCACCGTCAGCCATCATTTCGCGCCACAGGGCTATCCCTTTGCCTTCACCAACGGCATCCAGGGCTGTTCGCTGGAGGTCGATGTCGAGACCGGCTTCATCAAGGTGCTGAAGCACTTCATCGTCGAGGATTGCGGCCGCGTCATCAATCCGATGCTGGTGGACGAGCAGCTTCGCGGCGGCATCGTGCAGGGGCTGGGTGCGGCGCTGTTCGAGGAATGCCGCTACAGCGAGACCGGCCAGCTCATGAACGGCTCGCTCGCCGACTACCTCGTGCCGATGCCGATGGAGATGCCAGACATCGTCATCGGCCATGTCGAGACGCCGACCGCCGACACCGTGCTCGGAGCCAAGGGGGTTGGCGAGGCCGGCACGGCGGCGGCATCCGCCTGCGTTCTCAACGCCGTCAACGACGCGCTCACGCCGTTCGGCGCGACGATCAATTCGATCCCGATCACGCCCATAAAAGTCCTGAAAGCCCTGAAACGCTTCTAAAAAAAGACAGTTGGAGGAAATCATGCCCAAGTCCGGTTCGACCTCGACAATATCCCGCCGCACCGCGCTCGCTGGCCTCTCCGCCGGCGCCGCCCTGCTCGCCATGCCGCGGCTCGGCCGCGCCGCGGAGGAGACGATTCGCATTGGCTTCCCGACGCCGCTGACCGGACCGTTCGCCGCTGAGGCGCGCGATCAGGTCAAATGCGCCGAGCTTGCCGTCAAGCTCGTCAACGACAAGGGCGGCATCGGCGGCCGCAAGGTCGAGCTTTTGGTCCGCGACGACAAGCTCAATGCCGGCGAGGCCGCGACCCGGACGCTTGAGCTGATCGAGAAGGACAAGGTCCACGCCGTGGTGGGCGCGCTTTCCAGCGCGGTGCAGCTCGCCGTCAACGAGGTCACCCGCGCCCGCGGCGTGATCTACGTGTCGATCAGCCAGTCCGACACCATCAACGAGGCCAAGGATTTCAGTAAGTATACGTTCCACGAGGCGCTGAACCCGCACATGACGACCGCTGCGGTGGCGCGGCAGACCCTGAAGAAGGGCATGAAGGTCGCCCATCTCGTTGCGGACTACGCCTATGGTCACGAGATGCTGCGTGGCTTCAAGCGCGCGCAGACGGCGATCGGCGCCGATACCGTCGGCGAAATTCTTCATCCGTTCGGCGCGGCCGACTATTCCACCTTCATGCCGCGCCTGATGTCGATGCGGCCGGACGTGCTCTGCATTTCCAATTTCGGCCGCGACCAGGCCAACGCGATCAAGCAGGCGGTGGATTTCGGTGTCAAGCAGCAGATGAAGATCGTCGTGCCCGTCATCCTGCACAACCAGCGGCTCGCGGTCGGCCCTGAAGTGTTCGAGGGCGTGGTCGGCGGTGCGAACTATTACTGGGGACTCGAGCCGCAGAGCAAGTCGGCAGCAGCCTTCAACGCCGCGTTCAAGGCCGCCAATAGCGGTGCGATCCCGACCGATTACGGCGCTTATGGCTATTCAGGCGTCGGATCGTTGCTGGCAGCCATGCAGGCCGCCGGCGGCACCGACACGGACAAGGTCGTCGATGCCCTCGAGAAGCTGCAATACGATCTGACCAAGGGCCCGCAGCACTACCGCAAATGCGACCACCAATCGGTGCAGTCGGTGCTGGTACTGGAGTCCAAGAAGAAGTCCGCGATGGCGAACGACAACGATTTGTTCGCCATTCTCGCTAACGAGACCGGCTCCGACGATATGCTGCGCAGTTGCAGCGAGCTCGGCCACGCGACGTAAGCCTCAACCGATGGACCTGTCGCTGATCATCATGCAGCTTCTTTCCGGGATCGCCCTTGGGGCGGTCCTGGTGATCACTGCGCTTGGACTGACGATCGTGTTCGGCATGCTCGGGGTGGTCAATTTCGCCCACGGCGCGCTGTTCATGATCGGGGCCTATGCGGGGCTGTATCTGGCGTCGCTCACCGGCAGCTTCTGGTGGGGATTGCTGCTCGCTCCCATCTTGATCGGCGCCTTCGGCATGCTGATCGAGTTCGTCCTGATCCGGAGGCTCTATGGACGCTCGATCGACGATCCGCTGCTGCTCACCTTCGGCCTCAGCTACATCCTGGTCGAGGGCGTGCGCATCGTGTTCGGCAGCGACGGCATTCCGTTTCCGACCCCGCCGCAGCTGATCGGGGTGCTCGATCTCGGCATCGGCTTCTTCCCGCGCTACCGCCTGTTCGTCATCGGACTGGTGGCGGTGGTGCTGCTGGTGCTCTGGCTGACGCTGGAGAAGACCCGCATCGGCCTCATTGTGCGCGCGGGCGCACGCGATCCCACAATCATGCAGGTGCTCGGCGTCGATATCGGCCGAGTTTGGCTTGCGATTTTTGGCCTTGGCGTCGGACTTGCCGCGCTGGGCGGTGTGCTGGCGGGTCCCATGCGCAGCGTCAATCCTGAGATGGGCTCGCTGGTGCTCGCGGAGGCCTTCGTCGTCACAGTGATCGGCGGGCTCGGCTCGATCGTCGGCGCGGTCGTCGCCGGCCTCATGGTCGGCATCTCCATCAGCCTGGTGGCGCTGTTCGCCCCTGAAATGGCGACCATCGTCATGTTCGCGCTGATGGCGGTGGTGCTGCTGATCCGCCCGCAAGGCCTGTTCGGCGTGAGAGGGAGGACCGCGTGACGTCACCATCGAACGGCGAGGCGGTCGCCAAACCCTCGTCCAACGGCTTCGGCTGGCTCCTCGAGCAGCGCGTCCTGCTCTCCATCGCGGTGCTGGCCGTGCTGCCATGGCTGCTGCCGTCCCAGGCGCTGGCCGTCAACGTCCTGATCTACGGCGTCGTGGTGATGGGCTACAATCTGCTGTTCGGCTACACCGGGCTGCTGTCGTTCGGGCAGGCGGCGTTCTTCGGCGCGGGCGCCTACTTCACCGGGATTGCGATCGGCCGCTACGGCGTGCCCTGGTTCGCCGCGGTGCCGATCGCCGTCCTCCTGAGCACCGGCCTTGCCGCCGCAATCGGCATCGTCTCGACGCGCACCCGCGGCATCTATTTTTCCATGGTGACGCTGGCGCTGGCCCAGCTCGTCTACTACGTCGCGCTGCAGGCCTCGTCCTTCACGGGCGGCGAGAACGGCCTGCGCGGCTTCACCGTCGACCGCATCAGCCTGTTCGGCTTCCCCGTCAATTTCCTCGACCCCGTCAACAAATATTACGTGCTGATGGCCTTCGCGGCGCTCGCGATGTGGTTCCAGTCGCGGATCCTGAACTCGCCGTTCGGCGCCGTCATCGAGGCCATCCGCGAAAACGAGCAGCGGGCGCGGGCGTGCGGCTATGACGTAGAGCGCAGCAAGCTGATCGTGTTCATGCTGTCGGGCGCGATCTCCTCGCTTGGCGGCTGCATGCTGGCGCTGCACCTGTCGATCGTACCGCTCGACCTTCTGCACTACCAGACATCGGGCATGATCGTGATGATGGTGCTGCTCGGCGGCGCGCGCAGCTTCTTCGGGCCCTTCGTCGGGGCCGCGAGCTTCCTGATCCTGGAGGATGTCATCTCGCTTTGGACGCCGCATTGGCAGATTTTTGTCGGCGCGATCTTCGTGCTGTTCGTGCTGTTCCTGCCCAAGGGCATCTGGGGAACGCTGCTCGACACGCTCGGCATCGGAAAGGCGCGGCCATGAGCGGCGAACTGCTTCGCGTCGAGGGGGTCGGCAAGCGTTTTGGCGGCTTCGTCGCGCTCGAAGACATTACCGTGTCCTTTGCGGCGGGACAGCTCACCTCGATCATCGGACCGAACGGCGCTGGCAAGAGCACCTTCTTTAACATCCTCTCCGGCGCGCTGACCCCGACGTCGGGCACGCTGCACTTCAGGGGGCGCGAGCTGAACGGCCTGCCGCAGCACCGCTTCGTGCATCAGGGCATCTCGCGCTCCTACCAGATCACGAACATCTTTCCGGACTTGTCCGTGCACGAGAATGTGCGCGTGGCGGCGCAGGCGCTGACCGTGAGCTACGACATCTGGCGCAACCGCGCCCGGCTGACGGAGCTGAACGCGCGCGCCGACGCGGCGCTTGAGGCGGTCGGACTGCTCGGCAGGCGCGCTGACTTGGCAAAATTCCTCTCGCACGGCCAGCAGCGCGCGCTGGAGATCGCGATCGCGCTGGTCTCCGAGCCCGAGCTGCTCCTGCTCGACGAGCCCACCGCCGGCATGGGGCCGGAAGAGACCAAGGACATGGTGGCGCTGCTCGAGCGGCTCGCGGAGAAGCGCACGGTGCTGCTGGTCGAGCACAAGATGAAGATGGTGCTCGGCCTGTCCAAGCGTGTCGTGGTGCTGCATCACGGCCGTCTGCTGGCGGACGGCGCGCCCGACGAGATCAGGAGCAACCCGGAAGTCCGACGGGTTTACCTCGGACAGAGTGAGGGCTATGGCTGAGACCGCGCTGCTCGAAATCGATGATCTCCACGCCTGGTATGGCGCCAGCCATATCCTGCACGGCATTTCCCTGCACGTGAAGGAGGGCGAGGTGGTTGCTCTCGTCGGCCGCAACGGCGCCGGCAAGACCACGACCTTGCGCTCGATGATGGGTCTGATGCCGAAGGCCACCGGCCGCGTGCGCTTTGCGGGCAGGGAGCTGCTGCCGCTCCGCGCTCATCAGCGATTCCATCTCGGTTTGGCCTATGTGCCGGAGGAGCGCCGCATCGTTCCCGGTCTCTCCGTGCGCGAGAACTTGCGGCTCGGTCTGGTCGCGGCCGGAAGCGAGATCGAGGAGCGCGCCGCGATCGACGAGATCGCCGAAACCTTTCCGCGCCTGAAGGAACGCCTCGATCAGGAGGGCGTCACGCTTTCGGGCGGCGAGCAACAGATGCTCGCGATCGCCCGCGCGCTGATCGCAAAGCCCAAGATGATCCTGCTCGACGAACCCTCGGAAGGCATCATGCCCGTCCTGGTCGAGGAGATGGGCGTGCTGTTCCGCCGCCTGCGCGACGAGGGCAAGACACTGCTGCTGGTCGAGCAGAACGTCGAATGGGCCCTGCGGCTGGCCGACCGCGCGGTGATCATCGACCAGGGCGAGGTCGTGCATCAAAGCAGCGCCGCGGCGCTGCTGGCGGACAAGGACATCCAGGAGCGCTACTGCGCGGTGTGACGGCTCCGAGGGCCGCACGCGAGCAGGTCATCCAAGCAGCTTGCCGAGTTCGTTGAGCTTTGCGATCGCGGCCTTGCCGACCTCAGTGATGTTCTTTTCCGCGCGTGCGGCAAGCTCGCGATCGACCTCGAAGCCTTTCCTGACGGCATTGACGCTTTCGCGGATCTGGCCGCCCACATTGGGGTCGCCGATCGCTTTCTTCACCGCGCCGTCGTCGAAGGCCTTGACGGTCTGCTCCTGATCCGCGAGCCGCGCGTTGCTGCCGGCTGCGGTCTCCTCGAGCGCGAGGCCGAGCGCCTCATCCAGGAGTTCGTGCAAGGCTGCGAGCGGACCCTCGGTGGCGGAGCCTGTGGTGCTGACCTTGAAGCCCGGCGTATCCGGCACGAACAGCACAGTGCCGCGCGCGAGCCTGTTCAGATCGGCATGCGGATTGGCCTCCTGCAAGGCTTTCAGCGCAGCCTCGCTGCGAACCTGGCTCAGATTGGCATGCAGCAGCTTCTCGCTGACAGCCTTGAGTTTCGCCTCGTCTCCAACGATGAAGGTGCGCATCGAAATCTCCGCGAATTAGCCGATCACGTTGAGTGGTGCCCACGGCGTGTTGGCAATGCCGCCGGGGATGATGATGTTGCTGGTTGTGATGTTGCCGATCACGGTCACTGCCCGCGCGCCGGTGAGGCGGATCGAGCTTTCGCCGCCGCGCACCCGGTTCGCGCTGATGATGGCGACCGCGCTCTCCAGTGAAACGGCGACGCTTTTGCTGCCGGATTCCACCCGGTTGTCGTTGAACAGGCATTCCTGGCCGGCAACGACCAGAACGGCGGGGGCTGGTCCGCGCGCGGCCAGCATGTTGCCGATGATGCCGGCGCGCGCGCCCTCGGTGTCGTTGGCGGCAAGGCTTGCCCTGACGAACGCATAGTCGGTGCCAAGCGCGAGGATCCGCCCGTCGCCGAGCCGGATCGCGACCTTGTCGCCGGCCTGTCCGAACGGCACCTTCGGATTGACCTCCGCCGTGGTGAGCGCGAACCAGTTGCCGTCCGAATTGTCCACGCCCGGCGTGAGGTCGCGCTGCACGCTGTTGTGATTGACCTCGATCTGGGTCTGCGGCGCGCGCAGCATGATGCCGGCGCTGGTGCCGACGAACCCCTTGGCGGGCGCGACCTCGACGATCTCGTTGCCGCTCACCCGCGGGCGGTTGACGCCGAAGGTGACGACGCCGGCGCGCAGCGCCGACTTGACCGCCGTCAGGCCGATCGCGCGAACCAGATTGCCCGCAATCGTCGCGCTGTCGGCGCGGATCACCTCGATGCCGACCACGGTGCCGTTCTCGCTCTCGGAGACCGGTTCGATGTTGCGAATGTGGTTGTTCTCGATCGAGACGGCTGCGGCGTCGGTCGCGCCGCCGAGCATGATCCCGGCGCCGCAGGCGTCGATTGCGTTGAGCTTAATGATCAGGTCCTGTGCCCCGGCAATCACCTTGATTCCGGCCGTGCCGAAGCCGTGGATCTGGTTGGCGAGGATATGCGCGGTGGCGGTGCTGCGGCGGTCGAGCCCAGGGATCAGCCCGATGCCGACGTGGTCGCCGGGCGACCAGTTGCGCAGCTGGTTGCGCTCGATCCACAGCCCCGCCGCGGCACAGGCGATGCCGTTGGCCGTGACGTTGCAACTGTTGCCGTCGATCGCCAGCGCGGCGCCGGGAAGCGCAAGGCCCTGCGCGGTGATGGCGGTGTCGGTGCAGCCGATGATCTCGTTGTGCGCAATCCGCGTAGCGAGCAGATGCAGCACCTCGTCGGCGAAGGCGATCGCGCCGCGCTGGCACAGAAGGACGTTCTCCTCGATCGTCACCGCGGCCGTCAGCAGGAAGCCGGCACCGTTCTCCACGCCCTTGAGGGCGCCGCCCACAATCCCAACCGGCGCGAAGATCGCGTTCTCGGCGAGCTTCGCACCGCCAACCACACCGCGCAGCACCACCGCGGGGAGCTGTGCATTCTCGGTGCCGAGTGCCGCGATGGCGAGACGGGTCAGGCCGAGGCCGATGCAGGTCGAGACGTCGATGGTGGGATCGCGTGCGAGCGAAAGGATCGCGAGGTCCTCGATTGCGATCGCAAAAGAGTCCTGGATGGCGAAGGCGCCGGTCGGCGCCACCAGCAGCGTCGCCGGGCCCTTGCCGGCGATGCGGACCGATTTCGCCTGGTTGATCGCCACGGCCTCTTTGAGCACGTAGCGGCCGGGGCCGAGGCAGATGGTGCCGCCGGTCTCGCGCACCTTGTTGACGGCGTCCTGAATGGTGAAGCTGCCGCTCTCGTGCTGCTCGACGGTGACGCAGGCCGTGCAGGCACAGTCGTGGCCTTCGCCTTTCGGCGGCCACGGGTGGCGGCAGTCGGTGACGCCCTGGGCGTCGACATCCCAGATGCCGAGCCGTGCATAATGGTGATGGATGCCGCGCGGCGGCGCGCGGTCGAGCAACTCGACGCTGGCATCCGCCGTGCGCGCGGCGAAGGCCCACCAGTCGCAGGCACGACAGCCCGCTGCCCCGGTCGAATCGAAGCTCACGGTGACGCCGTCCTCGAGCAGGACTGTCGTGCCCGCGGCGGGCACCTTGATTACGCCGGTCGATCCGGCGGCATCGAGATCGCCGATCTGCACCGGCGTGCCGCTGGCATCGGTCCGGAACACCTTTCCCTTCTGATCCCAGCGGCGCACTCGCAAATTGGTCTGCTTCGGCCAATCGCTGTTGGGGAATCCCGGCGGCAGCATCAGGGCCGGCAGTGCCGGTGTGAAGCTGATGCGGCGGGTCGCCTCGGTGACGGTGATGCGGCGCATCTCGCCGGCCTTCTGCGAGAACTCTCTGGGGTCGTCGATGATCTCGACCCAGTCGCCGGTGTTGAAACGTAGCACGTCGTCGCGCCCGAGGCTGTCGAGCTCGAGCTCGGTCGCTGAGATCATGCTGGCGACGCGCGAGCCGACGCTGGCATTTTCGCGCGACCATTTGAAGGTCGCGGTGCCGCCGGGCTGGCCGGGGTCGTGGATCTCGACCCGGTAGAGCTGGTTCTCGAGGCCGCGGAAGCCGCCGGTCGGTGGCAGCTCGCAGGGGTCGGTCACCGGAGCTGCGTCGAACGTGCCTGTCGTGAGCACGCCGGTCGATGGCGCGATCACTGTGGTCCAACCCGGCATGTCCTCGTCGGGCGTCGCGCAGCTGGTGTTGGCGCCGGCATCGGTGTCGAGCACGCGCACCTGCCACACCGTCTGGAGCCGCGAGCTGGTCTCGACGCCTACGGCGATCTCGAACAGTTCCGGCCGCTCGAGCCAGGTCAGCTCGCGCTCCCAGACGTCGAGATAGACGAGATGGCGACCGGCCGTCGGCAACGGCGGCCGCACTGCATCCGGCGGATAGGGCTGGGTCTCATAGGTCAGCTTGTCGGTGAAGACTGTCTCGGCCATGAGTTCGTCGAACAGGCGCTTGTCGGGATCGGCAAGGCCGTGGTTTTCCGCGAGCAGGCCGTCGACATAGAGCCGCCCCTTGCCGATCTCGAGCGTATTGCCGGCAACGCCGAGCTTGAATGCATCCGGAGTCGTCGAGGACACCGTATTGCGGTCGAGAATGTCGCTGGCGAGTGCACGCAGCCTGCGATCGAGAATCGCCATCAGCTCGTTGGCGTCGCCGTCCAGCAGCACCGCGCCCTGTTTCAGCTCCACGCCGGCGAAGTCGAGCAGCGGGTCGAGACGAACGCGTGAGAAGTCGGCACCCATGATAGCCTCCGATGCACTCGGTCAACTCGCGAAGAACAGGCCCGCGTGCAGCCCGAAACGTAGATATTCATCGAGCCGCAGCCTGAGATTGGCCTCGCGCTGCGGCTGGAATAATGCGTTGAGAACGCCGATCTCGCTGTCATTGTCGCCGCCGGCGCGGATCGTGAGGCTCGTGGCGCGGCGCAGCTGCCCGTAACCGGGATCGCCATAACGCAGCGAGGTGAACAGCGGCAGCGCCGTGGGCGCCGTGTCATTCGGCACGCAATGGAAGCGCCGCGGCGTGATCGAACCCGCGGGCACGTAGCAAAAGCGGACGCAACCTTCCTGGCGGCGCTGGACCAGCAGCGGCGCGATCCACTTTTCCGCGGGCTTTGGACCAAGCTCTGCGAAGAAGATGGTGTCGGAGGCGAGCTTCAACAGTTTCGTGTGAACCTTGCCGATGACGGTGCATTGGGCGACCGTCAGTTCGGCGCCGGGGCTGCCCGCGGCATCGGCGGCAAAGGCGACGTTCGCCGGCGCGCCGGCATCGATCATGCAGTCGGTCAGCGTTACCTCGGCATCAGTGACGGCGCGGATCGGGCCGACGACGCAGCGCTCCAATGTCACTTTGGCGAAGGGATGCTCGATGATCAGGCTCGGCTCGCCCGGCGAGGTCGGACTGCCGTCCCCATTCAGGGTCAGTCCGGGCACCAGCGTGCAATCGCGCAGCAGCAGCTCCCGCGGCTCGACATCGGCAAAGGCCGCCAGCCGCAACGCGCCGCCCGATATCACGAGCCCGTCGAGCGTGAGGCGACCGCGCGCGCCGATGTCGAGCGTGATCTCGCCGCCCGCCGCCAGCAGCGGGCGGGTCTGGTCATGCGCGGCGACCACGACATGGTGCGGCGTGGCATCGCCGATTACGTCGTCGACCACAAAGGTCGGCGTCTCCTTGTAGGTCAGGCTGTCGCCGATGATGAGGCGGCCACCGGTCCTGATCAGGTTGAGCTTGGCCTGCCACGCGCCTCCGGCACCGACGGTCTGCTCGTTGCCGATATCGCCCGCGGCGGGCACGCGCGGATATTCGCCGCCGCCGATCTGCCGCGCAGTGCCGTAGTGGAATGTCGCAAGCAGCGGTCCGTCGGCGGGATCGCCGAGCAGCACGCGGCCACGCTCGGGATCGAAACCGATCGTGCCCGCCGTCACCTGCGCCTCATGAGCCCAGCCGATGACATTGCCGCCGCCATCGAGAATGTCGCGGAGATCGCAGACCCGCACCTTGGCCGTCGGCACCGGGATGGGCGGGGTGCCCGGCGTGAAAAACACCAGGCTCTCGCCGTCGCCATAATCGTCCTCGCGCTGTGCGTCCGGCTGTGCGG
Organism: Bradyrhizobium sp. 61; assembly: GCF_023073075.1. Classification (NCBI taxonomy): domain Bacteria; kingdom Pseudomonadati; phylum Pseudomonadota; class Alphaproteobacteria; order Hyphomicrobiales; family Nitrobacteraceae; genus Bradyrhizobium; species Bradyrhizobium sp. 61. The sequence goes on along the minus strand of NZ_JADPIU010000088.1, from coordinate 137,404 downwards.
TTGCCTGCGCGGCGCGCACGGCCATGGCCATCAGCCGCACCGACAGCGGCTCCGGCGCATTGATCGGCTCGGCGAGATGGGAGATGTCGGACTCAGCCTGCGTGAATCGAAACAGCCGCATGTCCGCGCCGAGCGGGTTGAGACGGAATTTCCGGCCGGTCGCGTCGCCGGCGTCAGGCGTCAGCGGCACCGCCGTGAGCGACAGCGACAACAACCGCCACAGGAAGATGCCGATGTTGGGAATGTTGTAGCGGCCGGCGCCGGTTTCCGGCCGCCGCATCTCGGCGGTGTGCGCGATGCTGTTGAAGGCGCCGTCGCGCCGGAACAGTGCCGCCGTATCGCGCAGATTGCAGGTCGCGGGCGCATGCAGGCGGATGTGCTTTATGTATTGCGTGGTGGCGAGCTGTTCGAAAAATTCGACCGCATGTGCCGGCCAGCCGGTGACGTCCTGCGCCAGCTCCTCCAGCATCAGCGCGGTGCCCTTGCGGCGGCGGAAGGGGATGGTGTCGGCGACTTCGGCACGCGGCGAGGTCAGCTCGGTGCCGAGCCCGCGCAGCGGCCGGTAGCCGATGAGGTCGCCGATATAGGGCGTGACCCACTCGGCGCAGGTTTCGATGAACTGGTCGTCGTAGAGCTGGTCGACGGACTCTTCCAGCGTGGCGAACTCGCGCGCAAATGCAGCCAATAGAGCCTGGAGCGGACCGGCCTTTGCGGGATCGCCCGCAAGCGCGGCGTCGCGCAACCGGTGCAGCGTCGGCAGCAGGCTGTAGAGCCGTTCGGGGGTGAGGCTGTTCATGCCATCTCCTCCAGGAGGTCGAACGGCGCCGGGTTCAGCGTCAGCAGCTCGCTCGGCTTCGCCGCGCCCTGGTCGACATGCATCCGCGAGGCGAGCAGGCGGACCTGGCGCGAGGGAATGGTCTGCGCGAAGGGCGCCGTGCCGCCATAGAGCTGGACGAGGTCGACAGCGACGACGCCGGGTACCGACTGTGCCGCCGCGATCACGTCGGATTGCTGCACTGGCTGGCCGAGCTCACGCGCGTCGGAGGCGAAGTGCGCACGCAGCGCCGCCTCGACCGCGGTGAGCACGGCCTTGGCGTCGAAATCGGGATCGCGCTTGACCTTCAATCCGATCCGGAAGGTGCCGGGCTGGTAGGGCAGCAGCACGACGGCGACATGCGGATCGCCGCCGGCCTTCAGCGCAGCGAGCAAATTGGTCCACACCGGGCTCGTCGAATTGACGGGAGCGCCGGGCGGCCCCGCGATCGTGATGGCGATGGTCTTTCCGCGCGGCAGTTGCAGCACCTGCGCCTGCGCCTTGGCAATGCCGGTGAAGGCGCGGGCAAAATCCTCATAGTCGAGGACGGACACGACGCGGCCGAGCGTGCGGGCGCCGAGCGGCATGCTCCGACGCGCCGCGTCCGCCGGCTCCGGATCGTTGCCGCCTTCGGCCGCGAACGGGTTGCTCACGCCCTTGAGGCCGAGCGGGCGCGACAGCAGTTGGCTCAGCGTCTCGGCGCGGACATTGCCGGCGACCCCGATGCCCTTGCGGTAGGTGGCGCGGACGTTGTTGAGCCCGCTCGGCAGCCGCGCACCGCTGGCGCCGTCGCCGAACTTCACGAGATTGCGCGCTTGCTCGTCAATATCGAGCGCAAAGACGCGATTGGTCGCGGCTGTGCCGAACAGCGTCGCGCGCTCGTGCCATGCGATCTCGCCGACCCGCAACGTCAATTCGCTCGCGGCACCGCTCTCATTGGCGGCGGCGCGATAGGTCAGCGGCACCTGTTTCAGCTCGAATTGCTGGAACGGCTGGGCAGCATCGCCCGAGCCGAGGATCTGAGTCACCGTCTCGCCATGCGAGGCCGGCACCACATTGCCATGAACGACGACGCTGCCGCGGTCGAGGCTGCCGGCGAGCGGCGGATCGATCTGAAGCATGCAGCGGCCGGCGTCGACAGCCTGGGCGGATACGAGGTTGGCCTGCACAACAACGGCTTGGCCGTCGGAGACGCGATTGCCACGTACGATCAGCCGTCGCCCTGCAATGAGGCCATCGGCACTGACGGCCGCCGGGATGCTGTTGCCGGTCGCGGCATCATCGACGGCGTAGGGCGCGAGCGCGAGTTGCTCGGACTGCACGAACGCTGTGATGCGACGAACTTGGTCCTGATAGCGGTCGTAATGGGAGCCGCGCAATTGCAGCCGGGTGACCTTGCCGGCCAGCGCGAACTCCGCGCGCGACGTCTCGTCCGCATCGGCGATCTGGTAGACGTCGAGATGCGGGCCAAGATCCAGGATGACATCCGACTTGCCGAAGGCCTTGATGATGACCTGGATGGAGCCCTTGGCTGCCATCGAAAGCACGACGTAACCGCCGGCGCGGACCTCGGAATAGACCGTATCGAGATCAATGAAACCGCCGCCCTGGGCCGAGCCCATCGGCGAGATCGTGTAGTCGGGCCACTCCGGCGCGTCACTCCCGCTCGGATAGTTGTTGCGAAAGTCCGTCGACATCGACTTCCACATCGGCGCGTTGTGGCCGAAGGGTGCTGCCCGCTTGCGCAGCGCATAGACCTTCGAATCTTGCGTGGCCGTGACCCCGGAGAGGCCGGCTTGCCAGGTAATTTTGGTGCGATCGAAATCCGATTGCAGCTCGACACTGTCGATGAAGCGGAAATCGCAATTGCTGTCGTTCGTACCGGGATTGAAGGCGTCACCGACGATCAACAACGCATCACCCGGCTTCAGATTGTTGCGCTGGCCGGCGAGGTACATGACCGTGTCGCCTTTGCCCGGTCGGCGTGTCTCCGCCAGCCACGGCCGGATCGCATTCCAGGCCGGTCGTGCGGCGTCCAGTCGCTCGACCGTTTCGAAGGTCTGCGGCTTCTCGTCCGGCCCCGGTACGCTCTGCACTTTCGTGCCGATCTCGATCGACACTTGAGCGGGCACGCCGGTGACGAAGCTGCCCGGCTCGGGCGACAGCTTTGGCGGCGGCGCAGGGGGCGTTTCCAGCGTGAAGGCGAGCCAGGTCTCGGCGGCGACGCCGGGCCGCAGGCGGTAGCCGATCAGCCGGCCCATCTCCTGGAGCGAGACGCGCTCCAGCGCAGTGCGGAGATAGGATTCGTTGGCGATGCGCTCCTGGTAGAAGGTGAGCACGTCGGCAGCGCAGGCGAACGCATCGATCAGGCCGATGGTGAAATCGTCATCGGCGCGGCTTTGCAGCTTGCCGAGCGGTGCGAACGCGGCAGAGGACAGCGCGGCGTGCAGGCTGTCGCGGAACTGGGCGTAGTCGCCGACGCGGTAGGCGATGGCGGAGAGGCCGTAGCGGTTCGAGATGCCTTGCGGCGTCTCGGCTTCAATGCCGGCGCAGCAGCCGCAGCTCTCGCTGCCGGCAGGCAGGGCATGAGGCTTGACGGTTGGAACCGGTAGGGTCATTTGCCGCCTCCCGCCTCAATAATGAGCCGGCCGCGCTCGCGGAAACTCGGATTGTTGGCGAGCTGCGCGATCTCGAGGCTTCCGATCGGGATCACCTCGTCATCCAGCGAGGTCGCGAGCGGCGAGATCAGCCGCTGGAATTTTTCCGCCTGAACCGCCTCGACGCCCTCGACCGCTTGTGCGGCTGCGATGATGCGGCTGAGATAGACGGGATCGCCGAAGGTGAAATTGTCGGGATGGAACAGGCCGAGCGTGCCGTCGGGCAGCACCGCGCTCGACAGCACCGTCCGCACGGCCTGCGCGACATCGGCGCGGAAATAGTCCGGCTTGACGCAGACATGCAGTGTGACGTCGAGCGGCACATAGCGCGGCGGTCGTACGTCGAGGTCGTAGCCGGCCATCCTGAACCGCTCGAGATGGTTGCGCAGTTGCGTAGCGAAGGGCACGTCGACTACGCCGCCGCCGAAGCGGTCGGGCGTCACGAACACGGTGTGCCAGCTTCCGGTCCAGCGGAACGTTGCGGCCGCGCGCTGCACGTCGGCGCGTCGTTCAATGGCGGCGGCGTAATCGGCCGCCGTCACCGCGCGCTCCTGGGTACGGAACGCCTGTGGGGCGTCGCGGCGGGCGGCTTCAATGTCCTCGGGCTCGACGCCGCCGGATGCGGGAAGCGGATTGCGTACGGCCTCGAACACGCCGTCCGTGGTGCTGACGATGTGGGCGATGGCTTCGGCGCCGACATTTCCGGATGTGCCGTTGCCGATCCGGTAAGTCGCCGTGAATGCGGTGTCTTCGGCCGGGCGCTTGCCGAGCAGGCCGTCACCGAACCGCAGCAAGGCCTCGCCGTGGTTGTCGATCTCGACCACGACATGCGGCGCGTTGCCGGCGCTGTCGATGAGGTCGCGTCGCGGCAGCCAGTGCTCGGTGATGCCGGCGACTTGTCCCGTGAGATCGACGATGGCAGGCGTGGCGTCGCGCGGCGACAAGAGCGAAAATGCGCTGGCCGCCCACCACGGCTTGTCGTTGCTGACGGGAACGGCGAGCGGCGCGCCGAGATCGAAGGATTGCGTCAACGGGCTGTTTGCCAGCACCGGGCGGAAGCGCGGCGGCAGCATGACGTCCGGGGACGAGGTGCAGCAATTGCCCGGCGCGCGCGATGCCTGCTTCAGGCTGGCGCGCGGCATCACGCCGAGCTGTTCGGGCAGCAGCGTGCGGCCGTGATCGACGAGCACGATATTGCCGAGCGCAACACTGATCGCGAGCTCGGGGCGGTCCTCCACCGTCAGGCAAAGCGGGAAAGGCAGCGCGTCGGCCTCGCTCCAGGCGATCTCGGTGACGTCGACCGGGCCGTCGACCGGAGGCTCGTCGAACAGCCCGCCGGACGGATCGCTCGTAAGCGTCCTCTCGGTCAGCCGCACCGCGCAGCGATGGCCAGGATCGGCATCGGCGGCAGACAACGTCGTTGGGCTGATCACCTCCTCGAAGATCAGGATGTCGCCGATGGCGAACGTATCAATGTGGCCGCGTAGCGTCGCGCGCGTGGTGCCGCGCGGCAGGCAGCATCCGTTGTTGCCCCAGGCATAAAAGGTGAGACTGTTCTGTTGCTGGTCGAACTCGGCTGGCGCGACCGTTTCGAACACCTCGGCGCCACCTTCGATCGCATCGCTGAGCGCGCGCGAGCCCGGCGTCAGCGCCGCGCCGAGGCCCGGCACACGGGTCAGCAGCTGCGTGCCCTTCGGCAGCGCGATTTTCTGCCCATTCACGTCGAAATGCACGAAGGCGCGGGCGTTGCAGCCCTCGTGCAGGTGATAGTCGACCAGCCTCGCATGGCGCCGCACCGAGATGCGCTGCCGCGCGGTGGCGAGATAGGCTTCGTTGGCGACCGCATCCTGGCGATAGGCGAGGTTGTCGGCGGCATAAGCGAGCAGCTCGACCAGGGTCACGCCGAGATCCGCCGCCGAACGCTCCTGCCAGCCGGGCACCAGCAGGCTCAGCCTGTCAAGCATCAACCGGCGAAAGCCCTGATAGTCGCGCGCGAGATAGTCGATCTCCGGCCTCAAGCGCGGCGTGGGCGGGCACGGCGCGGTGTCCGCGCAGTCATAGTCCGAGGGACATTCGCCCTTGAAGGTGAAGTCGATCGCCGACAGCTTGGGATCGAAACCGGCCGGCGGCAGGGCCGAGCCGGAATTGGCAAAGATGCCGAAATTGTAGATCGAATAGTCCCCGGCGCTGTCGGTCCGGACGACCAGCGTGCGGGTGAGATCGTCGACGGTGTCGACCAGGCCGGGTTCGGCCTCGGCCGGCAGCGCGTCGGCCGGCGCGCACCAGACCACGCCGACGGTCGCGATCCGCTCGCCGCCGGTGATGCGCAGATTGTCCGGCGAGAGCGTGAAGCCGGAATGCAGCAGCCGCACCAGCAGGGTCTGTTGCCGTGGCGCGCCGGGCGGAGAAGCGAGGTCGAGCACCTCGATGAAGGCGATGGCGTTAGCGCTGCCCTTGGCCTCGAGCACTTCGAGCCGGCGCGGATCGCAGCAATGTTGCTTCATGCCGCGCCCCCCGGAACCGCAAAGCTCGTGACGTGGCTGGTGCGGTCGGCCAGCACGACGTAGCGGATCTCGACCCGCAGCACCGCATCGTCATTGATCACCTCGACCGAGGTGACGGCGATCAGATGCGACAGGTGCTGGTGGAGCGCGGCCTGGGCCAGCATCTGCGTCGTCGCGGCGAGCGTCACCGAGTTGGGCTCGAACACCAGCGCCAGCAGTCCTGCGCCGAAATCCGGCCGCATCACCCGCTCGCCCTGCATTGTGAACAGCACCTGCTCGATCAGGTCGCGGATGTGATCGGGGCGGCCGGTCGCGGCCGTGCGGCCCTGGTCGTCGAAATGATAGGGGAAATCGAGTTCGCTGCTCACGCCGTCCTCCCCTCAGGTTGCCAGCACGCGCGTCTGCGCCACGACGGGCAGCATCGGCGTGCCCGTCGGCGTGCAGACGGATTGCCCCATCATGGTCGCGGCCGGTGCGCCGCCGATCATCACCCGCGCGGCGCCCACCACCATCTGCGCCGTGACGCAAGGCGGCGCCGAGCCGGTGAGCGAGCAGGCCGCGATCGCATAGGGGCTGGTGAGATTGACCGCTGGCTGGCCCGACAGCATCACACGCGGGAACGGCGCGACCGGCGTCGCCTGTCCGGCATGGCTGCACAACACGGTGGCGCCGAGATGCAAGACGGGAGCGGGCATGTGCGTCTCCTAGATCACGGTGAGCGCGCCGAGATTCACGTCGACGGTCGGCCCGGTCATGGTGATGACCGCACCTTTGCCGTTGGAAATGGTAATGCCGACGTCGCTGACCGAGATCATCGCGCCTGTCGTGGTCTGCATCAGGATGCCGCCGGTCGGGCCCGGTACGTCGCTGATGGTGAGACCGTTCTTCAAGGGGGTTTGCAGGGTGATGCCGGGCACGCCGGGCGGCACTGCGTGCGCCAGCACCGGCACCTCCGCGGCACTGCCCCAGTAGCACCCGACCCAGATCGGATAGTCGGGGTCGCCGCGCTCGAACTCGATCCAGACCCCGGCGCCGATGATCGGCACCGTGAAGAAGCCGGCATTGATGCCTGCGGTCGGCAGGCAAGGCATCGCCCAGCTCGTCGGTATCACGGCGCCGACGTCGGGCACCATCACCTGGATCCGGCCGATCTGGAGGGGATCGACATTGTTGATCACCACCGCGCGATACTTTCCGAACAGGGGCGCATCGCTCATGTCGGCACCTGCGGGACGGTCGAGATCAGCGCGTTGCGTGCGAGCGAGAACGATTGCTTGTAGGAGCCGCGCTCGATCTCATGCGTGACGTTCTTGACGTAATAGAGCCCGTCGAATGGCAGGCCGGCGCCGCGTACGCCGACCAGTTGCCGCGACTTCAGGACGCGGCCATATCTGGCGACGTCGAGCTTGCCGCTGCCGAACACGCTGTCGCTGTGCTGGCTGGCATAGGCAAGGCCCGCCATCAGCGCCTGCGGCGCGGATAGATGCGCGGTGTTGGAGAGCTTCTCGATCTTCGGCGGCAGCGGCGGCACCGCGCCGAGCGGCGGGCTCATCGGCGTGATGTCGGGGATCGGCACCGGGATCGGCGCCTTGCTGTTGGCCTCCTGGAAGAACACGATCGGCATGACCTTGCGTTCCTTGTCGAAGTTGAACGAGATCTCCTCGACATTGGTGAGCGCATCCATGTTGGTGGTGAGTGCCGGCTGCGGCGCGCCGAAGCGGATTTCCGGTCCCCAATAGGCCTTCGAGGCGCCGGGCGCGGGACCGGCCTCGAGATAGAAGACGTAGCCGGCTTCGCCCGCGAGCTTCTTGACGTAGGCGTAGTCGCTGCCCTTCTGCTGCGGGATCTGCTGAACCGGGATCGGCGGGATGTCGAGCACGCTCGGGATCACCATCGGGATCACGCCGAGCGCTGCGTATTTGGCAAGGATCGCCAGCACGCGCACCGAGGGCGGCATCGCCGGGAAGGGCAGGCCGGGCAGCTCGATGATGTCCATCAGCGCCGACATGTCCTTGCCCTTGATCACCAGCTTGCCGACGCCGCCGCTGCCCGGCTGCGTCTCGACATTGGTGACCATGCCGTCGATGACGGATTCGGCCGTGCCGTTGATGGTGACGATCAGCACCACGCGCAGCAGCGGCGGCAGCGCGCCGCCGCCGGCAAGCAGGAAGATGGTGCGCAGCGGCGAGCGCACCGGCAGGTCGAAAGTCAGCTCGAATCCGCTCTGCGCATCGCCCGATCCGATCTCGATCTTGGCATGGGTCAGCGTCTCCAGCACCTCGCGCGGCGCCGGCACCGGCGCCGGGCCGATCTGGAGCGAGAGCTGGACGCCGCCTTGCATCATCGGAAAATCGTCTCCCTAAAGCCCGTTCGGGCGCGGGATCTGCACGCGCTCACCGGGCGTGTCGGTGAGTTCGAGCGGATCGGTCACGACATTGGCGTCGGCGATGCGCCAATACAGTTCGGGGTCGCCGAGCGTTGCGGAGGCGAGCGTGTCGGGCCGCTCGCCGGCATTGACGATGTGTTCGCCGGCGATGCCGATGCCGCGCGCCTGGGGGATGAAGCGGCGCAGCACATAGGCGACACCGGGATCGTCCGCGCTGCGCTTGAGCCGCCCGATCGCGGCGCCATGATAGCGGCTGTTCGGCGGAAAACTGTTGTCCGGAAACGCACCGGCATCGATCAGCATCTGGACGGGATCCGAGGACATCATGTGCTCCGTCAGGGCAGACTGGAAAGACCAAGCGAGGCCAGCGAGGCGCAGCCGGTCAGGCCGGCGAGCGTCTCGCGGTTGCGCAGATAGTTGAGGAAGATGGTGCCGCCGCGATGCGTGAAGCCGAGATCGTCGGTGCTCATCACATGCAGCCCGAGCGAGACCTTTGCGCGGATCGGGTTGAGCGCGGGATCGAACGCTTCCTCGACGATGGAGAACTCGGCGACGCGCACCGGTGCGACCCGGTTCTTGCTCCAGACGAACAAGGTGAGCGGCGCCTCCGGCGGCAGGATCTCGAGCGTGCCGCCATCGGCCTGGCTTGCGATGCCGAGCAGATCGTCGACGCTCGGATTGACGAGCGCTTCGAGCACCGCGAGCTGCGGCGCGATGCCGAAGGCGACCGCATTGGCGTGCGCGTCGGGATCGGCGAGCTGGTCGGTGGCGTCGATTTCGGCGTCGAGCTTGATGGTCTCGATCGCGGGCCCTTTCAGCCGGAACGGTTGCGCCCGCCCGCCGGCCGCGCCGTCGCCGCCGGTGCCCTGCACCTGGTAGCTGCGGCTCAGCGTGTCCGGATTGTACTGGAGCGCGATCTGCCGTCGCACCGTGCCGCCGCCCGGCGCCAGCACCACGAGGCCGCCCTTGATCAGTTTTGGGGACGAGGTGAGGCCGGTCATGGCGAATCGTCCTGCGACGGACCACGCGATGGCGGCAGCCGCTTCTGTCGAAGATCGAGCCGAAGGTCGCGCTGATAGCGCTCCAGGCCACATGGCGTGAATGCCGCGATCCGAAGCGGCGTTTCGATGGCGCGGTCGACGTAGAGCGTAAGACCCCGCTTTACATAGACATACTCGTTGCTCTCGACTTCGAACGTTCCCTGGAACGAGTTAAGCTTCGCCTCCGGCTCGCCGAGCCAGCCAAGCAGCGATGACAGCGGCTCGAGGAGATCGACATTGGTCGCGTCGATCAAGATGACGACGTCGCCTTCCGCCCATACCCGCATGCCGCGTGCAAAGCCTCCGGCCGCGGCACTGAACCAATTGGTCCGGTGCCTGGCGCTGCCAAGAAGACCATGGCCGTGAGCGGATCGATCGACATCGAATACGGCGGCGACGTCGTTGAGGGAGGTCTGCTCGGCGAGGCCCGCGAAAGCGCGCAGATCACGGCGGGCCAAGGACTGCAGCGCTGACAGGGCGGGTGCCGCGGTGGGGGTGGCCGGCATAACTCAGCCTCCGATCTTCGCGACGTCGCCCTGGAAATAGGCGGCGTAAAGATTGCGGATGCCGACGATGTTGACGAGCTTCACGGCCTCGGCATACGAGGCGTAGCGTCGGCGCGAGGCTGGTTTCACCGTAATTGGCTTCAGCTTTGCATAGGCGGGGCCCTCGACCGCCTCGCGCAGCCTGGAGTCGTTGACCCTCGGCGCGACATTTTCCCAGACGATCTCGTCGAACAGCGAATCGACGCCTTCGATCAGCGTGTTGTTCTCGTTGGAACCATCCCCGAAAGTGTTGGCGAACGTGTCGTATTCCGTGGTCCGCAGCGTGTGAATGTATTCGTGGATCAATGTCTGGAACATGTCCCACAGGAAGTCCCGGTCATCGACAGGATCATCCTTCTTGAAGATCTGGATGTTGATGTTGCCGAAGCTGGCGGACGCGTCCCAGCCACGGTCTATCTCGTTCAGCTTGTCGACCTGCGCGTCGGTGCTCGTGAAGTCGTCAGCAATCTTGTCGAGGATAATCGCCTCATCGCCTACTGGATCATTGCTGGAATCGAACTGCGGCGAAGCGTTCAATTTCCGGTTGGCCGCACGTATGTCGCGGTCCGACTGGAAGAAGTAGAGTACGAGGGCCTTCGCCATCTTCCTCTTTTCGATGCTATCCATGCCAGCGAGATCAGCTTCGGTGTCGGCGAACAGATCATGGATGCTGCCGCGTGTGAAGGCTGTATCGGCCTTCAGTTCCGGATGTTTCGATTTATCGTAGTAGGCGCCGAAGACCTTGTCGGTTTCGTCCTTGCTCGCCTTGCCGATCCGTTCGAATTCAGCGAGCGCATGCACCTTCGTCGGGTCGCCGTGCTCGGTGGTACCCTTGTCCTTGACCATCTCGTCCCAATAGCGCTGGATCAGATCTGGCATCATGGCGCGGATGGCGTTGTCATATGCCGTCTTTCCTGCGGGGGAGTTGTCGAACGGCAGCGCGACGCCGCCGGAGTCCACCTTGACGTCGGGCTTCAACGCCTTTGGAATATGGGCTTTCTGCGCGGCACCCGGAGCGGCCGTCTTTGACAAGTCGCCGGCGCCGGTGATGAGCGTCACGTCGCGGAAAACACGTTGAAGGAAGACGTCGTAATTCTTGAGGATCCTCTTCGTGGCTCCGGCCTTCTTCATCAGTGCGTCCTTCTTCGCCGGGTCGCTTTCGGCTTCGGCCTGCTCGCCGATGTCGTCGAGCCGACGGGCCAGATCGCTGCGCTCCCGGCCGAGCTCCTGTGCCGCCTTCTCTCGCACGGGCGGATCGAGAGCGAACACCTCGGCCGCGACGGCGGCGATCTCCTCGTCATTTGTCGCCGTCGCAATCCGGATCTTGATGGCCATGGTATCGTAGGCGAAGGTCGGCGCGCCCTTGCCCGGTTCGCCCTGCGGTTCGACGTCGCCCTTGGCGAGCGCGTCGCGTCCGCCGCGAAAGCGGGTTGCGAAGAAGCGCTTCAACCTCTTGTACTCGGCGCCGTCGATGTCGGATTCGAGCTCGGTGACGCTGAGTTTGCCTGAACCGAACATGATCCTCAGTGCGGCGATATCGCTCAGCTCGAGCAGGTCGAGGATCGCGTTCTCGTCGTCATCAAGTGTGGGGCCGTCCTGCATCTCCAGGATCAACAGCGCCTTTTGCAGTGGATCGAGCTTGAACTCGGCCTGGCCGGCTTTCCACCGACGGACGATCGCACGCGCCTTGTTGTCGCTGTCGAAGCTGCCTTCGATCGCTGCGGACTTGGCGATCTTGTCGAGATAGGCGAGCAGCTCCTTGTCGCCGAAATTGCCCTCGGCGCCGAAAAACACGGCGATCGATTCGTACCAGGCGAGCCGCTGCACCGCCGCCGGCGGCACAGTCGCGCCCCGCTGCTGCACGACATGGGCGAGCTCGTGCGCCAGAATGTGCCGGCCACGCGGGCTTTGCGGATTGTATGCGCCGTCGCCGAACACGATGTGGGCGCCCGCGGTGTAGGCGGTTGCGCGGATCGCGCGGGCTGAGGCTGCGGCCTGCGCGTCGGTGTGGATCCGCACACGGCTGAAGTCGGAACGGAATTGACGTTCCATCGTCTCGCGCGTTGGAGCGCCGAGTGGCGAGCCGGCCGATCCGACCACCTCGGATACCGCGGCCGGCGTGGCCGGTCCCGTCGTGCCAGTGGAGCGTGGAAGCGGCGACAGCACCGGGGCCGGGCCAGCCGGCTGCGATGGCCGCAGGGCGTTCTCGGCCGCGTGCTCGGCTTCGCTCTCGAAGCGGTCGCGGGCCGGACGAAGCTCGAGCGAAGGCGCATGGGCCGGCGAGGATTGCTTCGGCACTGCCTTTGGTGCGGCATGCACGGTCATGGCTTGCCTCGCGGAGCGCCGGCGCCGGATGTCGTGGTCAATCGTGCCGCGATCCGATCGGCGACGGCGCGCGGCGCCTCGGCATGGACGGCGCTCGCCTCGTTGGCGGACCCCGTGAGCCGCTGTTGCAAGGCCTGTCCGATTGCGTCGGCAAGTCCCGCAGCTTCGGAGTGTCGCGACGCATCGACGACGAGATGTCCAATCCGGATATCGATGCAGGCATGTTTCATGGCCCGACTCCCGGCCAAGGCCGCTCGAGCTTGGAGAACTCGGCACGCACCGCGGCGTTGATCGCGTCCTGCTCGATCCGTCCGCCGCCGGCGGCGGCCAGGAAGGCGGCGTTGAGCGCGATGGCGCGGATGTTGCCGCCGGTCAGTTGCAGCCTGGCGAGGCCTGCGAAATCCACCTCGCCGAGCGGTGCATCGGCGGGGAACTGCATGCGCCACAATGTTTCGCGCGCGGCGGCGTCAGGGTAGGGGAACTGGACCACGTAGCGGATGCGGCGCAGGAAGGCGCGGTCGAGCGCGCTCTTCATGTTGGTGGTGAGGATCGCGAGCCCGCGATAGGTCTCGATCCGCTGCAAGAGGTAGGCGATCTCGATATTGGCGAAGCGGTCATGGCTGTCGCGCACCTCGCTGCGCTTGCCGAACAGCGCATCGGCCTCGTCGAACAGCAGGATGGCGCCACTGGTCTCTGCGGCCTCGAACAGCCGGCTCAGATTTTTCTCGGTCTCGCCGATATATTTGCTGACCACGCTCGCAAGATCGATGCGGTAGAGATCAAGTGCGGCCGCGCTTGCGATCGCTTCGGCCGCGTAGGTCTTGCCGGTGCCGGATTCGCCCGCGAACAGCGCGGCGGTTCCGAGCCCGCGGCCGTTATGCGCGGCAAAGCCCCAGTCGCCATGGACGCGCGGCCGGTGCTGCAATTCACTCGCGATGGCGCGGAGCTGCGCGGTCACCACCGGTGGCGCGACCAGGTCGTCGAAGCCAACGCGGCTGTCGATCCGCTGAGCCAACGCGTCAAGCCCGCCGCGCACCGCGGCGCGGCAGAGCCGCCATACCGCCGGCCCGAGCAGAGCGGGATCGGCCTGTGTCTCGGCGAGGGCTTCGGTGACCACGAGGCGCAGGTCGGCGGCGGGGACGTTGAACTGCCGCAGCGCCGGACGCAGCGCGGCGGCCTGCTCGCGCGAAAGCCCGCGCAAGGCCGCGACCTGCCGCGCGGCGGCCGGGGCATCGGCGACCTCGAGCCGCAGCATACGGCGCTGCCGCAGTCGCGACAAGCGGGGCGGTTCCGGCGCGTTGAGCACGATCGCGGGTCCCATCAGATGGGCGAGCAGCGTCATCGCATGCGCCTCGGAATCCGCCGTCTCGATCGGGCGGTCGAGCTCCAGCGCGATGACGGCATCCGAGAGGGCGGCCTCGCGGTCGAGCAGACGGGCGGTCTCGGCAAGTTCGCGCGGATCGTGCGGCAGGTCGCGGGCGTGCAGCCACAGGCCGTTCGCACCGAGGCAGGCGAGCACCGCGCGCGCGAGGTCGCGCTGCGGCTCGATCTCGCCGCGAGCGTGACCCAGGGCGGCCAGAGCGGCCGCGCCGGTGCCGAGCGCCTGCGCGATCGTGTTCGCCTGTGGTGTATCGGGCTCGATGGATCCGATCGGCTCGCAGCGAACGAGCCCGATCAGGCGGGCATCCATTGCGGGGACGCCGGTCAGGTAGTGCAGCACGCGCTCGTCGATTTGGATCGGACGGCGCGGCGGCGCCTCGCGGCCCTCGCATGCGATCAGGCGCCAACGCCGCAACGGCCGGAGCGGCGAGAGCGCATCCCAATGTGGCTCAGTCAGCATCTGCATGGCGAAATTGAACGTCGGCTGCGTGCTCGCGATGGCTTCGGGCGCTTGCGCCATCGCCACGCCGACGAGGCGACGCAGCGCACTGTCGAGCTCGACGCCGGCCGCGAGCAGCACGACGTCGCGCTCGAACGCTGACAGGCCGAACAGCTTTGTCAGCGCGTCGAGCGCGGGCTCGAAATCATCGGCGCATTCCGGCGGAGGCGGCTCGGCGTTGGCCGATGTATCGCGCAGCTGCTGTGCGAGGCGCAGGCGCAGCGCAGCGAACTGAGCCGCCAGCCATTGCTGGTTGCGGCTGGCCCAATCGAGCCCCGGCTGCGCTTGCGGTCTGTCGTGCATGTTCATGGCGGCACGCTCAGGGTTTGCGAGGCATCGAAAGCGGGCGCATCGCCGCTGAGATCGAGCAGGAGGCTGTCGACGCCGTCGATGCGCAACCGCGCCGGATAGGCCCCAGCGGGAAGCGTCGCGGGGAAGTCGAACACCAGCGGATCGGTGGCCGCGCTGCGCGGTTTGGCGGTGGCTTCCGCCGTGCCGAGGACGAGGCTCGCGCGCTGCCGCGGCTGCACCTGCGGCCGCGAGAACAAGGTGGCCGTGACGCGCAGCGGCGCAGTCTTGCGCAGCACGGTCGCCGCGGGCAGCGAAAGTCCGGCATCGGCTGCAATGACCAGTGCTGGGGCGATGACCAGGGCCACCGCGTTGGTCTCGCGCTCATTGGCTTCACCGGTCGGCAGCAGGCGCAGCGTGAGGCTCCATTGCCCCGGCGCGAGCGCGGCCTGCGCGGCAGCATCGTTCGGCAGCGTCACGGTGAGCTCGGTGCCGTCGTCGTTGGGTGCGCCGGGTACCAGTTCAAAAGGAGCTGGAAATAGCGGGTGCGCCAACCGCACATGAAAATTGCTGCCGCTGAGGCGAATGCCGGAGAGCACCACGGGCTCGCCGAGCCGTGCGCCGGCCTGCTTGTTCTGCGGCGTCGCCGCAAACAGCGTCGGCAGCGGAGGCAACGTGTCGGGATTGACGACGACGCCGCGGTCGCGCTTGGTCGCGGGATCGATGATCCCGCGCGACAGCACCGGCAGCGGCGAGACTGCGGGCTTCGTGGCTTCGATCAGCACCACCGACACCACATAGGCGGCCGTCGGCCGGTAATGCGACTGGATGGCCGCCCATAGTCGTGACATCTCCTCCGGCCCCATCACAGCCGGCGTGATCTTGATCAACTCGGCCTGATCGGCGAGGTCGGCGGCAGCGAGCGCCTGGAACGCCGGCGGCAGCATCGCGACGTCGAGCGGATTGGGATTGAGCGCGCGCTGCACGGCAGCGCGGTCGAGCACCGGGCGCTCGTGCAACAGATGCATGCCATAGCCGAGCAGGATCTCGGCCTGGCAGTCGACCCGCGCATAGGCCGTCAGCAGATAGTGCAGGTCGAGCGCGAGCGGCGCGTTGGTCAGTCGCTCGCCGCTGGTCGAGGACCGCGACGGCAGGGAACGGTTGCGCCAGCCCGGGTTCGGCGTCACCTGATGCAGGAACAGATTGAGCCGCGGCTGCTCTTCTGCGCTGCTGAGGTCGATCGTGTCGGGCGCAACAGCACTGACGTTCACCGTCCCACCGACCGCGCGCCCGGCCTCGATCAGCCCGTTGTCGAGCAGGTTGCGCAGGACTGCGCTGACCGCGCCGATTGCGAGCGGCGAGCTCATGCGCGGCCTCCGGGTCCAGGGCGGCGCAGATAGTCGGATAGCGACACCGACGGCTTTGGTGCGGGCTTGACGGTGCGTGCCGTGCGTGGGGGCTCCGGCGAGCGGATGTCGATGCGGTCGATCGTCACCTTGATCACCGGCGGTGTCTCGCGCCGGCGCTGCGCCTGGCCGGCGAGCACGGTCTGGCCGAGCGGAAGCGCCGGCGGTGTTGCAGCCTCGTTTCGGGGGCGGGGCGTGTCGCGCAAGACCGTGTCACGCGGCTGTGTGCCGCGTGGCGGATCGCGCGGGGCGGCAGGCAGAGGGGCATCGACAGGCGATCTTGACGGCGCGTCGGTCGATTGAAGCCGCTGTGCGCTAGCTGCGACCTTGGCTTCGAGACGCAACGGTGCGGCTTCGTTGTCCGGCTCCCTTTGTCTGCGCTGCGGCGCCTGCACCCCGGTGGCGGGATCGTCTGCGCCGGTGATGTTCGGCAATGCCGCCGGCGAGGATGCCGGTGTCTGCCTTTCATTCTGTCTTGGCTCGTGCATCGGAGCATCGTCATTCCGGGGCGCGGCGGCAAAACGCGGCGGCAGGGCAACGCGTGCTGCGCCGGGAATCGGTTCGCCGCGGCCGATGCGTGCGAGATTTTGCAGGAGGCCCGTCATGACGTGCCCGCAAGTTGCAGGTAGGCGGCGCGGCGGGTGTGCGGCAATGCCAGCACCTCGGCTTCGCTCCAGCCATATTCGCGCGCGAGCGCGTCGACTTCGAGCAGGGTACGCTCGGCCGCCGCCTGCACCTCGGTCCAGAGCGCCGGCGCGATGTCGATCACGGCCTGCCAGGCGTGGCCGCAATCGGGGCAGTCGAGCGCGAAACTGAGCACCGCTCCGGGATCGCAACGTTCGAGCTCGGCCTCGACCCTGTGCAGGATGTCCTGCGTAGCCGGCGGCGCCTCACCGAGGCAGCGCGCGAGCAAGAGTTTTGCCGCGGCGGCGGAATCGCAGGTCGCGGCGAGGCTTGCAAGATCGGAAAGCGTCGGCAGCCGCAGCGCCAGCTCGCGGCCCCCGTTCGTGATACGCGGCGGCACGGCGTCAGCCGGTGGTGCGAGTCCGTCCGCGAGCGCTGCGCTGTCCGCTGTGAACTCGCAGTCGGTGTGACAGGTGGGGCAGGCGGCGCGCAGCCGCCACGACGCGCCGAACAGTCGCGTGCGCAAGGCCAGCAGCGCGGCATTGCCTGTGCCGATCGAGTCCGTCGGCGCTGCTCCCGCCGCCGCGAACAGGGCATCGTCGCGCTGGCGCTGCGCGCGGCCGGCGGCCCGGTCCCACAGCGTCAGGATGTCCTGCTCGCGTTGTGCGGTGGCGGAGAGCATGGGCGGCCTCAGGCTGGATCGGTGAAAGTGGGCTCGGACGGCTCGGCGACCGCTTGATCGCGCTCCCATCCCTCGTTCTCCAGCTTGATGTGCTGGATCGCCACCGCATTGGCGTTGGCGTCGAGATCGGGCAGCGACTGGTATTCGGAGACCCAGCAGCGGAATAGCTTGTAGGCCAGCGCGAGCTGCCCGGCCTCGTTGTAGACCTCGAGGATGATGTCCTTGCGGAAGTCCTTCAGCGAGACCTCGGCGCCGAGACCCGCGCCGAAATGCCAGACCTTGTTGGCCCATTTCTCGAACTCGGTGTCGTGGGTGACACCGCGATCGAGTGTGATCGCCTCGAACTTGCTGCGGCCGGGCGACTTGCGTCCCGTCGAGGGATCGCCGCCTTCGCGGTGCTCGACCACCTCGGTGGTACGCTTCAACGCCGACACCTTGCTGATGCCGGCGACGTAACGGCCGTCCCATTTCACGCGGAACTTGAAGTTCTTGTAGGGATCGAAGCGCTGCGGATTGACCGAGAATTGTGCCATTTGCTTGCCTCAGGTGTCTTTGCCTCAGGTTGGGATGTCGCCGGCGATCTGCTGGATCTTGATGACGACGAACTCGGCGGGCTTCAGCGGCGCGAAGCCGACGATGATGTTGACGATGCCGAGATTGATGTCGGCCTGCGTCGTGCTCTCGCGGTCGCATTTGACGAAATAGGCCTCGCGCGGCGAGCGGCCCTGGAACGCGCCCTGCCGGAACAGGCCCTGCATGAAGGCGCCGATGTTGAGCCTGATCTGCGCCCAGAGCGGTTCGTCATTTGGCTCGAACACCACCCATTGCGTGCCACGGTAGAGGCTCTCCTCCAGAAACAGTGCCATGCGCCGTACCGGAACGTATTTCCATTCCGAGCCGCGGTCGTTCTGGCCGTGCAGCGTGCGCGCGCCCCAGACCACGTTGCCGTAGACCGGCAGTGTGCGCAGGCAGTTGACGCCGATCGGATTGAGCTGGCCGTTCTCGGCGTCGCTCAAGCTCAACGCGAAGCCGACGCCGCCGTTGACGCTGGCATCGGTGCCGGCCGGCGCCTTCCAGACCCCGCGCGTGGCGTCGGTCCGGGCGTAGACGCCGGCGACGAAGCCGCAAGGTGGAAAGTCGCGCACGACGCCGGATTGCAGCGGATCGGCCTGCATCACCCACGGGTAGTACAGCGCGGAGAAATTGCCGTCTGAGCCGGTCAGGCCGGCCTCGCCGTTGGCGCCGCTCATGTTGGCGACGGTCTCGTTCTGGAGGCTGTCGATGATCAGGAACGCACGGCGGACGTGGCAGCGTTGCTGTAGCTTGGCGAGTGCGCCCTGGGTCGTTGAATTGACGTTGGTGAGACCTGGGACGCAGACCAGGTTGAACAAGTCGATACGATCGACGATCCCGCCGGTCGCGAACAGCGGATCGATCGCGCTGACGAACGGGCCGTCATTGGCGGAGAGGACCGTGCCATCGGCTCCGCCCGCAAATGGTTTCGTGGCCGGGGTCGGTACCGTCGTTGACGCCGTGGTCAGCTTGTCCATGAAGGCGGAGCGGCCGTTGACGACGCTCGGCGCGTAGCGCGGATCCGCCTTGTTCATCGACAGATCCTGGAACGTCTCCACGATGTCAGTGCTCGGCGACGGGCCGATGACATCGAGCCGGAAGCGGGTGCTGTCGTCCGCACGCAGCGTCAGTCGGACGCTGAAGGAGTTGGCCCACAGGCCCGGCGAACTCGCCTCGATACCGAGATCGTTGATCGCGCAGGTCGCGGTCTTGGCGTCGCTGGCGGGCGTTCCCGAATTGAACAGCGCGATCCGCACGACGTAGGCGTCGCTGCCGCCGTTGTCGAAGAATTGGCGCACGGCGTAGCCGAGATTGGCGCGGCGGTCGAGCCCGCCATAGGCGCGCTCATAGTCGGCAAAGCTGGAGATGCGCACGGCACGGTCAACGGGACCGCGCGGCGCCCAGCCGATGAACAGCGCGATCGACGTCGCCACGCCCGAGATCGAGCGCACGCCGCTGGAGATTTCCTCGATATAGACGCCGGGTTGCAGAAGGGCTGAGGGCATGTCGGCTCCTGTGATTTGGCGGTCCGTCTCGCTTGGTCAGACCGCGGCGATGGTCTTGCCTGGCCGGCGGGCGCGCCGCTGGCGCGGCCTGCGCCTCGGGCCGGGCGGATCCCGAATGGCTTCCGACAGGGATTGCGTCGTGATCTCGGTGATGGCCGTGCGGTGCGGCCGCAGCTCGTAGAGCGCGCCGCTTTCGCCGCTTGCGACGATGGTGACGACCTTCATCCGCGGCCGGCTGTGCAGCAGGCTCGCGAGGCTGTCGCGCTCGTCCGGCGCCTTCTGTGCCACCACGAGGACGTCGGCCCGGGTGCGGCGTGCCTCCGTTGCCAGATTGGCGTCGTCACTCGTCCCGACTACGGACAATGCCGGATCTTTCGCGACGACATGCTCGAGAAGATCGGTCATCAGCCTCGGAAATCCCGCAATGAGGATGCGTCTCTGTCGCAATGGCCACCTTTGCGGTGAGCCTTGCACAAGGCGCGACGGCGCGATTGAGCCAAAAGGTCTAGCGAGGATGGAGTTGATGGTCCGGACCATGCCCGCGGCGGTGAGACCGCGACGACGCAAACGGGCGCGTAATGCACCGCGACATGGCGGCTTCGCGCGCGATGCCGGCTCGGAGGATCTAGGCCGAAAGGTCTAGCGGGTCTGGATCCGCGACGGTGCAGACGCGGCCGCGCCGTTCGCGTGCAGATGCTTGCTGATCTCGCCGCGCCGGCGAATCTGCAATTTGCTGAGCACGTTGTGCATGTGGTTCTTCACGGTCGAATTGCGGATCCGCAAGGCTCGTGCGATCTCCTTGTTCGAAAGCCCTTCGCCGACGAAGCGAATGATCTCGTGCTCGCGTGGTGTCAGCGTGTCGACGCCGGCGGCCGGCGCTCGCGTGACGGTCCGCGCAGAGAGTAGCGCGAGGCGGCCGAACAGGGCGGCGGCGACCTTGGGCGAGCACACGAGCTCGTCGCGCATCGCGTTATGGACGGCGGCGACGACGTCGCTGATCGAACCTTCGCGCAGCACGAAGCCGGACACGCCAGCCTCTGCGCAGGCCAGGATGTCCTGCTCGGCTTCGGCGACCGCGATGGCGACGACCTTCAACGCCGGCGCCAGCGCGCGGCAGGCCGCCGATTGCTGCAAGCCCTGCGGCGTCGCTATGTCGACCAGCAGCACCTGTGCGCCGCTGTCGACGACTTTCTCAGGCGGGGTCGCAAGATCACCGTGTCCGGCGATGCGTAAGCATTCCTGCCGGGCCAGGCAGGAACTGAGGCCTTCGCAGAGCAGGCGCACGTCGCTGAGGATGAAGAGGCTGATGGGTATGAGGCCGCCGGCGTCCGGCTCGGCGGGCGGCGGTGATGCATGCGAAGCGGTGAGGTGGGAATGCGGCGGGGCGTGGCGCCCTGCCGAAAATGACGCATTGGACGACATGCCTGCCTCCCGATTGCCAACTCACAACCGTGTTTGCCGCCGCGCCCAGTTGAAGGCCACCAAGATCAAAAAGTTGTATCTTTAATACATTTCCCCTTGAAATTGAGTATCGCGCGTTTTGACGTCGCTGACAAGCACCGACACGGCATCCCGACATGTCGGGGGCGTTTCGACGCATGTGAAGCGGACGATTGACAGGCAGCAATTTAATTTATCAGCGCTGCGCGTGCGGATTGAGATCTGGCCTCTCAGGCCACGACCTTGGCGCCGGCGTCGCCGAGACGCTGGTGTTCCTTTGCGAGATGATCGCCAATCGCATCACCCGACATCGGCTTTGCGAAGTAGTAGCCCTGGATGAAGTCGCATCCCAGGCGGCGCAGGCCGTCGAGCTGGGCGCGCGTTTCGACGCCCTCGGCGACGCAGGCGATCTCCATGTCGTCGCACAGGCCGGCGAGAGACTTGATGATCTTGTGACTCACCGGATTTTCGTTGATGTCGGCGACGAAGCTGCGGTCGATCTTGATCTTGTCGAGCGGCAGCCGATGCACGTGGCTCAGCGAGGAATAGCCGGTGCCGAAATCGTCCAGTGAAATGCCGCAGCCCATGGCCTTCAGCGTCGCGATCGATTGCTGCGCGCGCACGAAGTCGAAGGTGACGGCAGTCTCGGTGATCTCGAAGTCGATCCGGTGCGGCGGCAACCCGCTCCTCTCGATGATCGAGATCAGCGGCAAAATGCCCTCGGCTGCGCAGACATCGTGAGCGGAGAGGTTGAACGACAGGCGGATGTGGTCGGGCCAGGTCCTTGCCGTCGCGAGCGCGCGGACCAGCAGCGCCTGCGTCAGCGGCCGGATCAGGCCGATGCGCTCTGCGGCCGGAATGAAGTCGGCCGGTGAGACCAGGCCGAGGCGGGGGCTGTGCCAGCGCGCCAGGACTTCGAAGCCGGCGGTGTGCTCGCTCATGGCGTCCACGATCGGCTGGAACACCAGGTCCATCTCGGTGCTGAAATCGGCGGTGCGGAGCAAGTTCTCGATGACGCCGCGGCTGCGGATCTCGGCCTCGAGCTCGCTCGAGAAGATCACGGTGCGGCCGCGCAGATGGCGCTTGGCGTGATAGAGCGAATAATCAGCGCATTCATAGAGCGCTTCGGCGCTGGTTGCCGAGCTTGGGAATAGCGCGAAGCCGATCGAGCAGGACAGCCCAGTATGGGCGGTGTCGAGCTGGTAGGGCAGCTTGACCTGTTCGCCGATGCGCTGGCCGAGCCGCATCAAATCGTCATCTTCGGGATCGCCGCACACCACAAGGCCGAACTCGTCGCCGCCGAGCCGGGCAAATTCCACCCGCTGCGGGCCGAAGCCCTCGCAAACTTCGCGGATGCGGCGCCCCGCTTCGATCAGGACGCGATCGCCGACCGAGTGGCCGTAATTGTCGTTGATCGGCTTGAAGCCGTCGAGGTCGATGATCCCCACCGCGACGCGAACGCGCCTGCGCTCGGCGTCGCAGAAGGCGCTCGACAGCTCGGCGAAGAAGCGGCGGCGGTTCGGCAGCTCGGTGAGGGAATCGAGATTGGCGAGGCGGAAGTTCTCGTCCGAGAGCGCTTGCGTTGCCGCCTGCTGCGCCAGCAGCGATTTGCGGCTCGAGACGAGATCGGCGAAGTCGCGGTAGTAGATGAACAGCACCGTCACCATCGCGCCGGAGACGAGAAGGTTGTTGACCGCGATCGCCTTTAGCGTCGGTTCGCCGGTGGCCCAGAAGAACAGCACATAGGGAACGTCGACGACGAGCGTCACGATCAACGCCGCGGAACGCAGATGCATCAGCGAAAAGATGCAGCCGATCACGGTCACCGCCATGTAGAAGGCGACCTGGCTCTTGGCGAAGGCATCGCCGTAAGGGTACAGCGCAAAGGACCAGGCGGTGAAGCCCGCGCCGATCGGCAATGTCATCCAGTTGGTGGCGCGCAGATTGCGCAGGATATCGGCATCGCTGCGCACGAGATGACGCTGGCGCAGCCACCAGAAGGTCCGAAGCGCGGCGAGCACGGTGAGCACGCTCGGCACGATCATCGTCAGCCAGTCCGGCGCCACGTTGACATAGGTATAGGCGACCGCGATCGTGTTGCTCATCAGGATGAAATAGAGCAGCGGGATCTGCTTCGAGAAGGCGTCGAACTGCGCGCGCGTCAGGTCCGGGTTGTCGGCCGGCACGCGAAACAGCCGCATCGCGGCGGCGAGCTGAGACTTCAAATTGACGACAGGCATTGCAATACGCGCCCCGGATCCCTTCAAAACGGCGGCGATCTTGCACGACGGGGGTAAAGGTCGCGTTAGGTGGGGCTGCACGAAAAGCCAGCGCAGGTTGCGCGCGGCCGCGGGATTTTCCAGCCGCGTGTATTGGTGAGGCCGTGTTAAGGATATCCGGCGGCCGAGGCGCGTGTCTCAGGCACACCTTGCCCGCAGCCACCCGCAGCTACGATCCGCTAACCATGCGAGACCTTGGCTTTCACATCGGCGACGGCGCGTGGCCGCGCGATCAGCCGACGCACGTGCTTGCGCAAGCTACGTCGTGCGAGGTGCAGCAGCAACGGCCTCGTGTCCGCGATAATTCATGAGCATGCACGGAATAGCGGTCGCCGTTCGGTTTGAGCATGGCGGCTATCGCTGGAATGCGGCCGCTTGCTGTTTGACCGCGCGCAGGCGGTCCGCCATACTTTGCGTCAAGGCGAGCCAGAAAGACTTGTCGACACCGGGAGCTGAAATGACCAATTCGTTGTCCGTCCTTGCGGGGACGCTGATTTTCGTCGTCTCCTTCACTTCAATTGCACTGTCGCAGCCGGCCTGCGTCACCCAGAACATGGCCGTGCCGCCCGGGGCCAACACCACCGACAAGGCGGCACCGTTCTTCATCGACACGACGGGCCTCGATTTCAAGACGGCGCCGCCGACGCGCGATCCCTCGAACCCCAACTATCCGCGCGCGACCGAGCTACCCGACGGAACGCTGCCGCCGTCCGGCGCCGAGGGCAATTTCATCATCGGGCCCACCCACAATCCCGCGCCGGAGACGATTGCGAAGGAAGGCGTACCACGCGGCACGACAAAATCCTTCACGCTGACGTCGAAGGAGAGCACGATCTACAATCCCGGCCTGATCCGCGACGACGTCGCCGGCTGCACCAATTCCTCGATCATGACGACCGTCACCGCGCCGGATGACAAGTCGCACATGATCGTCACCACCAGCCATCCTGGAATCTGGTCACGCACGATCGACGTCTACGTGCCGGCGCAATATGTACGCGGCACCGAGGCGCCGTTCATCGTGGTCGGCGACGGCGGCTCCAACGCCTACAAGGACCTCGCCACGACGCTCGATAATCTGATCGCGCAGCGCCGCGTGCCACCGATGATCGCGATCCAGATCGGCAACGGCGGGCAGGATGCGCAGGGCAGCCAGCGCGGCCGCGAATACGATGCGGTGTCAGGCGACTATGCGCAGTTCGTCGAGCGCGAGGTGCTGCCGCTGGTCGAGAAGAACGCCGACGTCAAGTTGACCAAAAAACCCGACGGGCGCGCGACCATGGGCCTGAGCTCGAGCGGTGTGGCGGCCTTCACCATGGCGTGGTTCTATCCCGATCTCTATCGCCGCGTGCTGGCCTTCTCGCCGACGATGGTCAACCAGCAATGGCCGCACGATCCGTCGCTGCGTGGCGGCGCCTGGGAATATCACAGCGCATGGACGGGG
The DNA here is from genome assembly GCF_023073075.1 of Bradyrhizobium sp. 61. NCBI lineage: Bacteria > Pseudomonadati > Pseudomonadota > Alphaproteobacteria > Hyphomicrobiales > Nitrobacteraceae > Bradyrhizobium > Bradyrhizobium sp. 61. The sequence goes on along the minus strand of NZ_JADPIU010000088.1, from coordinate 113,013 downwards.
CCGGGCGGTCCCAACCTCATATCAAAGGCCGGCGTGCTCACGCCGGCCGAGCCGCCCGGCGTGCCGCTGATCGTCGCCGCGCCGGCGAAGCCGATCCGCTTCTGGTTCTTCGGCGGCGACCAGGACCTGTTCTATCCGAACCCCACCATTCCCGACGGCATGCACGACTGGACCCTGTCGAACGCGCTGATGGCGAAGGTGCTGGCGGAGAAGGGCTACCACTACCAGTTCCTGTTCGTGCGCAACGCCAAGCACGTCGACCGGCCGACGATCGCGCAAACGCTGCCGTCGGCGCTGGAGTGGGTCTGGAAGGGCTATCCGATCCCCTGAACGCGAAGTCGCGCGAAATCTAGCGGCCAATCCCAATCGTCACGCCGGCGGTCGAGCGCATGGCGTCCCGGAGGGTCGTCGCGTTCATGTCGTCAAGGATCTGACGTGTCAGCACGGTGGTCTGGCCGGGCGTGTTGAGGATCGTCTGGCCGCGCGAGGTCGAGAGCCGGTCGGCCTTGTAGGGCGCGGCCCGATCGGTCGCGGGCGCATGGTGCGGGCGTTTGCCGGACGCCGCAAAGGCCCCTTGCGAGATGCAGAGGGCGGCGATCACGACCAGGCGCAATGATCTTGCGGGCATGCGGCCTCCCATGTCCAAGCCGTCAGCCTAGCATATGGCGGGCATGGTCGCAGAGGACAAGGGTCAGGCGAGAGCGGCCCGGCGCTCCCGTACCGGTTCGCGGGGCCGGTCGGGGTTACGCGGCTCGGCGAGCCGGGTAAAGCTGCGCTGACCCGCCGACGCGGGCGCCTCGACGACGACGCCCTCGCAGACGATCTGCCCGTCCAGCATCCTGAATTCGAGCTTGTCGTAGCGTGGCATGGTCTCGCCGGGCGCGGGCGGCAGCAGCTCGACGCGGCCCTGGATGTTCAGCGTGGCGTCGCCGGCGCCGTGAAGCCGCGGATTCCACATCCTGATCCCGGTCTCCGTCCAGCGCTGCCGGATCAACGTGGCGCGGTCGACGGGTTCCACGACCTTTGCGCGCGTCTTCGGCGCGCTGGGGATCACCGGAGCGGGAGACTCGAGGATCGGCTCCGGCGCGACATGCGTGACGGCGCTTGCCGTGTCGGCGGAGGAATCCTCCGCGGCGATCGTTGCGATCGGGGCGGGATCGTTGGCCGGGACCGGCTCGATCTCCATTGCGACGACAGCGAAGGCAGCGCTGTCGATGCTGCTCTCGGAGACCTCCCCCGCCGAGACGTCGCTGTCCGCAAGCGCGACGCACGTGTCCTCTACGACAGTCGGCTCCACATCAGCGACGTCAGAGGAGGTATCGTCGTTGACGGCGAGAACGGGGGCATCAACCGGTGCGATCTCGATGTCGATAGACGAGACCAGCGCCTCCTCTGCGACGACAAGCTCCACCTCGGTCGCGAGTTCGGGAGATGCATCGTTGCTGACGACGGGCTCGGAAACGTTGGCCTGCCGGCTCTCGGCCTCGACAGGCGACAGCCGCGCCTCTTCAACGATGACGGGTTCAGCGATCTCCGGAAGTTCCACAGACGGGTCGCTGCTGACGAGCTCGGGTGCACCGACCGGCTCGCTCTCGATCTCGACAACCGGGACCGGTGTCTCTTCTACGACGACGGGTGCGACGCTGGTTTCAGGCTCCGCGGGCGGATCGTTGGTGACGAGCTCATGAGCATCGACGGCCGCGCTCTCCACCTCGACTGACGAGACCGAAACCTCTTCGACGACGACCGCCTCGACCTCTGTCGGTGCTTCCAAGGATGGATCATCGGCGACGCTGATATCAGTTGGCGCCGCGGACGAGCTCTCCGGGATGACAGAGATAGCGGCGCCATCTTCGGCGACCGGAGCCGCAACGGCGATCTCGGTGTCACTGCGCAGCGGGCTCGTGCTGATGCTGTCGGGAGCCGGAACAGCTTCTGCGATGTCGGCGACGATTGCGGGCGAATCGCTTACCGCGATCGGCGCGACATCGATGCTGCCGCCGTGAGGCAAGGGCCTAAGCCGGGTGAACGCCCATTTCACCGCGGGAATGCGGCGCAGCAACGATATCAGTCTCGAAAGCACAGGGAGTTGTCCAAGAGGTACTCGGCGTGAAGCAATCGCTGATTCGCCAGCAATGCAAAAAACTGCCCCGGCCGTCACATCGATGTCAATGTCGGTGGGACCAATTGCAGAACATCCGTGCGTCCACCGCGCGGGAAAGGGCAACGCGACTGCCGTGTCGGATGCGACAATGCTCCACCGCCGGGTTGCGGGCGGTCGCGCCTAGGATGGGCGGGACAGCAACGCAAAGCACGCGCATGTCCGATCCTCCCGACGACAGGATCGTTCCGATCCGCTCGTTGCAAGGCGCCCGGCTCGACGAGCGCTTTGATGCAACGCTTGCGGACCTCGAGGCGCGCCGCGATGAACTCGTGCAAATCATCTCGCGTCTCACCGACGGCTTGAGCGTGATCGATCAGGCCGCCGCTGGCGGATCAGCCCAGTCGGCGCGCGATCTGCTCGATCTGCTGGCCACGGCCAAAGCCCAGCTGAACGAGGTGACGGCCATCATCGAAAAGCTGCGGTCGTCCTGAAGCTCCGGCGCGGCAGACGGCCAATGTGACCGCGCCCACAGAGTTGCCGCGCCGATCCCCGATACGCTTCCTTCGACGGCGAAGGAGAAAAGACGTGATCCGCAAGACATACCCGGCCGCTGATGCGCCGAACGTCGGACTTCCCTGCGTCATCCTTCCCGCCTAAGTTCAAACGTCTGGGGAGTGAGGACAACGCAATGAGAAAGCTTGCCGCCATCGCAGCGGTTCTGGTCTGGTCGACATGCGCATTCGCGCAGGATCGCACCATCACCGTGGCCTCGACGACGTCGACGGAACAGTCGGGCCTGTTTGGTTACCTGCTGCCGTTGTTCTCGAAGGCGGAGGGCATCGAGGTGAAGGTCGTTGCCGTCGGCACCGGCCAGGCGCTCGACATCGGGCGGCGCGGCGATGCAGACGTGGTGTTCGTGCATGACAGGCCGGCCGAGGACAAGTTCATGTCCGAGGGGCAGGGCGTGAAGCGCTTCGATGTCATGTACAATGACTTCATCATTGTCGGTCCGAAGAGCGATCCCGCAAAGATCGCCGGCGGCAAGGACGTCACGGATGCGCTGCGCAAGATCGCGGCGGCGAAGGCGCCATTCATCTCGCGCGGCGACAAGTCCGGCACCCATGCGGCCGAGCTGAGATTGTGGAAGGAGGCGGGCGTCGATATCGGCGCCAGCAAGGACAGCTGGTATCGCGAGATCGGCCAGGGCATGGGTCCGGCGCTGAACATGGCCTCGTCGTCGAACGCCTATCTCCTGTCGGACCGTGGCACCTGGCTGTCGTTCAAGAACCGGGGCGAGCTTGCCGTCCTGACTGAGGGCGACAAGCGGCTGTTCAACCAGTATGGCGTCATGCTGGTGAATCCGGCGACGCATGCGAATGTGAAGGCGAAGGACGGACAGGCCTTCATCGACTGGCTGGTTTCGCCGAAGGGGCAGGATGCGATCGCCGGCTACAAGGTCGGCGGCGAGCAGCTATTTTTCCCCAACGCGTCCCACTAGCAGGAAGGCGACGGTCGACACCGCCACGCTCAGCGCGAGCAGGATCAGCCCGAGCCCAAGTGCCAGCGGCAGGTCGCCCTTGCTGGTCTCCAGTGCGATCGCCGTCGTCATCGTGCGCGTGAAGCCGCGGATGTTGCCACCGACGATGATGATGGCGCCGACCTCGGCGATCGCGCGTCCGAACGCCGCGAGAAAGGCCGTCAGCAGCGACGTTCGGCCGAGCGCGAACAGCAAGCCGATGCTGCGCAGCGTCGATAGTCCGTCGATCCGCGCGAGGTCGCCATACTCGGCCCAAAGCAGGCTCGCCGGCCGGTGCACCAGCGCGACCACGATCGGGGTCGCGAGCAGGGTCTGCGCGATCACCATGGCGGTCGGCGTGAACAACAGTCCGGCTGCCCCGAGCGGGCCGGACCGCGACAGCAGAAGATAGAGCGCAAGCCCGACCACGACCGGCGGCAGGCCGAGCAGCGCATTGGTCAGCACGATGACGACCTGTCGCCCGCGGAATCGGGTGATCGCGAGCAGGGCCCCGATGGGCGCGCCGATCAGCAGCGCGACGATGCCGGCGGTCAGGCTGACACGAACCGACAGCGCGACGATGCCGAGCAGCTCGGCGTCGGCCTCGCCGATCAGCGTGAGCGCGGCGCCGATGGATCGCGCGAAATCGTTCATCCGGCCGGACGCTGTTGCGCCGGCAGGAGATCAAGCACCAGATCCGAAGGGCGGGAAAGCCTGACGCCGTTCGGGGTCACCACGATCGGCCTGTTGATCAGGATCGGATGTACCATCATCGCTTCGAGCAGCGGGTCATCCGTCAGTGCCGGGTTGTCGAGCCCGAGCTCCGGATAGGGCGCCGCCTTTTCACGGACCGCCTCGCGCACCGAAATCCCCATGCGCGCGACGAGCTGCTGCAACAAGGTTCGCGAAGGTGGCGTCTTCAAATATTCGACCGCGTGCGGCTCGATGCCGGCACTCCTGATTGTGGCAAGCGCGCTGCGCGACGTGCCGCAATCGGGATTGTGGTAGATGATCACGTCCATTCGAAAGCCCCCGGGCCTGGACCTTCGCGCGTTCTCGCCGCGGCGAGCCAGCAACAGGCCTTTCGCGCGACTAAATCACGATTCACGGCGAGATTTCCAGAAGGATCGCGGTCGCGTGGCTGGCACTGGGAACGTGGATGCCCGGGACAGGCCCGGGCATGACGGCCGCTCGTTTCCAAGCTTCAGCGCTTGACGTTAGCCGACGCCGAGACCGTGGGGTTTGTCTCGATGCTCTGCTGCCAATAGCGTTCGATCTGGTCGACCAGGGCAGGCGGAAGCGGAACGTAGTTCAGCGTCTCGGCCTGCGTCTTTCCGTTCTCCAGCGACCAGCGGATGAAGTCGATGGCCGCTGCCGATCGTTCCTCGGATTTCGGCGCTTTCGGCATCAGCACGAAGGTCGTGGCCGTGATGGGGTAGGCGTCTTCGCCGGGCGCGTTGGTGAGCACGAGGTGGAAATCCTTCTCCGCCTTCCAGTCCGCGCTCGAGGCCGCGGCCTGGAACGATGCGGCGTCGGGGACGACGAAATTGCCGGCGCTGTTCTGCACGACGCCAAATGAGATTCGGTCTAGCCGTTGCAGCGCGTAAGTGTATTCGAGATAGCCGATCGAACCGGGCACGAGGCTGACGAGCGAGGCGACGCCGTCATTGCCCTTGCCGCCGAGACCAAGCGGCCACTCGACCGAGGTGCCTTCGCCCACGCTCGTCTTCCACTGCGGGCTGACCTTCGAGAGGTAGTTCGACCAGTTGAACGACGTGCCGGATCCGTCGGTGCGATGAACCACCGTGATCGCAGTGTTCGGCAGTCTGATGTCGGGGTTGATCGCGCGAATGGCCGGATCGTTCCATGATCTCAGCTTGCCGAGATAGATGTCGGCGAGCATCTGGCCGGTGAAGCGGATCTGGCCGGGCTTGACCCCATCGATATTGACGACCGGCACGACGCCCCCGATCACGATCGGGAATTGCATCATGCCGAGCCTGTCCAGCTCCTTGGGATCAAGCGGCATGTCGCTTGCGCCGAAGTCGACGGCCTCTTTCTTGATCAGGCCGACGCCGATGCTCGAGCCGACCGCTTGATAGCTGACGGTATTGCCGGTCTTCGTCTTGTACGCGTCGATCCATTTCGCCATCACGGGCGAAACGAAGGTTGAGCCGGCTCCCTTGGTCTCGGCCGCCAAGCTTTGCGTGGCGACGAGCAGAGCGGCGAGGATGACGGGAAGTGCAATATGTTTTTTCATGTGCGCGACGCTAACAGGTAGGGCACGAGGCTGATGTGGGCTATGTCACAATAGCGTCGCGAGGCATTCGCGCTGGCCATTGCGCATCAATTACACCACACCGTTAGCGACCACCGCATCGTCCGATTGATGTAGATCAAGGTGGTCCAAGCGGGCCGGGCTCAGCCGTCCCGCGGAAAAGCGCCGGGGGTAGAGCACGCGCAAATTTCGGGAAAACTGCCTGTCAGACCGCCAAATCATGCCATTTCGCGACCGAATGGCGGCTTTATTCCCGCCTGGGATGCTTTAAGGAAGGGGCGGGATCGGGTCGCACCCGCCTGTTGGCGGTGCTAGACCCTTATGCAGGAACAATGGGGCCGGGCCGTCTGGCACGCCCGCAAGGATGAAGGATACGAGGCAATGATCAACACGGTTGGCATCATCGGGGCGGGGACCATGGGGAACGGCATCGCGCAGATTTGTGCCGCGGCCGGGCTCTCGGTCGTGATGGTCGACATCTCCGATGCGGCGGTGAACCGCGGGCTGTCGACCGTCGGCGGCAGCCTCGAGCGCCTGGTCAAGAAGGAGAAGATGTCGGCGGCCGATCGCGAGGCGGCTCTCAAGCGCATCACCGGCACCACCGACCGCGCGAAGCTCGCCGATTGCGACCTCGTCATCGAGGCCGCGACCGAGAACGAGGAGCTCAAGGTCAAGATCCTGAAGGACCTCTGCGCCACGCTGTCGCCGCGCACGCTGCTCGCGACCAACACCTCCTCGATCTCGATCACGAAGCTTGCCGCCGCAACCGATCGCCCCGATCGCTTCATCGGCATGCACTTCTTCAATCCGGTGCCGGTGATGGCGCTGCTGGAACTCATCCGCGGCCTGCAGACCTCCGACGACACCCACGCCAAGGCGCTGGATTTCGCCAAGCGGGTCGGCAAGGTGGCGATCACGGCCAAGAACAGCCCCGGCTTCGCCGTCAATCGCATCCTCTGCCCGATGATCAACGAGGCGATCTTTGCGCTCCAGGAAGGGATCGCGACCGCCGAGGAGATCGACGCCGGCATGAAGCTCGGCTGCAACCATCCGATCGGGCCGCTGGCGCTCGCCGATCTCGTCGGGCTCGACACCATGCTCTCGGTGATGGAGGTCTTCTATAAGGGCTTCAACGACCCCAAATATCGTCCGGCCCCCTTGCTCAAGGAAATGGTCGATGCCGGGCATCTCGGCCGCAAGACCGGCCAGGGCTTCTACACTTACGGTGCCTGATGGCGCCGGCGGCGGGTGCCCGGCATCCGCCGCCCGATCCCCGCAATTTGCGCTGCGACAAAGACGCCGCGCGCAATTGGCCCGACAATGTCGAACGGGCGGCCTGCGGGAACAAATGAACGGATAACGAAGGACATGTCGGATCGACTGAAGGCCGAGCGCGAGGCGGCGGCCGCGCGGCGGAACCTGCTGACCCAGGATGCGATCGAGCGCACCGGGATCACCGAGGAGATGATCGGGGAGCTCGTCACCCGCTTCTACGGACGCGTGCGCGAGGATGCGCTGCTGGGGCCGGTCTTTGCGATCGTGCAGAATTGGGACGAGCATCTCGCCAAACTTAGGGATTTCTGGTCGTCGGTCGTGCTGATGAGCGGCCGCTATCATGGTTCGCCGATGCGGGCGCATGTGCCACTCAGCCTGGTCGGCAATCATTTCGACCGCTGGCTCGATCTGTTCGAGCAGACCGCGCGCGAGGTCTGTCCGCCGCCGGCGGCCGCGCTCTTCATCGACAAGGCGCGTCGCATCGCCGACAGTTTTGAGATGGCGTCGGCGACCATCGCCGGCCGCATCGCTGCGCCGCGTCACGTGCTCCGGTCCTGACGACAGCAAATCTGCCTGCAAAACGTGCAGTTGTATCGCTTCGAGGTTGTGCTGCGCGGCCAATAAGGCGTTGCACCAATTCCGGCATCATCGGTCTGATCTGCAAAATCATCATGCCGATCGCGCGATGCGACGTTGCAATTGCAAATATGCGCTGGAACGCCTTCATTTGCGTTCAACCAAAGCGAGCAAAGACATATTGATGCGCTGCGGCACCAACTCTCCGCCTTTTTTTCGGCAGAGTTCCAGCGCCTGCTAGCGTGCATGTCGCGCGCATCGTTCAACACCACTCCCTCATCGTCCGAGAGCACCGCGGAGTCTGAAGTCGACGCGGGCATAGAACAGACGCGGCGAACGCTGCTGCTTGGCGCGCTCGCCACGACCGCCTGCCTTGGTTGTTCCACGCAGGCGCGCGCGGGCGAGGATCCGCCAGGCTCCGATGAACGTCCGCAGAAGGGTGATCTGCTCGTCTTCTCCGAAGGCGACCAGGAGGGAAAGATCATCACCGCGGCCGATCTCCCGGCCGGTGGACCGCCGGTTCACGCTTGGCCGAAGGATCCCAACACATCGGTGGTGCGCAGCGCATCGCGCCTCAACGAAATCCTGATCATCCGGCTCGATCCCGCCGAGCTCGACGAGAAGACCCGCGCGCGGGCCGTCGATGGCATCCTGGCCTATTCGGCGATCTGCTCGCATGCCGGCTGTCCCGTCACCGCCTGGGTCAAGAGCGATGTCGGCGACAAGGACGTGTTCAAGTGCATGTGTCACAACTCCGAATACGATCCCCGCGAGGGCGCGCAGGTCGTATTCGGGCCGGCGCCGCGGCGGCTTGCTGCGCTGCCGCTCGCGCTCGCTGACGGTTCGCTCAGCGTCGCCGGCAACTTCATCGGAAAGGTAGGTGGCGTGCAGCCAGGATGACGGACGTTGCGGGTTATGCCCGCGTCACGAGAGGCCGCATCCGCCGAGGGGCGGACGACGGGACGAACGACAAGAATTCAAAGCAAGAATTCAAACGGATGAAAAAGGGAACGTCCATGACCAGGAAGCAATGGTTACTGTCCGGCTTCGTCGCCTTCACGTGTCTTGCCTCGACCGCCGCCGGCGCCGGCCCGATCGAGAATTATTCTCCCGTCACCGCGCAGCGGCTGGAAAATCCGGAACCCAGCAACTGGATGCTCTATCGGCGCACCTATGACGGGCAGGGTTATAGCCCGCTCGACCAGATCAACACCTCGAACGTCAAGAATCTCACGCCGGTCTGGACGTTTGCCACCGGCGTGGTCGAAGGCCATGAGGCGCCGCCGATCGTCAACAACGGCGTGATGTTCGTGGCGACCCCGATGGGCCAGGTGATCGCGCTGAACGCGAAGACCGGCGACGAGTACTGGCGCTACAAGCGGCAGCTCCCCGACGATCTGTTCCAGCTGCATCCGACCAGTCGCGGTGTCGGCCTCTGGGAGGACAAGCTCTATCTCGCCACCACCGACGACCATGTCGTGGCACTCGACGCCAAGACCGGCAAGGTGGTGTGGGACACCAAGGTGCAGGATTACAAGAAGGGCCAGTACATGACCCTGATGCCGCTGATCATCGACGGCAAGGTCATCGTCGGCGGCTCCGGCGGCGAGTTCGGCGTGCGCGGCTATGTCGCCGCCTACGATGCCAAGGACGGCAAGGAGCTGTGGCGGACCTACACCATTCCGGGCGAAGGCGAACCCGGTCACGACACTTGGCAGGGCGACGACTGGAAGAACGGCGGCGGCTCGGCCTGGATGACCGGCAATTACGACAAGGAGACCAAGACGATCTATTGGGGCGTCGGCAATGCTGCGCCGTGGCCCGGTGAGATGCACCCCGGCGACAATCTCTACACCTCGTCGGTGCTCGCACTCGATCCCAGCAACGGCAAGATCAAGACCTATCACCAGTATCACCAGAACGATTCGTGGGACTGGGACGAGGTCGAAGCGCCGATGCTGATCGACCTGCAACGCAATGGGCGCAACATCAAAAGCCTGGTCCATCCCGGCCGCGACGCGATCTTCTGGGTGCTCGAGCGCACGCCGACCAAGATCAACTATGTCGCCGGCTGGCCGTTCGTCTCCACCGACGTCTGGAAGGGCATCGATGCCGAGACCGGACGGCCGATCGTCGATCCCGATCACAAGCCGGCCGTCGGCAAGCGCGTCGAGTTCTGTCCGTCGCTGTGGGGCGGCAAGGACTGGCCGTCGGCGGCCTACAGCCAGAAGACAGGCCTCGTCTACGTGCCCGCCAACGAGAATTTCTGCGGCGGCTTTACCGGCGAGAAGCTTCCGCTCAAGCCCGGCGAACTCTGGCTCGGCACCAAGCCGGAAGACATCGGCCTGAAGACCAAGCCCGGCGCGGATCATTTCGGCGAGCTCCAGGCCTGGGATCCCGTCACCGGCAAGAAGGTGTGGCAGCACAATTTCCCGAAGTCGCAGTTGTTCGGCTCGGTGACGGCGACCGCAGGCGATCTCGTCTTCGTCGGCGGCACCAACGACCGCAACTTCCGCGCCTTCAATGCCAAGACCGGCGAGCTGCTGTGGGAGCAGAAGACCAACTCCGGCATCATGGGCATGCCGTCGTCCTATGAGATCGACGGCACGCAATACATCGCGATCCAGTCGGGATGGGGCGTCGACGCGCAGCGCATCCAGGATGCGCTCGCGACCAACAATATCGGCATCGAATCCAATGTGCCGCAGGGCGGCGTGATCTGGGTGTTCGCGCTGAAGAAATAAGCTCCGCGGGCGAATCGAAGGAAGCGGAGCGTCAGGGGGCAAATGCGGCGGACGGCAACGTCCGCCGCATTTTGCGTGTGGGGTGCTCGCGCCACGAACCCGTCATGCCCGGGCTTGTCCCGGGCATCCACGTTCTTCGTGCCGCGGCAGAGGCCGTGGATGGCCGGGACAAGCCCGGCCATGACGGCTAGCGGCGGTTTGTGGGTGCAGGCGTTGAACCGCTACTTCCCCTGCCGATCAACCTTGTCCTTTTCCTTCTGGTTCATCTCCTGAACCTTCGGATCGGAGCTGGTCTGCCCGGTGGTCTGCGTGGTCGAAGGCGGCGGGGCGCCGACGTTGGGAAGCGAGTTCTGCTCCGGCGCGGTGGGGCGCGTGGCGGTGGTCGGCGGGGTGGTGTTGCTTTGAGCGAACGCAGCGGTGGTCGTCATGAAAAAGGCGCCCGACAGCAACGAGACTGCGAGCGCCTTTGAGATGTTGGTCATCGATCTGCTCCTGTCAGATCGATGGAAACGGCGCGAGGCCGCTCAATGTTCCGTCTTAAGCCTCCAATTGCTTGCCGAGCGGAAGGCTGCGGATACGCTTTCCGGTCGCGGCGAAGATCGCGTTCATCAGCGCGGGCGCGAACGGCGGAACACCGGGCTCGCCGACGCCGCTCGGCGGCGTGTCGGGTCCGGGCGGGACGATGTAGACGTTGGTGACAAGAGGAGATTCATCCATCCTGAGGACCTGGAAGTCGTCGAAGTTCTTCTGCTCCACCTTGCCGTCCTTGAAGGTGATCGCGCCGTATTTGGCGACGCTCAGCCCCATGATCGCCGCGCCCTCCATCTGCGAGGCGATGCGCTCGGGGTTGACATAGGTGCCGCAGTCGATCGCGGTGTCGACCCGCGGCACCGTCAGCTTGCCCTTCTCGTCGACGGCCACCTCGACGATGGTGGCGATGTAGCTGACGAAGCTGCGGTGCACGGCAATTCCGAGGCCGTGGCCTTTCGGCACCTGACGGCCCCATTCGCCCTTCTCGGCGACCAGTTCGACCACCTTGCGCAGGCGTGCGGTGTCGATCGGGTAGCTGTCATAGGGCTCGCCGTAGTTCCACATGTCCTTCACCGCCGGCTTGACGATGCGGGGACTGCCGATCAGCGCGAGCAGCGTCTCCTTCTGGTCGCGCCCGGTCGCCTGCGCGATCTCGCCTACCATCGACTGCACCGCAAAGGCCCGCGGGATGTTCGAGACCGAACGGAACCAGCCGATGCGGGTGAACGCCGCGGCTTCCGGGTTCTCGCAGGAGATGTTGGCGATCTCGAACGGCATGTCGACGAGGCCCATGCCGAGCTCGAAGGGCGCCTGGTGGTTTGCACCCGCGGCGAAGGTCGAGGCGATGCTCGGGGCCACGCTGCGGTGGCGCCAGGCAATCACCTTGCCGTTCTTGTCGAGCCCCGCCTCGATCCGCTCGACCGAGACGGTGTGCAGGAAGTCGTGACGGACGTCGTCCTCGCGCGTCCATTGCACCTTCACCGGCGCGCCGAGCTCCTTCGACAGCAGTGCGGCCTCGAGCGCGAAGTCGCATTTCGACTTGCGGCCGAAACCGCCGCCGAGCAGCGTGACATTCACCGTGACGTTGTCCTCGGGAATGCCGAGCGTCTTGGCGACGTCCTCGCGGGTGCCGCCGGGACTCTGCACCGGCGCCCAGATCTCCGCCTTGTCACCCTTGACGTCGGCGACCGCCACCGGCGGCTCCATGCTGACATGGGCGAGGTGCGGCAGATAGTATTCGCCGACGACGACCTTGTCGGCGCTCTTCAGCGCAGCGTCTGCGTCACCCTCCTGGCGTACGACGAGGCCCGGTTTGCGCGAGGCTTCCTCGAGCTCCTTGCGATAGGCGACCGAGTCGTATTTGCCGTTGGCGCCGTCGTCCCAGGTCAGCTTCAGCGCGTCGCGGCCCTTGATCGCCGCGCCGGTGTTGCGCGCGATCACCGCGACGCCGCCGAGCGGCTGGAATTTCGACGGCCACGGCCAGCCGCGCACCTGCATCACCTTCTCGACGCCGGGGACCTTCAGCGCCGCGTCCGGATCGAACGAGACCAGCTTGCCGCCGGTCACCGGCGGGCGCGCGATGACCGCATATTTCATGCCTGGCAGGCGTACGTCGGCGCCGTAGCGCGCCTTGCCGGTGGTGATGTCGTGGAGATCGACGATGCTGATCTGGCCCTTGCCGAGATAACGGAAGTCCTTGGGGTCCTTCAGCTTGAGGCCTTCGATGTTCGGCACCGATTCCTTGGCTGCGTCCGCGGCGAGTTCGCCGAAGCCGAGCTTGCGGCCGCTGGCGCTGTGGACGACCTCGTGATTGACGGCCTTGACCTCGGTCGCCGGCACGCCCCAGCGCTTGGCTGCGGCCTGCTCCAGCATGGTGCGGGCGGAGGCGCCGATCTGGCGCATCGGGATCAGATAATGCCGCGTGCTGCGGGAGCCGTCGGTGTCCTGGTTGCCGAACTTGACCTCGTCGCCATGGGCCTGCTGCACCTTCACCCTGGACCAGTCAGCCTCCATCTCCTCGGCAACGATCAGCGGCAGGCTGGTGCGCACGCCGGTGCCCATTTCGGCACGATGGGCGAGGATGGTGACGGTGCCGTCGGGAGCAACGGCAACGAAGACGCGCGGATCGACCACGACGCCGTGCGGCATCTTGCCGGCGCCGGTCTCATAGGCAAACGCCTGGCGCGACATCACGGGTGCGGCGAGCACGAAGCCGCCAGTGATGCCGAGCCCCTTCAGGATGCTGCGGCGCGAGACCTTCTCGACCCGAATGTTCTTCTCGAAGCCACGAAGCTTCCCGGGTTTATCGATGAAATTCATGTCACACTCCCGTCGATGCGAGATGGACTGCGTTCTCGATGCGCTGGTAGCAGCCGCAACGGCAGATGTTGCCGGCCATCGCTTCGCGGATCTGGTCGTGTGACGGCTTGGGATTCTCCATCAGCAGCGCTGCGGCCTGCATGATCTGGCCAGCCTGGCAGAAGCCGCATTGGGGCACGTTGACCTGGCGCCAGGCCTTCTGGACGGGGTGGTCGCCGTTCGGATGCAGCCCTTCGATGGTGGTCACCTCGCGCCCGGCGACGTCGTTGATCGACGTGATGCAGGAACGCACGGCCTCCTTGTCGACGATGACGGTGCAGGCGCCGCACAGGGCCTGGCCGCAGCCGAACTTGGTGCCGGTCAGCCCGGCCTCGTCACGCAGGAACCAGAGTAGCGGGAGATCCGGGTCGCCGTCCCAGCTCTGTTCCTGGCCGTTGATCTTCACCTTGATCATGATGGTCCCTCGCTCTTCATAAGCATGTCGATTGAACATTGCCGACACAGGTCGGCGCACTGCCCGTTTCGTCGTGTCGCCGCATCCGGCTTGTTCTCCTGCGCGGGCAGATCCCGGCAGCAAGCAGGAATGCGAATCGTGATGTCCGGATGTGCTCGATACCTCCCGTCTTATTCTTGATTGATTGAATTCGCGCGGCATCGTGACGACGCAATCGTAGCAGAGACCGCGCCGGCCCGGCGTTCACAGCCGGGTGTTGTTGAAGGGAAAAGTTGCAACGAAGGTTTGTCAAAAGCAGGGCGCGGCATCACGCCCCTGCGCCTGCGAAATGTGCACGACGAAAAAAGCTTCGTCCGGCAGAGACTGCGCGGACGAAGCAGGATGCCTCAGTCGAGGGAGGGAGAACGCAGCGGCGCGGACTTCGAGGGGGAAGTGGGCGGCACTGCGCAGTCATTCAGAGACCAGGACTGAGGAGCTCATCTGAGGAGCTCATGGCGCTCGCGTCTGCCTCGTGCGATGCGGCGGCATCGCAGCGATTTGGTCGAGGGCCGGACCGTCCGGCTCGCTGGCGATGGTCGGGGCCAGCGAGCGGACGGGCACGGCGAGGGTCTGGCGGGCCTGTTCAGGCGGCCTTGTCAGGCAGCCTTGTCAGGCAGCCTTGGCTTTCGCCACGTGGGTCGCGATCGCGTCCATCAGCGCCGGCGACAGGCAGTCATAGGGCTCGAGCCCGATTTCCTTCAGCCGCGAGCGGATGCCTGCCATCTGTTCCGGCTTCACGCCGGATTCGATCACGGAGGAGACGAAGGCAGCGAATTGCGGCGCCTGCGAGCCCTGCTCCTGGAACAGCTCGGGATGGATGAAGTCGAGGCCGTAGAACGGATGGCCCTTGTTCTCGATGCGGCCGTACATGTGCGTGCCGCAGGCCTTGCAGGCGTGGCGCTGGATCACCGCCGAGGGATCGACGATCTGGAGCTTGTCGCCGTTCTCGGTCACGCTGACGTTCTGGCGTGGCACCACGGCGACCACCGAGAAGTTCGCGCCTTGCGGCTTCCAGCACTTGGTGCAGCCGCAGGCGTGGTTGTGGGCGACGTCGCCCTTCACGGCGACCTTGACCGGGTGGTCCGTGCATTTGCAGACCAGCGTGCCGCCGGCAAAGCTGCCGCTGCCCTGTTTGACGCCGTTATCGATCGAGGGATGGAGTGCAACAGTCATGGGTCGATCCTCCTTGGGTGTGACGCTTTCGAGCTAGAACACGACGACTGAACGGATGGATTTGCCCTCGTGCATGAGGTCAAAGCCCTTGTTGATCTCCTCGAGCTTGAGCACGTGGGTGATCATCGGATCGATCTGGATCTTTCCGTTCATGTACCAGTCGACGATCTTGGGCACGTCGGTGCGGCCGCGTGCGCCGCCGAAGGCCGTGCCGCGCCAGTTGCGCCCGGTGACGAGCTGGAACGGGCGGGTGGCGATCTCCTTGCCGGATTCGGCAACGCCGATGATGATCGAGGTGCCCCAGCCGCGATGGCAGGCTTCCAGCGCTTGGCGCATCACGGTGGTGTTGCCGGTGCAATCGAAGGTGTAGTCGGCACCACCGTCGGTCAGGTTGACCAGATGCGCGACGATGTCGCCGGTGATCTTCTTGGGGTTGACGAACTCGGTCATGCCGAACCGGCGGCCCCAATCCTCCTTGGAGTCGTTGATGTCGACGCCGATGATCTTGTCGGCGCCGGCCATCTTGGCGCCCTGGATCACGTTGAGGCCGATGCCGCCGAGGCCGAACACGACCACGTTGGAGCCCGGCGTGACCTTCGCGGTGTTGACGACGGCGCCGACGCCGGTGGTGACGCCGCAGCCGATGTAGCAGCTCTTGTCGAACGGCGCGTCCTCACGGATCTTGGCGACGGCGATCTCCGGCAGCACGGTGAAGTTCGAGAAGGTCGAGCAGCCCATGTAGTGGTAGACCGGCTTGCCCTTGTAGGAGAAGCGGCTGGTGCCATCAGGCATCACGCCCTTGCCCTGCGTCGCGCGAATCGCGGTGCAGAGATTGGTCTTCTGGCTCAGGCAGCTTTTGCACTGCCGGCACTCCGGCGTGTAGAGCGGGATGACGTGGTCGCCCGGTTTCACCGAGGTCACGCCCGGTCCGATCTCGCGGATGATACCGGCGCCCTCATGACCCAGGATCGACGGGAAGATTCCTTCGCTGTCGAAGCCGTCGAGCGTGTAGGCGTCGGTATGGCAGATGCCCGTCGCCTTGATCTCGACCAGGACTTCGCCGGCCTTCGGTCCTTCCAGATCGACTTCGACGATCTCGAGTGGTTTCTTGGCTTCGAAAGCAACGGCGGCACGTGTCTTCATCGTAAACTCCTCAAATTCTCGCAGGACGCCACGAGGTGGTATCGGTCCTGGTAACCTTCATTTCTTGCCCATGCAGGCGTCTTCCGCCTTGGTGTAGGTCTCGTTCTTCTCATCCTTCTTGGAGGGACGTTGACGGCCCCACGCCTCGTCGGAGCGGGCGCGCAGATAGACGTAGAGATCGTCCATGTAGCAGGCGACGTTCGGGTTGTCGCCGAAGGCAGGCATGACGTTCTCCTGCGCGGTCGAGATGTTCTTGCGACCGGAGGCGACGACGCCGAGGAAGTCGCCGTAGCTCATGGTCTTGACCGAATCCTTCAACGCCGGTGCGTAGGTGGATCCCATGCCGTCGGGGCCATGGCAGACGTGGCAGTCGGAGTGATAGCGGCGATATCCGGAATAGGTGAACCAGTCCACGGTGCCGTCGGCCGAAATCTTGTAGGTCGGGTTTCCTTCCTTATCGAGCCACTTTCCGTCGTCTTCCTTCTTGACGGCAGTCGGGTCGCCCGGACCGTCCGCAACGGCAATTCCCCCCGAGGTCACGAAGATGGTCGCAGCGATGACAAAGCAGATTTTACGCAAGAGATGATCCTCGAAGGCGTTCGGTGGAGACGAGCCGGCGCGTGGAGTTGATCCACGCGCCGGAGCGACACGAAGGTGAGGCTAGTTCGCCGCTGGCAGCGAGAACACGGTCAGCGTACCGCCGAGTGCCGTGTAGTTGCTGAGAGCCGCGTAGCCACCGACTGCGCCGAGACCGGCGGTCGGATCGGTCAGACCAGCTGCCAGACCGATGCCGGCCCAGCCGCCCACGCCGGAGAGCACTGCGACATACTGCTTGCCGCCGTTCTCATAGGTGGTGACGTTGCCGATGATGCCGGAGGGAGTCTTGAACTTGTAGAGCTCCTTACCGGTCTTGGCGTCGACCGCCTTCAGGTAGCCTTCGAGCGTGCCGTAGAACACCACGCCGCCGGCGGTTGCGAGCGCACCCGACCAGACCGAGAACTGCTCCTTGTTCGACCAGACGATCTTGCCGGTCTTGCCGTCCCAGGCGATGAAATTACCCATATGGGTTTCACCCTGCGGCGGATACATCGAGAGCGTCGCACCCACATAGGGCTGGCCCGCGGTGTAGCTCACCTTGAACGGCTCGTAGTCCATGCAGACGTGGTTGGTCGGAACGTAGAACAGCTGCGTGTCCGGCGAGTAGGCTGCCGGCTGCTCGTCCTTGGTACCGAGCGCGGCCGGGCAGATGCCCTTGGTGTTGTGATCCTCGCCGCCCTTTTCAGTCGAGGCCGCGTCGAGAACCTTCGGGCGGCCATAGGTCGGTGAGTTCTTGTCCATGTCGACGCCGGAGGTCCAGTTCACCTTCGGGTCGTATTTCTCGGCGACCAGCAGTTCGCCGGTGACACGATCCATCGTGTAGGCGAGGCCGTTGCGGTCGAAATGGGTCAGCAGCTTGCGCGGTTGGCCGTTGATCGACTGATCCGAGAGGATCATTTCGTTGACGCCGTCATAATCCCACTCATCGTGCGGCGTCATCTGGTAGACCCACTTGGCCACGCCGGTGTCGGCATTGCGGGCCCAGATCGTCATCGACCATTTGTTGTCGCCTGGACGTTGCTTCGGGTTCCAGGTCGAGGGATTGCCTGATCCGTAATAGATCAGGTTCAGCTCAGGATCAAAGGAGATCCAGCCCCAGGTGGCGCCGCCGCCAATCTTCCACTGATCGCCCTGCCAGGTCTTGAGGCTGGAGTCCTTGCCGACCGGCTTGCCGAGAGCGGTGGTCTTCTCGGCATCGACCAAGATTTGATCATCAGGCCCTCCCGAGTAACCGCGCCAAGCCAACTTGCCCGTTTTGAGATCGTAAGCCGTCATGTGAGCCTGGACGCCAAACTCGCCACCGGAAATGCCAACCAGGACCTTGTCCTTGACGACGAGCGCCGCAGAGGTTCCGGTCTCGCCCTTAGTGGGATCGCCGTTCTTCACAGACCAGGCGACCTGGCCGGTCTTGGCGTCGAGCGCAACCAGTGTGGTGTCAGCCTGATGCAGGATGATCTTGCCGTCGCCGTAAGACAGGCCGCGGTTGACCGTGTCGCAGCACATCACCGGGATGACGTTCGGATCCTGCTTCGGCTCGTACTTCCAGATGATCTTGTTCTCGTTGGAAAGGTCAAGAGCATAGACCTTGTTCGGGAACGGTGTATGGACGTACATCACGTTGCCGATGATCAGCGGGCCGCCTTCGTGGCCGCGCAGCACGCCGGTGGAGAAGGTCCAGGCGACCTGGAGCTTGCCTACGTTTTGTGCGTTGATCTGGTTCAGCTTGGAATAGCGGGTATTGGCGTAGTCGCCCGCCGGCATGACCCAGTCTTTGGGATTCTGCGACATCTTGATCAGCTCGTCATTGGCTGACGCGCTGCCGACGGCGAGCATCGCCGCGGAGCCAAGATAGGTCGCCATTAGCACCTTGCGCATAGTCATTCCTCCGTTGGTCTCGTTTATTGTTTCCGAAGCATTGCTTAATCACCGGGCTTCTCGTCCGGCGTCTGCTCGTGCAGGGCGGTCACGTTTGGGACCAGAAACGATGCTGTGCTGTTTCCTCCTCCGGATGAGAGCTACGGGTCCACGTGCAGGAGAGGCCCGTTTTTGTTGTTCCTGCCGCAATCCCTAACGACTTCGTCATCGGGAAACTTGCCCAAGAGGGAAGCCGGTTTGCTTGACAGCGCACGGACGCAAAGTTTTTGATTTTGCAGTAGCGAATTCAGCGGCTTCCGCGCGCCTTCGCGGCGCCTTCGGCGCTCAGGTTCCCCTTGACGGCGCTGCAACTAAGGCGGAGGATTAACCGTCAAGGGTGGCAATGGAACGATCGCGCTCGTTGCAAAAGACCGCTCAAATTCGAGGTAAACGTCACGCAATCATAGCTGAGGGCTCCAGCAGCGCTGGTTGCGATTCGCGTCGAATCTGCAGATGAAACCAGCGGCTGGATTAATGTCCGACACCATTCACACGCTCTCGACGACCGGCCTGACGCCGAAGCGGCAGATCCAGAGCTGGATCGACGGGCTGACAAGCCTGTGTGGGCATTTCGACGTCGATCCGCTCGAGGCGTCCTCGCTCGAGGGACGCATCGACTACACGAGCGTCTCGCGCCTGAAGCTCTGCCAGATCGAGGTCAGCCAGCATCGCATCGCGCACACGCTGGCGCGCGCCAAAGCCAATGAACACCCGTACATCAAGATCCACTTCCAGACCTACGGCGTGTCCTATTTCGAGCAGGAAGGCCGCCACATCGAGCTGAACCCGGGCGACATCATCGCCTATGACGTCTCGTGTCCGCATTCCATCATCAGCCCTGCCTTCACCCGCCACGACGTGGTGATCGTGCCGAAGGCCTTGCTGCGCGACCGTGGATTCCCGTCGCAGCGGATGCCGGCCTGCAAATTGTCGGCGAAGACCGGGACGGGGAGAATCGCCCATGATTTCGTCCATGCCACCTTCGACGAGGCGGCCAAGCTGTCGGCGAACAGCGCGGTCGGTGTCGCCGATTCGCTGATCGACCTCTTGCTGCTGCCGTTGCGCGA
This sequence comes from Bradyrhizobium sp. 61, assembly GCF_023073075.1. Lineage (NCBI taxonomy): Bacteria > Pseudomonadati > Pseudomonadota > Alphaproteobacteria > Hyphomicrobiales > Nitrobacteraceae > Bradyrhizobium > Bradyrhizobium sp. 61. Next base: position 93,283 of record NZ_JADPIU010000088.1, on the reverse strand, counting down.
AGCGGACACGATGTTCGATCGCGTCGGGCCCGAGGCGATGTATGTGCGCGCGCAATTCTTCATCCGCGAGCACCTGCGCGATCCGGATCTGTGCATCGACCAGATCTCCGCCGAGCTCGGCTGCTCCAAGCGCTATCTGCACATGCTGTTCTCCGAGCGCGGCACCACGGTGAGCGACTACATCTGGCAGGCGCGCCTGCAGAATTGCCGCCAGGAGCTCGAGGCGCACGGCGGCAAGACCATCACCGACGTCGCCTTCTCCTGGGGCTTCTCCAGCTCATCGCATTTCAGCCGCGTGTTCCGGAAATATTTTGGCGTGGTGCCGTCCTCGATCCACAAGGCCCAGCAGGGCGCCGCGGCCTCGGGCGAGCATTAGGCGAGCGCCGCAGCCGACGCAGGCCGCGCGGCGATATCTCTCAGGCCGATATAGCGACGTAGGGAATGCTGGTCACGAGAGCGACCAGCAGCACCGCGTTGCCAAGCATGCCGCTCCAATGCAGCCGGCGCAGCCGGTGCGGGGCTTCAGCATCGCCTGCGTCCCTCGCGCGGAGCTGGTCGTCGATCCGTTGCATGAACCAGCGGCGTCCCCAGATCGCCAGGGCCGCGAGCAGGCCGACGCCCATCGCGGCGACCAGGCGACCGTCGAGCAGGAAAGCCAGCGCCCCGATCACGCCGGCGACGCGCATCACCAGAAAATGGGCGTTGAACATCCCACGCAATAGCTGGGCGACGGGCTGGATATCGAGCTTCACCAGCAGGAAGGCGGGCGAGGCCAGCGTGAAGTAGCCCATCGGAAAGAGCAGGATGATCATGACGGCAACGGCGACGCCATCCGGTGTCATGCGATCGGCCTTTCTTGTCCGCCGGTGAGGGGGACGGCACCGGCACACAATCATAGCGGGAAAATGCGCTTCCGACACTAGGCTTTGGTCGGATGCCGGGCTCCGCGCGCCGCGCAAGGTTCAGGCCGGCTCGAGGCCGAGCGACCGCGCGCTCTCGATCCAGATCGGCAACTCGTGCTGATACAGGGCATTGGTCTCCTTGAAGCCGATGGCCGGCTCGAGCACGAAGGTCGCGAGAACCTCCTTCACCTTCGGATCGCTGTTGGCGGCGACGCAGAGCGCCGCCAGGCGGTCGACCACCGGCTGCGGCGTCGCCTTCGGCACGGCCCAGCCGGAGAAGCCGCTCACGGTGAAGAATTTCGACGTTGCGCCCTGCTCCGGGAGGGTCTTGATGGCGGGGATCGCGTCGACCTTCTTCGAATGCACGGCGAATACAGTGCCGCGATCGCTTTGCAGAACGGACTGCGCCGCCGTGTAGCTGCCCATTGCGGCATCGAGCGTGCCTTCCAGCATCCCCGTCCACATCGGCGCTTCGCCGCGGTAGTGAACCGGCTCGATGGAAAGACCGTACTGCTTGTTGAGCTCGTTGATCGTCATGTGCGGGGCCGAGCCCGCGCTATAGGTGCCGAAGTTGACCTTGCCGCTCTTGCGCGCGAAGGCGACGAAATCCTCCAGCGTCTTGACCCCGGTCTTGGGGTTCGCGACCAGCAACAGGCCGGCGCCCGGAATGACGCTGACCAGCGCCAGATCCTTGTCCATGTCGTAGCCGGGATTCTTCATCACGACCCGGTTCATGATGTAGGTGGTCGAGATCGAGCACAGGATGGTGTGGCCGTCGGGCTCGGCGCGGGCGACCTCTGCCGTGCCGATCGCGCCGGAGGCGCCGGGCTTGTTCTCGACCACGACGGTCTTGCCGATCTGCTTGGAGATGAATTCGCCATAGGCGCGCGCGAGCAAATCGGTCTGTCCGCCGGCGGGATAGCTGCAAATCATGCGGATCTGCCGCGAGGGCCAACTGCCTTGCGATGCGCCTTGCGCCGAGGCGCCGCGCGCGACGAAGGGCATCGCGAGTGCGCTGGTACCGGCGGCGATGAAGTGGCGGCGATCGAATTTTGCGGGCATGATTCCCTCCTGATTTTTGCCGACCCTACTGCATCGGGCTGGGGTGGCAGGCGAGACAGATTGGCGCATTCGACAAGGCCGCGCGGTGCCCATTTGCGCGTCATCCGGGCGATCGGGTCTTCCGCATCACCCGCAGCCAGACGATCTCGGTCAGGGCTACCGCAATCAGGCCGAACGTGCCGCCGATCAGCACGTTGACGATGCGCTCCTCAGCGATGCCGCTGGCGCCGCCGGCAAAGGATGCGGCGAGCGCAATGAAGAAGCAGCGCAGGCCGAAGCCGACGATGTAGCGGGAGAACGAGATCAGGGTGAGGGTGGCCGCCAGAATCGCGATGGCGTAGCCGACGCGGCTTTGCGACAGGGCAAGGCCTGGGAGAAAGCCGAGCGGCACGCCGACGAAGGCGCCGATCGCCCGCTGCTTCAGCTTGCCGGTGGACGCCGTGAGGTCGCCGACCACGACGCTTGCGGCCGACCACATCACCCATTGCCCCTGCGCGAGGTTGAAGATCTCGACCAGGGCGGCTGCGGCAAAGACCGCCATGGCGGTTGCCGCTGCGGGCAGAAACCAGTCGGCCGCGGGCGGTCCGAACGAGGTCGCGGCATTGCCACGCTGCCGCTGGTCGTAAATCTGGATAGCGCAGACGAGCGCAAGCGCGATCGGAGAGGAGGCGATGATCACGCCGGCATGACGCATCGCTTCCGAGGCGCTCACGCCCTCCCGCACCTCGCAGGCGAGATAGACGGCGGGGATGAAAACCCAATTGCCGAGCGCGCGGAAATGTTCGCCATAGCGCGTCCCCGCCACCGCAAGGAAGCCGGCGAGCGCCGTCAGCACCACGAATAGCGGCTTGACCGGAGCTGCAAGGAAAAGCGCGGCAAAGGTGACGAGAATGGCGAGATAGTGCCACGCGACGACTTTTGGCGGAAAGTGCTGCCTGAGCGCCGGAATGAGCAGCGAGACCGCGACGAGCCCCAGGTTCAGCAGCGCCGTCTCGCGCGAGATGAAATAGGCGGCGACCATCGGGCCGACGACGATCAGCGCGCGCAGGAGCTCGGCGGTTTTGATTTCGCGGGAGAGGAGATCGCGCAGGTTGGTGGCGGAGGGTGTCGTGGGGGGATTCACGGGGCACCAAAGGGGCGAACGAAACACGATGCATACCACGGAAATGTGGTCGGCACTTTGGCGTGTGGAGCGACGGTCGCACCACACCCTCGCTGTCATCGCCCGGCTCGACCGGGCGATCCAGTATTCCAGAGGCGCTTGCGATTGAATCGAGAGGCCGCGGCGTACTGGATGCCCCGCCTGCCGCCTACGCTAAAGCTTCGGCGCCCCTAGACCTCAGCCCCGGCGAAGCCTTGGCGTAGCCGGGTCGCGGGGCATGACACCGGTGATGTGACGGCACGTGTGGCTACCTCACCTTTGAATGATCTTCGCCCAGACATCGCCGAGCACCGCAGGCTCGCGCGGCGGTAGATAGGTGAGGCCGGCCTGGTTGCCGAACTCGGCGATCTTGCCCTCGGCGGCAAGGCTGGTCAGCGCCTTGTTGACCGCCTCGATCAGTGCGCCGTCGCTGGCGAGCCCGACATAGCCGCGATTGGCGCCGATCGGATAATAATAGCCCGACGCGGTGATCGTCGTGTCGGGATGCGCGGCGCGGTGGGCGTCGAAACGGCCGAGGTCGATCAGCGTCGCGTCATAGTCGCCCCGCTGGAGCGCGCCGAGGAGATCATCGCGACCGGGGACGAGATGGGTGATGCTGTCGATCAGGCGGCCCTTGTCGAAGGTCATCAGGATGGCATCGCCCAGCGAGCCGCTCTCGATCGCAAGGCGAAGGCCGGCGAGATCGCCGATATCACCGATCTTGCGGCCCTGCACCTTCGGCCCGAGTACCACCGTTATCGGCGAATAGACGTAAGGCTGGCTCGGCGCGAGCACGCCGAGCGCGACGCGGCGGCGCCGGTCGTCGCGCGTGGCCCCGGTGAAATCCGGCAAGCGTGCCGTCTTCATGCCGGGCTTGACGAGGGAATCCGTCGTCAGCGCATAGCCGCCGACCAGCGAGCAGCGCCCGTCGGAGAGCAAAGCGTTGGCCTCGAGCTGCGGGCTCGAATCCTCGTCCAGCTTGCTCTCGAACCACTGGATCTTCAGCGGCCGGCCGATCCGGTCCGCGATCGCCTGCGCCAGCAGCACGTCGAAGCCTGAATCCGGCTTGCCCTTGTGATGCACCGAGAGCGGAGGCCGGTCCTCATCGAGGCAAACCTTCAGCGGCTCCTCGGCCGCGCGCGAGGCGGTGGTCGCCGCCGCGAGGATCGCGGCAACGCTCCATGCGGCGAGCCAGGGTCTCATGGCTTTCTCCTGCTCGAGACGAAGGCCCAGAGATTGCCGATCTCGTCGTCGCTCAAAATGTCGGCCCAGGGCGGCATCTTGTTGTTCTTGCCGTTCTTCACCGTGGTGACGAAGCGCGTCTTGTCGTCGGGAAAGGCGCGCAGGTCCGGCGTGATGGTGCCGGAATTCATCATGTTGGGGCCGTGGCAGTGCGAGCATTTCGAAGTATAGGTCGACTTGCCATAGTCGATCTGTGCCTGCACGGGATTGCCGGTTGCATCGTCCGCGGCACGAACGGTCGCCGCAAGCGCGACCGTCAGCACCGCGACGGTGGCGACCGTCGCCACCGTCTTGTGAGATATGTCCTTCAGCATCGGGCCGTGGTTATTGCTTGACCGCAAAAACCCACAGCGAGCCGCCGGGCGGCACTTTGGCAAGCCGCTCGTCGCCGGAGAACAGCGAGTAGACGCCGCCATAGCCGGAGGTGACGGCAATGTACTGCACGCCATCCTGCTGCCAGGTCACCGGTTGTCCCTCGATGCCGGAGCCGGTCTGGAACTGCCAGAGCTTCTTGCCGGTGTCGGCATCGAAGGCCTCGAACTCGCCTGTCAGTGCGCCCGAGAACACGACGCCGCCTGCGGTCGACAGCACGCCCGAGAAGCGCGGGATGTCGCTTGGCGCTTCCCACTTGGCCTTGCCGGTCATGGGATCGATCGCCTTCAGATGACCGCGCGGGCCGTCACCCCACTCCCAGAGGTCGGTGAGGTCCATGCCGAGATACCATTCGCCCTGCTTGAAGGTGACAGGCTCGGTCTTGTACCTGCCGCCGAAGGCGAGCGTGTTGGCATAGGCGAGGCCGGTCTGCGGATTGAACGACATCGGCTCCCAGTTCTTGCCGCCGAGGATCGACGGATAGACGGTGACCTTCTTACCGTCGCGCGCGTCCTTCGAGACGTCGGTCTCGATCGGCTTGCCGGTCTTCATGTCGATGCCGGTCGCCCAATTCACCTTCACGTAAGGATTGGCCGCGAGCAGCTTTCCGTTGGTGCGGTCGAGCACGTAGAAGAAGCCGTTGCGGTTGGCGTCCATCAGCACCTTGGTCGGCTTGCCCTCGACATTCATGTCGGCGAGGACCATCTCGGCCACCGAGTCATAGTCGAACGGATTGTTCGGCGAGAACTGGTAGTGCCACTTGATCTTGCCGGTCTTGGGATCCATCGCCAGCACGGAGCAGGTGTAGAGGTTGTCGCCCGGGCGCACCGCCGAATTGAACGGGCCGGGGTTGCCGATGCCCCAATAGACCGTGTTCAACTCGGGATCATAAGACCCCGTGATCCAGGTCGAGCCGCCGCCGAGCTTCCAGGTGTCGCCCTTCCAGGTGTCGCCACCGGGCTCGTCGGGCGAGGGGATCGAATGGGTACGCCAGAGATGCTTGCCCGTCGCCGGATCCCAGCCGTCGATGAAGCCGCGGGTGCCGAATTCGGCGCCGGAGATGCCGGTGATGACGACTCCGTCGGCGACCAGCGGGGCCACCGTCATCGAATAGCCTTCCTTGATGTCGGCGGCCTTCTGCCGCCACAGCTCCTTGCCGTCCTTCGCATCGAGCGCGATCACGTTGGCGTCGAGCGTGGTGCGGAAGACCTTGCCGTCATAGAGCGCCGCACCGCGATTGATGATGCCGCAGCAGACGATGCGCGGCGTCTCGGCGGGATACTCGATCTTGGATTTCCAGATCTGCTTGCCGGTCTTGGCATCGACCGCCATGGTCGCATTGTGCGAGGTCACGTAGATTACGCCCTGATACACCAGCGGCTGCGATTCCTCGCTGCGATCGTCATTGAAGCTGTAGTTCCAGACCGGGACGAGATTCTTGACGGTGTCCTTGTTGATCTGGTTCAGCGTCGAGAAGCGCTGGAGATTGTAGCCCATCCCGTAGTTGAGAACGTTCGATGTATCGGTCGCACCCTTGACCAGCTGCTCGGTGGTCTGGGCGTTTGCACACGTCGATGCAAGCATGACGAGGCTCGCGGCCATCGCAAAGCGTTTCATCCGTTCCTCCCAATATGCGCGCCTTTTGACGCTGCGGAAGCAACACTCCGCCCGAACGCAAAACACGTCAATACGAAAGTGGTAAGTGCGTCGCCGATATGTTGGATGCCAGATGCGGGTCACCTGACGGAAACCTGACAACCGACTTCAACTTGTGCGCAGACGCTGAAAAAATTCCGTGGCATGAAGCATTGCCGGCTTCGGCCGCTCTGCTCGGGCCGTCGGGTTCCGCGAGTTGTGCGGTGCGCAGGTTGCAATTCCGGACTTGAACCGGGGCTCGCTTGTGGACTTATGTCGTTTCGATCCCCTACGAATCGGGGGGCTGGTCAGGAGGGTTTGATGATTTCACGTCGCTCAGTTGCGCTTGCGCTCACGATTGCAGTGCTGTCCGGTCCAGCTTGGGCTGCTTCCGGCAACGCCGTAAAGATGTTCGACACCGACAATGACGGCACGCTCGATCTCGCCGAGGTGAAGAAGGCGGCCGCCGCGCTGTTCGCAAAGCTCGATCCCGATCACGACGGCACGCTTGACGCGCGCGAATTGCGCGGACGGTTAACGGCGAAAGAACTCGCCGCCGCCGATCCCGATCGCGACGGGACTCTCACGCTCGACGAATATCTCGCGGTGGTGGAGCAGCGCTTCAACGCAGCGAATCCCGACAAGGACGGAACGCTGGATGCGAAGGAGCTAAACTCGCGCGCCGGCCGCGCGCTGCTGCGCCTGTTGCGGTGAGAGACGCGGCGCTTGACTGGGAGCGAAGGCGATTTGCCCGAGAGGGAAATTCGCGAGCATAATGCGACAGTTCGCTGTGTTTGCGCTTCGATTCCAGGCTTGCGCTGCACCTGACGCAGCCCTAGGTTTTGCCCCGCGCGATGTCGCGCTCAATACCCTTGGGAGACCCGAATGGCTTGGAAAGCTCCGAAGATCGTGGAAGTGCCGGTCGGCATGGAAATCAACATGTACGCCTGCGCTGCGCGCAAGTAAGACTGACGACCTGCCGCGGCTTCGATGGCGAAGGCCGTCGAAGCCGTGGTAGTGTTCGCAATGCCCATTGGAGCCCACACGATCTGGACGGCAATTGCGTTCGGTGTTGCGCTTGCACCGGCGTGTGTCAGTGCCGAAGAGAGCTTTGATACCGAGCACATCTTCGGCTTCATGATCGGCACCGATGTCGGCAATCCCGGCGAGCGCGAATTCCAGACTCAGACCACGGGACGCTTCGGCAAGGGCGGCACCTATCGCGCCCTCCAGCAGGAGGTCGAGATCGAAGTCGTGCCGCTGCCGAACTTCCGTATCGAGGTCGGCGGCACCGCCACGCTGCATGACATCACCGGCGTTCCCGATATCGACGACCGCCGCCAGTTCAATTTCCAGGGTGCCTCGCTCGACCTGCGTTACCGCCTGCTCGACCGCGGGCGCGCGCCATTCGGATTGACTGTCGCCGCCGAACTCCATGGCGATCGCATCGACGAGACCAGCGGCGCGAAGGGGCGGATGTACGGCACCGATTTCACGCTCGCTTTCGACCGCGAGCTGGTCCCGAACTTCGTCATCGGCGCGCTCAATTTGATCTATCAGCCGGAATGGGCGCGCTTCGAGGTGGCAGGTCTGTCCGAGAAGAGTTCGACGATCGGGGCGGCGTTTGGCGGCTTGGTGCGCGTGCGCCCCAATTTTCTGCTCGGTGGGGAGATGCGCTACTTCCGCCAGTATGAGGGCATCGGCCTCGGTGAGCTCTCGGGGCAGGCGCTGTTTGTCGGTCCGACCGCCTATTTCCAGCTATCGGAGAAGTCGCGGCTCACCCTGAGCTGGAGCATGCAGGCCTGGGGCCGCCCGGCCGGATCGGGCGGCAATCTCGACCTCGTCAATTTCGAGCGTCATCAGGCGCGATTGGTGTTCGGGGTAAACTTCTAGGTGTTTGTTCCGCCTCTGCCCGCGCTGGGAGAGGGAACATCCCGTCCGTTTGAAACTTCCTGCTCCTCGGAACGTAATCTTTCGTGCTAATCTCGATTGTCCCCTTGCGACAGGATTCCGGCATGAACCCGATTGACCTGGTGGTGACTGTGTGTGCGGTGCTCTCGCCTGCGACCTGCGAGGAGCAGCATCTGGTGTTCAACTTTGCGGGGTCGCCGAGGCAATGCGTGATGGCTGCGCCGCCCTATATCGCGCAATGGGTCGGCGACCATCCGAAGTGGCAGGCGGTGCGGTGGCGCTGCGAATATCCGCACCCGAACGACAAGGCGTGAGCCGCCTTCGTTATTTCGAGCAGTCCTTCAGGTCTTTGTCGGCGATCGAGAACACCGCGTCCGCCTTGATCTCGATGTCGCGGACGATGCACTGCCGCGCATTGGGATAGCTGACCCTGGCGTCATAGCGGCCGGGTTCGACGCCGGTGATGCGCAGCCGCTCGTCGTGGTCGACCTCCTTGTCCTTGTCGTTCAGGCACTGGTTCGGGCCCCACTCGGTCTTGCCGGCGGGCGAGAGCTGGAAGCCGGAGATCGTCTCCGTCGTCAAATTCCAGAGCCGGATGCCCTTGCCCTTGCTTTGGGCGGCGGCTTCGCCGGCCAACGTCAACAACGCGATCAAAGCCAGAAACCAACGCATCAGCCGATCCTCCCAAAGGCGCCCTGTTATTCCCTGATCAGGCGCTCGCGGTTCTTTGCCTTGTCGAAATTCCTGGCGCGGTCAAGGCCGATCGGCGCGATCAGCTTCGCCGAGGCAAGATCAGCGCCCTCGAAATCGGCGTCAGTGACGGTGGCTCCGGTCAGGTCGGCGCCGCCGAGCTGAGCATTTTTGAGCGACGCGCCGGTCAGGTCGGCTCCCTTGAGGGAGGCAAATTCGAGATCGACGCGCGACAGGTCGGCATTGCGCGCGTTCAACCCTTCCAGATTGGCGGATCGCAGCACGGCGCGCATCAGCCCCATCGACTGGTTGCGCATATCGGCGCCAAGATGCGCGTTCGCAATCGAGGCGCCGATCAGGCTTGCGCCGGTGAGGTCGGCCGCGATGCGAGCACCGGCCAGGTCCGCGCCGTCCAGACGCGCGCGCGCCATCTGCGAGGCGAACAGATTGGCGCCCTTCAGGCTCGCGCCCGCGAGATCAGCGTCGAGCAGCCACGCCTGATCGAGGATCGCCTGATCAAGACGGGCACCGGCGAGTTTCGTCTTGTTGAGTCGTGCCGCACGGAGAATCGCCGTGGAAAGGTCAAGACCCGAGAGATCGAGCCCCGACAACCGCTTGCCGGTGAAATCGGCCGGCGCCCCGGCGCTGGCTTTGGCCAGGATGGCCTCGACCTCCTGCCGGCTCATTTCCGCGGAGACCATCGCGGGTGACGTGAGGTCGACGTCACGCATCATGTCCTGCGCGCTCGCCATGGTCGCGACGAGAGCGAGGCCAAGCGTCATGAGGGCGACCATTCGCGTCATCATCGGGCTCCGCTACGGGCCCTGTTTAGCACGCGCTTTGCGTGGCTGCCTATGAGGCATCACGCCCGGCGCGTTCGCCGCCATGTTCGCCTTGGATTCTCGCCGCGAGGTCCGCCCTGATCGCGGCTACCTCTGCGTCGCCGCGTGCGCCACGCGGGATGCTGATGGGCACTTCTGCCAGAATTCGCGCCGGCTGCGGCGACAGGAAGAACAAGCGGTCGCCGAGGCGGACCGCATCGTCGAGGCTGTGGGTGACGAGCAGCGTCATCATGGGGCGGCTTGCGACCAGCGTCGCGATCTCGTCGCGCAGGCGGCCGGCGAGCGCGTCATCGAGCGAGGCGAGGGGCTCGTCAAGCACGAGCAGATCGGGCTCGACCGCGAAGGCGCGGGCCAGCGCGACGCGCCGGGCAAGACCCAGCGACAATTCGCCCGGAAAGTGGCTGCGATGCGCCTCCAGCTCCAGGATCCTGAACAGCTCCGACAGCTTCGCCTCGGAGATATCAGGGGCCGCAAGCCGCACATTCTGCTCGACCGAGCGCCACGGCAGCAGCCGTGGCTCCTGGAACACCATCCCGATCCGCGCTTCCGGTGGACGCGCGATGGTCCCGTGGAAATCGCGGTCGAGCCCGAGGATAATGCGCAGCATCGTGCTCTTGCCGCAGCCGGAGGGGCCGATCAAAACGCCGACCTCACCGGATTGAAGCGCGAAGCTGACCGGGGCCAGCACCTCGTGCGTTTCGCCCGCGGCACTCCTGAATGTCTTTCCGGAGATATCGACTTCAAGCCGCACGGGGCCGCCACCGGGTTGCGCGGGCTTCGAACGGCTGCACCAGCAAGGTTTCGATGACGAGCACGACGGCCGCGAAGGTGAGCGAATAGGCCAGCAGTCGCGGCGTGTCGAACAGCTGGAAGGCGACGCCGATCTCGAAGCCGACGCCGTTCGGCCGTCCCAGCAGCTCGGCCACCAGCACGATCTTCCATACCAGCGACAATCCGGAGCGGGCCGAGGCTGCGATATAGGGCGCAAGCTGCGGCAGCACGACGTGGCGGAACGCACGCCAGCGCGGCATCGCGAACACGGTGGCCATCTCGTCCAGCGAACGGTCGAGCGCGCGCGTGCCCTCGCGCAAGGTGACGATGGCGGTCGGCAGCTTGTTGATGGCGATCGCCGCGATCGCGGCCGCTTCGGTCAGGCCGGCCCAGATGTAGGCCAGCACGATCACGACCAGCGCCGGCAGGTTCAGCAGCAGGATCAGCCAGGGATCGCCGAGCCGGTCGGCGAGCTTCACCCGTCCCATCAAATAGCCGATGGCGCTGCCGAGCGACATCGCCAGCACGAAGGCGAGCGCGACGCGCGCCAGCGTGGCGCCGAGATGCAGGAACAGGGCGCCGCTCGATGCTTCCGCGATGATGACGTTGAGCACGGCCGGCGGGGAGGGCAGCTTTGCGCCGCCGACGAACAGCGCGGCAATCCACCAGGTTGCGAGGAACAGGGAAAACGAGAGAAGACGCAGCACCTCAGTCTCCGGGGACCGCGTGATAGAAGGTGCCGGGATCGAGCTCGGCCGCCGGCCCGACCAGGTCGCGTCCGCCGATCTCGGCAAGCACGCGATAGAGCACGCGCGCATCCGCCTCCTCGTCCACGATGCTCCGGCGCGGAATGCCGTCGCGATAGCGGTCGCGGTAGGTCTTAAGGATGGCCGGATCGCTCGCGCCGGTGAGCGGCGCTATCTTGTCCCAGGCGGCGTCCGAGGTGATCAGCAGCTGCTTGGCCTTGCGGGTCATCGCAATGAAACGCGCCACCGCATCGCGGTGGCTTGCGGCCCAGCCTTCGTCGAAGACGTAGCCGACCGCGGACACCGCGCCCTTGGCCCCGAGCTTCGGCAAAATGTCCTCGATGCCGGCGAGGCGGCGAAAGCCCTTGGCCTCGAGCTGCGCACAGAAATTCCAGAAGTTGAGGCTTGCATCCATCTCGCCATCGAGCGCCTTGGCGGCGATCAGGGGCGGCGCGCCATAGACGATGCTCGCATCGGACTTCAGGTCGATGCCGTCCTGCTTCATCCGCGCCTGCAGCAGCAGCCAGCTCTTGTCGATCGCGCCGCCGCCGACGCCGAGCTTACGGCCCTTGAGGTCGGCGAGCGTCTTGAGTGGCGACGAGGCCGGCACCATCACCGCGCCGAGCGCGCTGGAATAGGGATAGAAGGTGAGCTTGGCGCCGAGCACGCGCTCGCGCGACACCCACAGCCAGTCCGACAGGATGATGTCGGCACTCCCGGCGCGCAGCGCGATCTTGCCGGCCTCGGGGCTCGCGAGCTCGGTGACGTCGAGCGACAGATCGGCTTCCTTGTCGAGCCCGCCGGCGCGGATTGCGGCCAGCTCCCAGGAGAATGTTCCGGTCTTCTGCACTGCAAGGCGGATCGTATCCGCGGCGCGGCCGGGTGCGGCCAGCGACAGCGCCAGCGTCATCGCGAGCGCCAATGTTCGTCCAGGCGCTCTCAAACCAAGTGCTCTCATCACCTTGTGAGCCGTTTCCTCGAAGGGAGTGCTTTTCATGACAATACGCATAGCATAGCTTTCGTCGCAACCAGCGGGAGGACGCTCATGAATCTGGCGGGACGGCTACGACCGATTGTCGCCGCATTGGCGGTGTGGGCTGCGACCGTCTACGCCGCGCGTGCCGAGGAGGCCAACGATTATCCGACCTCGGCGCGTGCCGAATACGTCTATGGCTGCATGAAGGCCAATGGCGAGAGCCGGCAGTCGATCGAGCAATGCTCCTGCTCGATCGACGTGGTGGCCTCGATCGTGTCCTATGACCGTTACGTCACCGCCGAGACGGCGCTGAGTATGTCCCAGGTGCGCGGCAATCTCGGCGTCCAGTTTCGTACGTCGGAGCAGGCGAATTCGGCGGTGAATGATCTCCGGCGCGCGCAGGCGGAAGCCGAGGTGAGGTGTTTCTAGCTGCCGCATAGACGGTGCGATCCCTTCTCCCCTTGCGGGAGAAGGTGGCGCGAAGCGCCGGATGAGGGTATGCCTCCGCGAATACTATCGTAAGAGAGTAGCTCGCGGAGACAAACCCCTCACCCAAGCGAATTTTTGTCTACCAGCGGTGCTGCCCTCTCCCACAAGGGGCGAGGGCACAGTCATCCGCACCGCGTTTGACTTTGAAGGGGGAGGGAAGGCAGCGCCTTACGTCCCCGGCTTCTCCACATCCCATTCATTGCGGAACACATGCCCGTCCGTGTCCTTCGCCTCCGCACGGAACCGCTTGGCTCCGTTGGACACATAGGTGAAGCGCAGGTTGGGATCTTCCGAGATCGAGATGCCGCCCTCCATCGACAGCACGGGGCTGTCGTCCTGCGTCAGCTTCAGCTGGTTGACGAAGAAGGCGGGGACGTAGAGCTGCGTGACCTGATCCATTTGTAGCCCGGAATTGTTGGGATGGCCGATCATGATCTGCGCCTCGCGGGCGCGGCTGGCCGGTGCCTCCTCGCGCGCGAATTGCCGGTAGCGCATCTGGCCGAGCCGGTTCCTGGCTTCCTCGATGTTCTTTCCTGCCGGCGCCGAGCAGCCGCCTGAGGCCTTCACATAGGTCTTGGCGACGTAAAGCTGGCCGTCGCTGAGCTCGGCAACCGCGTGGACGTCGGTATAGTTGTTGACGCGCACGCGCGTGGAGATCTCGGTGACGTTGGCATCTGCGCCGAGCTCGAACTTCGCTGCCATCGGCGCGGGGTTGCGGTCGATCACCAGCGTGATCGAACGGATGCGGCGGCTATCCGCGGGCGACAGTTTGCTGCGCAGGGTCACCGGCACGATCGCCGCGTCCTCGGCGCGATAGGGCATCTCGATGCCGATGACGTCGTTGCCGTCGTTGATCGGACGGTTGCTGAAGATGTCCTGCACCAGGCCCGGCCAGGGATCATAAGCCTCCTCGGCGCTCGCCGGCACAGCGAAGGCGATGCCAAGCAATGCGGCGATCAGGGGCAGGCGGCGTGTGCATCCCGTCATGGTCGTGGTTCCGTGCGGACGAAGCAGTTTTCTCTGGGGCGGCGCAGCCGATCCCCCGTCCAGCGTAGCGCGTCCACTACTCCCATTCAATTTCCGAAAATGCTGCGGTTGCGTTGCGAGCATTGTAGTCTTCGAACAATTGCCAATGCGGCCGTTCCGATGCGGCCGCCTTGTCGGCGGCAGTCCGGATCGGCTCGCCCTTCTTGTTCGACGCCCGCACGTCCGCCAGCAGCGTCGTGAGATAACGCCGCTCGTCGCCGAGCGCGGCAGGCCAGTCGCTCACAGGCCCGTGACCGGGCACGACGCGCTGCGCTGGAATCTTGTCGAGTTCCCCGAGCGAGCCGAGCCAGCCGCGGATGCTGCCGTCCATCACCGGGATATGGCGGAGGAAGACGAGATCGCCCGAGAACAGCGTCTTGCTGGTCTCGTCGAACACGGTCAGATCGTTGTCGCTGTGCCCCGCCGGCCAGGCCCGCAAGGTGAGGCGGCGCGACCCGAGATCGAGCGTGAGGGTATCAAAGACGAGCAGGGTGGGCGGCACGATCTTCACGGGATCGATCAATTCGCTACCCATGAGGCGTCTAAAATTGTCGAGATAATACGGCCCGCGCGTCGCCAGCGCCTGCGGCAGCTTGCTGTGGCCGACGAAGCTGGTTCCCTCTGCGGCAAAGGCCGCATTGCCGAAGACATGGTCGGGATGGCCATGGGTGTTGATGACGTAGCGGATCGGCTTGGATGTGCGAGCCCGCACCGCCGCCAGCAGCGCCTCGCCCTCACGGAGGCTGCCGCCGGTGTCGATCACGGCCACCGCATCCTCGCCGACGATAAAGCCGACATTGGCGATGTCGCCTTCGTTCTCGCGGGTCATGAGGGCGGTGGTCCCGGAGTGCACGAAGATTCCTGGTGCGACTTCGCTCACAGGCAATTCGGCTGCCCCGGCGCGTGCTAGCGTTGCTGTCCCCAGCAGGGACAGGGCTGCGATCAAGGAAGCGATGCGAGACACTTTTCCGCCTCAGTTCAGATGGCTTGCCGCACTGCACTGCAACAAACCAAAGCCAACACAAAGTTTGGCAAAGCATGGCGCGTCATGCGTTGCATGGCTAGCATTCAAACAAACCGAGGAGGAAGCGCGATGACGGAGGCCGGGCGACATCGTCGCTGGTTGTTTTCACTGTGGGTCCTGGTGGCATCCTGCGCATTCGGCGACGTCGCCATTGCGCAGACCAGCGAGACCGGCGACCTCTCGTTCGAGCTGGTCGATCCAAAAGTGCTGCGCGTCTGTGCAGACCCGCGCAATCTGCCGTTCTCGAACGAGAAGGGCGAGGGGTTCGAGAACAAGCTCGCCGAGCTGCTCGCAGACAAGCTCCAGAAGAAGCTCGACTACGTCTTCTTCCCGCAGGCCACCGGCTTCGTGCGGATGACGCTGGGCGCGCATCGCTGCGACGTCATCATGGGATTTCCGCAAGGCGACGATCTCGTGCAGGGCACCAATCCCTATTATCGCACGTCATACGCGCTGGTCGCGAAAACAGGCAGCGGGCTCGAGGAAGTCGATACGCTCGAAGACCCGAAGTTGAAAGGCAAGCATGTCGGCATCGTCGCCGGCACGCCGCCGGCCACCAACATGGCGATCGCCGGCCTGATGGGCGATGCAAAACCCTATCCCCTGATGATCGACACGCGCTTCGACAACTCCGCACAGGCGATGGTCGACGACCTCGTCGCCGGCAAGATCGACGCCGGCGTGCTGTGGGGTCCGATGGCCGGGTATTATGCGAAGAAGGCCGGCTCGCTTCATGTCACGCCGCTGGTGAAGGAAACCTCGGGGCCGAAGCTGGTCTATCGCATCGGCATGGGCGTGCGGCCCGCCGACCAGAACTGGAAGCGGCAGCTCAACAAGCTGATCCAGGAGAACCAGGGCGAGATCAACAAGATCCTGCTCGACTTCGGCGTACCGCTGCTCGACGAGAGCGACAAGCCGCTCGGCGCGGAGACGGCCAAGAAGACGCCATGAGGCGGCGCGTTGCCGCTGCGCTGGTTGCCGCCATTCTGGTGGCGCCGGCGTTGGCGCAGCAGCAGGAGCCGTTCGAGCCCGAGGGGTATCGCTCCGACAATTACCGCGCGCCGGTGCCGGCGACGCTCACTGGCGCGCGCGTGCTGACGACTGCGGAGGCCGAAGCAATCTGGCGTGCGAAGAGCGGCGCGTTCATCGACGTGCTGCCACGCGCGCCGAAGCCGAAGAACCTCCCCGAAGGCACCGTCTGGCGCGATATGCCGCGGAAAAACATTCCGGGCAGCATCTGGCTGCCGGACACCGGCTACGGCGTGCTGCCGCCCGCCATGGACGATTATTTCCAGCGCGGCCTCGCCCGCGCCGCGCGCGGCGACAAGGCTGCGCTGCTCGTGATCTATTGCCTGGCCGACTGCTGGATGTCCTGGAACGCCGCCAAGCGCGCCTTGGCTTACGGTTATGCCAACGTCGCCTGGTACCCCGACGGCACCGACGGCTGGGAGCGCGCAAACCTTCCGACCGAGGAGACGCAGCCGCAGCCGCGGCCCGAGCAGTAGCTGAGCGAGCGCAGGTGCGCTCCCTCGCCCCGCTTGCGGGGAGAGGGTTGGGGTGAGGGGGGACTCTCCGCGGGCGCGGTGTTGAAGATACACGCTGCTTCCTCGTCGTCATTGCGAGCACAGCGAAGCAATCCAGAGTCTTTCCGCAGAGGGATTCTGGATTGCTTCGCTGTGCTCGCAATGACGGTGGGATGGAGCGTCGCGAATGTTGACCGGACGGACTCGCGGAGGCTCCCCCTCACCCGGAATCCGCGCTATGCGCGCATTCCGGCCTCTCCCCGCACGCGGGGAGAGGCGAAGATCCAAGCCCTACTGCTTCTGCAGCTTCGTCAGCGTGCCCGTACCGTTGTTGTCGGTCGCCGAGTACGTCACCCTGTCGCCGGCATGGACGGCATCCAGCATCGCGGCGTCCTTGGCCTTGTACTCCTGAAGCGTGCCGGCGCCGCCTGCGCTGCCGCCGACCGTGCCCTTCTGTGTCTGCTGGATCGAGATCGTGCTGTTGAGCCGGTCGATTCTGGTGACCATCCCGGTCATGTCGTCAGCAAAAGCAGGGGACGCAAGCGTGCTGATGGCTGCAGCGCATGCGAAGATGAATTTTGTTGTTCCCATCGAGGCCTCCCGACGTCTTGGAGTTCACGTCGACAAGCCATCCTAGAGCGATTTGGTTCCGGCTGATAGCGCGGCAAAGGGTAACGATTGATATCGCGGGAACTTTCCGAAAGTCGTCGTCAGCGAGGCTGACGCTATTCCATCTCCTGCTGGATCACGCGTCCGAGAGCGAACAGGCGCTGGTCAATCGCGGTCGGAACCTCGCAGACGAACCGCACCACCTTGTGGCGATCTTCGAAAATGCGGGTTTCCCAGATCAACTGGTTGCTGAGCGCATCGACCTTTGCGTCGTCGCGTGGTGTCGCGCTCTGGAGCGCCTGGAGCTGGATCGACTCCTCGCGGATCTTGTCGGCCGCCTCGCGCTGTTTGCGGCTGACGCGTTCGAGCCCATTCATGACCTGCGAGCGCTGGGCGTTGAGCGTGTCGAACAAGCCGGCGAACAACAGCTTGGCGTTCGCCGTCTTGTCAGCGGCGGAGCCGGCCAAAAACGCCTTCACCGACTTCTCGGCCTCGTCCATCGGCGTCTTCCGCGCCGACAGTTTTGAGACCAGCGCGGTGACCTTTGCGTCGTCCTTCCATTTGGTCTCGGCGTCGTCGAGTGCGGGACCGGCCCAGACGGCGGCGAGCGAGATGTCCGGCACCTTGGCCTGCGTGCAAGGCCAGTTGGGATAGCGTGGATCGGCGGCGCACGCAGCCGTGCTCGCAACGGCGAGCGCAAAAGCGGCCATGGCCAGAACCTTCATCCTTCGCCTCCCGCAGGGCCCCGTCGCGCCAGCCCGCGCGAGGGATCATAGGCCAGAATCGCGCCGATCATGAAGACGATTGTGCAGGCCGCCACTACCGCCAGCGAGATCCAGTTGATTTGCCCGTAGAATGCAAAACGTATCAGCTCGACCGCATGGGTGAACGGGTTGGCCTGGCAGAGATAGTAGAGATAGGGGCTGCCCTCCTGCACCCGCCAGAGCGGGTAGAGCGCGGAGGAGGCGAAGAACATCGGAAAGATCACGAAGTTCATTACGCCGGCGAAGCTTTCAAGCTGCTTGATGCCCGAGGAGATCAGCATGCCGAGCGAGCCCAGCATCAGCCCCGACAGGATCAGCGCCGGCAGCACGGTGAGATAGCCGATCGCGGGAGGGGTGATGTCCCAGAACCAGGCGATCAGCAGGAACGCATAGACCTGGAGCAGCGACACTGCGGTGCCCGCCAGCAGCTTGCAGAACAAGAGGAACCCGCGCGGCAGCGGGCTCACCAGCAGCGTCCGCATGTTGCCCATCTCGCGGTCATAGACCATCGAGAGCGAGGACTGCATGCCGTTGAAGAGCTGGATCATCGCCATCAGTCCGGGCGCGATATAGACCTCGTAGAGGATGTAGGTCTCGTAGGGCGGGATGATGGAGATGCCGAGCACCTGGCGGAAGCCGGCGGCGAAGATGAACAGCCACACCAGCGGCCGCACCAGCGCCGAGACAAAGCGCTCGCGCTGATGCAGGAAGCGCAGGCCCTCGCGCCAGACGATGCCGGTGAGGCAGGTCATGTATTCCGCGGCCGAGAAACCGCGCGGTGTATCCCGCGTCGTGATGCTGCTCATGCGCCGCCTCCCGGCATCGTCTGCGCACCGGTCAGGCGCATGAAGGCGGTGTTGACGTCCTGTGCGCCGGCATCCGTGACGACGCGGCTCATCGGCCCCTGCGCCAGCACCTTGCCCTGGTGCAGCACCACGAGGTCGTCACCGGCCATGATCTCGTCGAACAGATGCGTGGCCCAGAGCACGCCGATGCCTTGCTCGGTCACGAGCTGGCGGACATGGCTGATGATGTCGGCGCGCGCCTTGACGTCGAGGCCGACGGTCGGCTCGTCCAGCAACAGCAGCCGCGGCCGGTGCAGCAGGGCGCGTGCGATCTCCAGCCGCCGCATCTGGCCGCCCGAGAGATCGCGCACCTTACTGCCGGCACGCTCAGAAAGGCCGATGCGGCCGAGCAGCTCGCCGCTGCGCGCGGCCGCTTCGCGCCGGCTGATGCCGTGGAGTGCGGCGTGATAGAGCAGGTTCTGCGTCAGCGACAGGTCGAGATCGAGCGTGCGCGGCTGGAATACGACGCCGAGCAGCCGCAGCGCCTCGCCGGGGCTCTTGCTGATATCGTGGCCGAAAATGCCGACGCGGCCGCTCTGGATGCCGAACAGGCGCGTGATCAGCGAGAACAGCGTACTCTTGCCCGCGCCGTTGAGCCCGAGCAGCGCAGTGAAGCTAGCAGGCTGCACATTGAAGGAGACGTCCATCAACGCCCGGCGCGGCCCATAGGAATGGCTGACGCCGTCGATCGACAGCGCCGGCACCGCGGCCGATTCCAGCCTCGGCATCTCCTGTGGTTCGGCGATGGGAGCAGGGCTGGTCATGGCGAGATCGTAATGCCCCAGGGCAGTTCGCCCACCTGAATGGTCTTGATCACCTTTTGCGCGGCGACGTCGATGACCGAGACGTCGTTCGACACGCCGTTGGTGGTGAGCAAGTATTTCTCGTCCGGCGTGAACGCCATGTGCCAGACGCGCTGTCCCACCAGCAAATATTTCGTCACCTTGCGCGAGGCGACGTCGACCACGGCGATGCGGTTGGCGGGGCCGAGCGCGACGAAGGCGGTCTTGTCGTCTTTGGTCATGCCGATGCCGACCGGCTGGATCGCCTCTTTCCGCAATCCCGGAATCTCGAACGTGACCTTGCCGGTTACCTCGTGCTTTTTGGGATCGATGATCGAGACCGTGCCGCCGATCTCCGAGGACACCCACAGCTCGGAACTGTCGTGCTTGAATTCGGCAAAGCGCGGCCGCGCGTCGACCAGCACGTTGGCGACGATCTGGCGCGACGAGGTGTCGATGAAATGCGCCATGTTGGTCGTCTCGGACGTGTTGATCAGCGTCTTGCCGTCGGGGCTGATGGTCATGCCCTCGGGCTCGACGCCGACCTGGATGTCGCCGAGCCGCGCACGCTTCTCCAGATCGATCACGGTCACCGTGTTGTCGTTCTCGTTGGCGACATAGAGGATTTTTCCGGCCGCATCCTGCGCGAACAATTCCGGGTCGGGCCCGGAGGGCAGGCTGTCCACGATCGCTTGCGTCTTCGCATCGATCACCTGGATGGTGTCGTCGTCGCCGACCGCGACCATCACGAACTTGCCGTCGCGCGTGAAGTCAATGCCGCGCGGGCGCTGGCCGACCTTGATGGTCTTGGTCACGGTCCAGCTGTCGGTGTCGATCACCGAGACCGTGTTGCTCTTCTCGTTCGAGACATAGGCGATGAAGGCATGCGCGGGCGCGGCCGCAAGCGCCAGTCCGGACAGCAACCCCACACGCCACATGCGCAACATTCGCGTCCTCATTTCAGCTTGCATTTGCTCTCCGGGCGGTCGTAGCCGAGCGTGTCGAGCTCGGAGACCTGGTGCAGAAATCCCTCCTGCGGCGACACCGACACCACCATCCGGCCGTCGACCAGCAGGATCGGCTGGCGCAGCTGCAGGTTCCAGTCGCGCAGGGTCAGTCTTGTGCCCTTGAAGGCAGCGACCGAAAAATCCGGCCCCTTGATGAAGTCGGTGACCTTCTTGACGTCGCCGGAATTGGTGCGTGAGGTGGCCTCGCCGATCATGCGCACCGCCGTCCAGGCCTGCATGTCGAGCGGGGTCATGCGCCGCGAGTTCAGCTTGATGAAGCGGTTCTGCATCTGGATCGCGCCCCACTGGTCCTGCGATGCGTCCCAGCTGCGCGGCACGAGGCCGGCCGAGCCCGCGACGGGGCGCGGATCCCAGGTGCGATAGGGCAGATAGGCGCCGAACACTTCGCTCTCGTCGGCGGCGACCAGCACGTCATAGGCCGGCAACTGTTGCGTGAACACCGGCATCTG
Organism: Bradyrhizobium sp. 61; assembly: GCF_023073075.1. Taxonomy (NCBI): domain Bacteria; kingdom Pseudomonadati; phylum Pseudomonadota; class Alphaproteobacteria; order Hyphomicrobiales; family Nitrobacteraceae; genus Bradyrhizobium; species Bradyrhizobium sp. 61. The sequence goes on along the minus strand of NZ_JADPIU010000088.1, from coordinate 72,454 downwards.
GCGCTGGATCAGCGTGACACCGCTATCGGTGCGGCGCGCGCCGCCCTTGTCCTCGAAGGTCTTCTCTTGCACGATCTTGGCGCCGAAGCGTGTGGCGGTACGCCGGAGCGCGTCTGCAAACAGCTTGTCCTCGTCATGCGAGCCGACCACGAGCACCCAGCGCTTCCACTGCTTCCACACCAGGTATTGGCCGAGCGCATCGGCCAGCATCGCGCGCGTCGGTGCGGTGTGGATGACATTGGCGCGGCAATCGGCCTCGCGCAGGCGCTCGTCGATCGCGCCGGCGTTGAACAGCAGCGTGCCGCGCTCACGCAGGGCGTCCGAGACCTTCAACAGCGCGTCGGCCGGCAGGTCGGCGATGATGAAGCCGTTCTTCTCGGCGAGCGCAGCCGCAGCCTCAACCGGATCTTCGCCTTCCTTGATGCGGTGCTCCTCCAGCGTGAAACGCTGGTTGAGGAATTTTCCCGTGGTGTTGTTGTCCTCGATGGCGAGGCGCGCGCCGGCGACGCCGTCATTCTCCGCAGGCTGCTCGACCAGCGACAGCGTCGATCTGGTGCCGGCGACGCCGAGATAGCCGACGCCGATCTGCACCGGGTCGGCCGCGAGCGCGCTCGTCGCGGCAAGACCCAGGCCGATCAGGCCGACCAACCATCGGATCATGTTTCCTCCAGATGTTCTCCCTGGCTTGACCGCCGGTGGAGAATTGTCTCTGCTAAAGCATGACCGATTTGGCCCGGCTTGCAACCCCGCATTTCGTCCCCGCGCGCGCGAGGCCGGGAATCACGATCATGCGAGCGCTGATCTGTTTCGCAGCTTTGCTGTTGACCGGTTCGGTCGCGTTGGCCGATCCGCCAAGGCTCGCGGTATTCGATTTCGAGCTGATCGACACCAGCCTTCCCGGCGAGTTCTACGGCTCCAGGCCGGAAGAGGCGCGGCTCGAGCGCATCAGCGACCAGCTGCGCAAGGAACTGGCGCTGTCGGGAAGGTTCCAACTGCTCGACATCGCACCGGTCAGGGATGCCGCCCGTCATGCCAATCTGCAGGCCTGCGGCGGCTGCGACCTCAAGCTTGCCGGCCAGCTTGGCGCCGACCTAGAGATCACCGGCATGGTGCAGAAGGTCTCGAACCTGATCATCAATCTGAACATCTATTTGCGCGACGTGAAGACCGGCAACATGATCACCACCGCCAGCGCCGACATGCGCGGCAACACGGACGAATCGTGGTCGCGCACGATGAGCTACCTGATCCGCAATCGATTGCTGGCGCCGAACTACGGGAAGCCGGAGTAGAGCTTCGCCTTTCCCCGCTAGCTCTGCTGCACCCTCGCCCCTTGTGGGAGAGGGTGGCTTCGCGAAGCGAAGACGGGTGAGGGGTCTCTCTCCGCGAGTCTAACTTTCACTTGAAGCGCGGTGAGATACCCCTCATCCGGCATCCGGCGCCATAGCCGAAGCTTTGCTTCGGCGTTCTTAAGAACGGCGGCCGTGGGCCGCCTATGCCACCTTCTCCCGCAAGGGGAGAAGGAAGAAATCACCCCTTCAATCTTTCCGCATGCCAGTGCAGATGATCGCCCATGAAGGTCGAGATGAAATAATAGCTGTGGTCATATCCCGCCTGCCGCCGCAGCGTCAGTGGGATGCCCGCCTTGGTGCAGGCGGCCTCGAGCAGCTCGGGCCTGAGCTGTTCTTTCAGGAAATTGTCGGCCTCGCCGACGTCGACGAGGAAGCCGGAATATTTCGCGCCGTCCTCGATCAGCGCCACGGTGTCGTGGTTGCGCCAGGTCTCCTTGTTCGGTCCGAGATAGCCGGTCAGCGCCTTGATGCCCCAGGGCACGAGCGACGGCGCCACGATCGGCGCGAACGCGCTGGCCGCGCGATAGCGGTGCGGATTGCGCAGCGCGACCGTCAGCGCGCCGTGGCCGCCCATCGAATGGCCCATCACCGATTGCCGCTTGGCGTCGACCGGAAAATTCTCCGCCACGAGCTTGGGCAGCTCGTCGGTGACATAGCTCCACATGCGATAGTTGCGCGCGAACGGCTGTTGCGTCGCGTCGACATAGAAGCCGGCGCCGAGGCCGAAATCATAGGCATTGTTGGCATCGCCCGGCACGTCGGGCCCGCGCGGACTGGTGTCCGGCGCGACGAAGATCAGGCCGAGCTCGGCGCAGGCTTTGCGGAATTCGCCCTTTTCGGTGACATTGGCATGGGTGCAGGTGAGGCCGGAGAGATACCAGACCACGGGAAGCTTTGCGCCGGCGGCATGTGGGGGAACATAGACCGAGAACACCATGTTGGTTCCGGTCGCCTGGCTGGCATGGCGGTACACGCCCTGCACGCCGCCATAGGATGTGTTGGTCGAGACAGTCTGGATCGTCATGCCGTTATGCTCCGTGGCATCTAACCACATCAAGATTGCAACGCTTGTGTGACCGAATTCGTGGCGGTGTATGCGTCAGGCGACGCCGCTGTCGATCGCCAGCCGCACCAGCTCGACCGAGGTCTTCACGCCGAGCTTCTGTCGCATGATCGAGGAGGTGTTGGCGACAGTCTTGTAGGACGACTGCACCAGCCACGCGATCTCAGACAGGCTCTTTCCGGCGCTGAGCAGCCGCAGGATTTCCATCTCGCGCGCGTTCAGCTTCGACAGCGGGCTTTGCGCCAGCGTCGGTCCTGCAAACGCGATGCTGCGCGCGATCGCGGTCGGCAGATAGGTGCCGCCGCCCCCGACGGCGCGGATCGCCTCGACGAGGTCGTCGGGGTCGCCGGTCTTGGAGACGTAGCCCTTCGCCCCGCACTCGATCGCGCGCGCGGCGAATGCAGGGTCGTCGTTCATGCTGAACATGATGATGCGGGCCTCGGGCGCACGTTCGAGGATGCGGCGCGCGAGCTCGAAGCCGGAGACGGTCGGCAGGTTGATGTCGATGATGCACAGGTCGGGGCGCTCGACAATGAAGACGCATTCGCCGTCCTCGGCGTCGGCGGCCTCCAAAATCTCGATCTCGCCCTCGTCGGCCAGCACGGCACGGCAGCCGGAGGCGACAATGGGATGATCGTCGACGATCAGAATGCGCATAGGCGTTCCCCGTGACAGCCTCGGCCTGCTTTTCCGCCGCATGATCCGAACAAGAACGCTGCGCGCGTCTCATGTCGCCTCATGCAACCCGGCCGGGATTGCTGTACGCTTTCGATTAGATATCGGGCGCTTCGCCTCTGTCAACGTCATCGGACAGGCGCGGGCCAACCTTCGCGAGGCACGGGCGGCACCAATGTGGCAAAATCTATCGTTGCGCGCGCGCATCAACCTTCTGCTGGCGCTGCTGCTGGCGCTGGGGCTCGCCGTCAATATCGGCCGCCAGGTCGCGGAAGCCGGGCCGCGCGTGCAGGCCGAGGACCAGAGCGTGATCCGGCTTGCGCGCGAATTCATCGAGATGATCGTTGCGGATCTGAACGAGGCGCCCGATCCGGATGCCAGGTTGAACCAGATCGCGCGCGATCTGAGCCGCCTGCGCCATGTCAGCATCGCGCTTCAGGACGCCGGCGGTAACCCGCTGACGCCGCCCCGGCCTGCCGATGACGACGCGCGCGGACCGCCGGCCTGGTTCGTCGGCCTGGTTCATCCCGAGCAGACCACGGTGAGCGTGCCGGTCTCGGTCCATGGCAAGCCGGGCTCGCTGGTGATCACCGCGCATCCCGACGACGAGATCGCCGAGATCTGGGACGCCATCGTGACCCAGCTCGAGGTCGGCTCGGTGATCGCGCTCGCGCTGTTCCTGGTGATGATGACGGTGGTCGGCCGCGCGCTCGCGCCGCTGCAGTCGTTGGCGCAGACGATGACCGCGATCGAGGGTGGGCATTATGACGCGCGCGCCACGCCGGGCGGTGCGCCCGAGCTGGCCGCGATCTGCGGCAAGCTCAATCATCTCGCGGCGGCGCTCGGCGAGGCGGTGGAGGAAAAGCGGCTCCTGGCCGAGCGCGCGGTGTCGCTCCAGGACGTCGAGCGCAAGGAGATCGCGCGCGAGCTGCATGACGAATTCGGGCCGTATCTGTTCTCGCTGCGCGCGCATGCGAGCGCGCTGGCGAAGCTCGCGGACGGGCGCGCGCCGAATGCCGACTCGGTCCGGAAGCACGGCAGCGCCTTGCTGGAACAGATCAACCAGCTCCAGCAGTTCACCCGCCGGGTGCTGGAGCGGCTCCGGCCCGTCGGCCTTGCCGAGCTCGGCCTGCGCCAGGCGCTGGAATCGCTCTCGCGGCTGTGGCGGGAGTCGCATCCCGACGTCGCGATCGAAACCGTGATCTCCGCCACGCTCGGGGTCACCGGCGAGACGGCCGACCTCACCATCTACCGCATCGTGCAGGAGGCGCTCACCAACGTGTTCCGCCACGCCGGCGCGACGTCGGTCAATGTCGTGATCGAGCCCGTCGAGCAGGCCGGCGGCCGCGGCTATGCGCGCGTGCGGGTCAGCGACAACGGCCGCGGCATGGAGCCGGGCCAGAAGCTCGGCTTCGGCCTCGTCGGCATGCGCGAGCGCATTCTGGCGCTGGGCGGCACGCTCAACGTCGTCTCCGGCGACGGCGGCTTGACCGTGGAGGCGCTGGTTCCGACGGCGGCGTCCTGATTGCATCGGGAAAAATTCCCGATTTGGTCGGGAAAACGGGTGCGGATAGTGCCAGACCTTTTGTGGCTGGCGGACTCACTGCCGCCGAATACACTCATCTCAACCAAACGGCGAAAATCAAAACAGCCGGTGGTCACGGATGGGAAGGCAGGGATGGGCAAACCTCTTTGGTTCAACGCTCTTTGGTTCAAGCGTCGTTTGTTGATAGCCTCGGTGTCGACGGGGCTGGTGTCGGGCTTGGCCCTTGCAGACCCCGCCGCGGCCGCGCAGGATGAGGAAACCAACGTCCAGAATCTGCCGGCGGTCGAGATCACGGCACCACCGCCGTCGGCCGTGAGGCGCAGTGCGCCAACGCGGCCGGTCGCACGGGTAGGGGCGCCGGCGTCCGCCAGCCCCAGGACGCGCCTTTACGTCTACCCGACCTCACCGGGCACCGGCCGAGGTCTCGACGTCGACAAGGTGCCGTCCGCGATCAATGCGGTCGATGCCAGCCAGATCAGGCGTACCGCCTCGCCGGATATCGCCGTTGCCCTGCAGCAGTACGTGCCTGGTCTCAGCATCAATGAAGTGACGGGCAATCCATTCCAGCCCGATGTGCAGTTTCGCGGCTTCGTCGCTTCACCTCTGGCCGGCACGCCGCAGGGCCTCGCCGTCTACCAGAACGGCGTACGCATCAACGAGGCGTTTTCCGACACTGTTAATTGGGATCTGATCCCGACGGCCGCGATCCGATCGGCGCTGGTCGTGACCAACAATCCGGCATACGGCCTCAATGCCCTCGGCGGTGCCATCGATCTGCAGATGAAGAACGGCTTCACCTATCAAGGGGCCGAGATCGATATCATGGGCGGCTCATTCGGCCGCATCCAGGGCTCCGCACAATGGGGCAAGCAGGTCGACAATAATTGGTCGGTCTACGGAGCGCTCGAAGGCGTTCACGACAATGGTTTCCGCAATTTCTCGCAATCGGATGTCCGGCGCTTCTATGGCGACGTCGGGTATCGTTTCGAAGGCAACGAGTTCCACCTCAATGGCGGCGTCGCCAACAATTCCCTGGCAGGACCCAGCACTGTTCCGGCCGAATTGCTCCAGCAATATTGGGGGGCGACCTACACAACGCCGCAAACCATCTCCAACAAGGTCGGCTATCTCAACCTGACCGGCAAGGTGGAGGCGACGCCGACCTGGACCTTTGAGGGCACGGCGCATGTGCGGAGCTTCAAACAGAGCACCGTGGACGGAAACCCGACCGACGCCCAGGCATGTGCCGATCCAACGCTCCTGTGCTTTGGCAATGATACGGTCCCGGCTTTTGGCCTGAATGGCGTTCAGCTCGCCAATACCTTTGCGCCAGACGCCATCCTCAGCGAGATCGATCGCACCAGCACGAAATCGATCACGTTTGGCGTATCCGGTCAGGCAACCAACACCGACCAGCTGTTCGGTCATGAGAACCGCTTCGTAGTTGGCGCGAGCTATGATGTCAGCAGCACGCGCTTCACCGGCAGCGCTGAATTAGGAACCATAGGCACGAACTATGTCGTCACGGGCAGCGGCATATTCCTGGGTCCCTCCGGTGACCCGACATCGGTTGGTCCCGTGTCGCTTCGCACCGTCAACCAATATCACGGGCTCTATGCGCTCGACACGTTCAACGTGGACGATCGCTTTGCGGTGACGGCAGGCGGGCGATTCAATGCGGCCCGTGTCACGCTGATGGACCAGCTCGGCACCGCACTCAATGGCGATCATACCTATGATCGGCTCAATCCGATCATCGGCGGCACCTACAAGATCACCTCTGAAGTGACTGCCTATGCCGGCTATTCCGAAGCCAACCGGGTGCCCACGCCACTCGAGCTCGGCTGCGCCGATCCGGCGAGGCCATGCATCATCGGGCAGTTTCTGATCGCTGACCCCTCACTGCAGCAAGTCGTATCCAAGACCTTCGAAGCGGGCTTCCGCGGCACCAAGGAATTGAACATCGGCTCGCTCGGCTGGAAAATCGGTGCTTACCGTGCCACCAACTACGACGACATCCTCGCGACCCCAATTCCGGGCCTGACTGGCTTCGGCTTTTTCCAGAACGTCGGCCGGACGCGCAGGCAGGGTATCGAAGCCGAGGTGAGCCTGAAGTCGAATGTGCTTCAGTTCCAGGCGAGCTATGCGTTCCTGGACGCGCGCTTCCTCGACGCGCTGACGCTTGGCTCAGAGAGCCCGTTCGCCGACGCCGGCAACATCCAGGTCCTGCCGGGCAACCACATTCCGCGCCTTCCGAGCCACCTCATCAAGGCCAGCGTCGAATATGCTGTGACCGACGTTTGGAAGGTCGGGGGCGACGCGCTCTTTGTCTCGAGCCAGTATTTCGTCGGCGATGAGTCCAACCAGTTTCCGAAGCTGCCGTCCTACGCCGTGTTCAATCTCCACACCTCTTACCAGATCACCAAGAACCTGCAGATTTACGGTCGCGTCGCCAACATCTTCGACAACCGCTACTCGACCCTTGGCACCTTCTTCGACAGGGAAGCCTTGCCCAACTTCACCAATGGCGGTGCGGAATTCACCGACCCGCGATCGCTGAGCCCGGCAAGGCCGCGCGCGTTCTATGCGGGCATGCGGATGACGTTCTGAGTTCGACACGCAAGCCCGGCCGCCTCTGGAGGGCGAAAGACATCGCCTTTACTCCGCCCAGCCTCGGGCGAGGATCGCCGCTTGCTGCAAGGAAATGCGCCGGACCAGCGGATCTGCATGGCGGTGTACCAGCTGCCAGTCCGTGCTGTCCTTGCGATAGATCTCCGTGACGCGCAGCGACCAGTCCTGGGCATGCAGGCCGCCGACCTCCGCGCGCTGGCGTTCGATCATGACGAGCGCAACGAGCCCGTTCGAGGCATAGGTCTGCAAGACCTCCAGTCCGGTTTCCCCGTTCCTGAAATATTGCGCCAGGTCAGCCAGCCGTTTTGGGCTGCTGTCGAATCCGAAGCTGGCAGGGCCACCGAAGGGCTGCATCAGCGTGAAATCCGGGGCAATCCGGACCAGCTGCGACCAGCGGCCCATGTCGCCACGCATGAAAGCGGCATTCTTCTCGCCGGCGAGCTTGATGAGACCGGCTGTCGCGTCGTCCCCGGCGGCTGCATTGGCCGGAAGCTGACCGGAAGCAGGAATTGCCGCCGCCGCCATCATCATCGAGCGCCTCGACATCCTGTGCGGCGAGTCCTGGTTGTCCGGCGAGCCATGGCCTTTGCTCACCCCTTTCGACCTTCTGATCATTTCGAGGCTCCTGATTGCACGATCTGCGCATTCCATGGGGCCTTGATCTTGATGAATCCAGCGATATGATTTCAGCAATATGCTGAACCAAATTGATCTATCCAGGGTCGAACTGAATCTCCTTGTGCTCTTCCGCGTGGTCCTGGAAGAACGCCATGTCGCGCGCGCGGCCGCGCGACTGAACCTGACGCCGTCCGCTGTCAGCCACGCGCTTGGCCGGCTGCGCCTTGTTTTGAACGACCCGCTGTTCCTGCGAACGCCGAAGGGCGTCGTTCCAACAGAGCGGGCCCTGGAGCTCGACCACCCGATCGCTGAAATCATCGCGCGCGTCGAACAACTGGTTGGCTTGGCTACACCATTCGACCCTGCAAAAAGCCATCGCCGCTTTACGATCGGCGCACCCGATGCTGTTCTCGCCTCGACAACGGGGCAGCTACTCGGTTCGATCGCAAGCAGGGCGCCCCACATCGACATCGGATTGATCCATGTGATGCCCGCGCCCCGCGGCGGCGCGATCGGCGACCCCTGGCACGAGTGCCTCGAGATGCTCGAAAGACGAGAGCTGGACGTCGCGATGCTGCCGCTGCCGGCGGTATCGCCGCGTTTCGAGGCGCGCAGGCTCTACGACGAGGAATTCGTGCTGGCCATGCGCAAGGGACACGCCTTCGCCAGAGCTCCGACACCTGCGGCTTTCTCGCAATCGCAGCATCTGCTGGTGTCTCTCAGCGGTGAGCCACGCGGCTTCGTCGATGAGATGTTGGCAAAGCGCGGTCTCAAGCGCCGCATTGCCTTGACTGTCCCGAACTTTATGATGGCGCTGGTCCAGCTTGCAGGGTCCGAACTGATCGCTGCATTGCCGCGGCGTCTGATGCAGCAGCACGCCGGGCATTTCGGATTGATGTTCGTCGAGCTGCCTTTCGCCCGTAAGCCGGATACGATCTGCGCCATCGCGACCAAGGCTGCGATGAAGGACGCCGGCGTTGCATGGCTGATGGAAGTTGTCTTCGCCTCGGTCGGAGCAGGTCGGAACCGCAATCGGTAGCGCGCGCGCTCAGTTGGGCGGCCCCCAAACGGTTTCCTCCGTCCAGCCCAGATCGGCAAACTCGGATGCCCTCAACGGCGCTTCGGCAGTTGAAAAGAACTCGTCGAGCTGCGGCGGCTTGATGCGCGTTCCCGACAACATCGCATGCGCCTGCCCACGGTGGTGAATCTGATGCTGAATGAGATGCATCAGCAGCCGGTCGCGTCGCTCTATCTGGACACCAGGATCTCGATTGATCCGCACGTCTTCGTTCAACGAGGCGGGTGTCAGAGCATCGCAGACGCCGATGAAGCGCCGGTCCATCGATGCTTGAGCTTCCGAGAGCCCTGCAAGAGCTGGAAATGGGATCGGATCCTCCCAGGCCTTTGGCCCAAGCCATCCGCCCTCGAGCGCATCGACGTAAAAGAGGTCGACGACATAAATGTGGTTCAACGTCCGCTGCAAGCTCGGGAAGAAGCCCGTCCGCTCGACCTCAAATTCGCCTTGGCTCAGCTCGGCGCACGCGCGGAGCAACCGGTGGTTCGCCCAGGCATTGTTGTAGGCGAAGGCGCGATAGGTTTGAACGATCGACATTGCAAACCCCTCGACCTGCTCGGCGCCGCGTTCCTTTACCGATCAGAAACCATAGCAAATGATCTGAAAATTGTAACGAAACGACTTGGCTGTTTCCGGGTAGGTTTGCCGGAGGGCCCGTCCGATGACAGAGCACCAGTTGCGAGAGCGGGAATTCCAGATCGCGCGTTACAGGCTTCTGGAGCGCGAAGTCACCGATCCGCTTGCCGCGTGCCTGCTTCACAGCATCATCGAGGAACTGGAAGCCGAGTTGCGAAGGGACAGACCGGATTCGCACGGGCCGCGCGATTAACCGTTTCTTAGCGCTAATCATGCGGATTATTCGCGAGGGAATGTCAAGGGAGACTGCTCCCATGCTGAAGGACGGCACCTACGCGGCGTGGTACAAGACGCCACTCGACCAGGGTACCGGGATCGTCCATGTCGCAGACGGACAAATCTGGGGCTGCGACAGCCTGATGACCTATCACGGCTCCTGCAAGGTCGATGGAGATCGCTTCACCGCCACCGTGTCGACGAAGCGTCATACCGACGGACGTGCAACGGTCTTCGGCATCGACGACGAGCTCACGCTGGACATCGAGGGAAACTGCCCCGGCAAGGTCGCGACTTACACGGCGAAGGCAGCGCAGATGCCGGGAATGATCCTCCAGGGTACGCTCATTCTCACGGAACAGCAGCCGCCCGCGCGTGAGCGAACCGAGCAGGTAGCCGCGTTCAATCCCGACAAGCTTCCGAAATTGCCCAAGCGCTCGCGCTGATCGAGCGAGCCGGGTCGCTCGGCGTGCCCGGTTCAATGCAGCATCATGTCGGACAAGACTTCGCGTCGCCTGCTTGCCAGGCTGGCGGGATGTCCGCAGCAGAACTCGCAATCACTCGGGACCGCGTTTGTGAACGGACGTATGCGTTCTTGCCATCGATGGTGGAGCGCCGGATCGTTCTATCGATGGTTTCGGACGATCGCTCCTGCATTCGCAGCGCGAAGCTGAAGATCATACCGCCCAACGGCAAGGACCGCGACTTCGTGGTGGATGGTCTGGGCTCGCGAGCCGTGATCAATTCGCTGTTGGCGTGCTTCGATGCGGCTCAGGGCGTGAAGGGCAAAAAGCAGGGCTGGGGGGTAAATCCGGGGCGTTCTTCTGCATTTTTGCATCCGCAAGTCCCGGAACTCCCGCTTTTCAAGCAGCTTCCGACACGCCATTGTGCCGCCGCAACAATCGTCTCAAGGGGCAGTATCAATGTCGGACAAGGTTTCGCGTCGCCAGTTTGCCAAGCTGGCGGGATTGTCCGCAGCCGGTATCGCAAATCCGCTGGAGGCCGCCGAGGTTAAGCCGGCACCGGCGCCGCGAGGCATGGATGGCTTTCCGGCGGGCTTTGTCTGGGGCACGGCGACCTCGTCCTATCAGGTCGAGGGTGCGGTCGACGTCGACGGGCGGGGGGCTTCGATCTGGGACAAGTTCGTGCGCATCCCCGGCAAGATTGAGGACGGCACCACCGGCGATCGCGCCGTCGAGCATTATCAGCGCTACAAGGAGGACATCGCGCTCATCAAGGAGCTCGGCTGCAAGGCCTACCGCTTCTCGGTGGCATGGCCGCGGGTGTTTCCGGACGGCGACGGCAAGCCGAACCCGAAGGGGCTCGACTTCTACAATCGTCTCGTCGACGAGCTCCTCAAGAACGGCATAGAGCCGTGGCTGACGCTTTATCACTGGGACCTGCCGCAATCGCTCCAGGATCGCTTCGGCGGCTGGCGCTCGACCGAGACCTGCAAGATCTTTGGCGACTATGCGGGCTATGTCGCCGAGCGCCTGACCGATCGCGTCAAGAACGTGTTCACGCTGAACGAGAGCGGACGTTTCGTCCAGTTCGGCTATGGCCTCGGCATCGACGCGCCCGGCGTGACGCTGCCGCAAGCCGAGGTCAACCAGGTCAGGCATAACAGCGCGCTCGCGCACGGGCTCGCGGTGCAGGCGGTGCGGGCGCACGGCCGCCGCGGCACCAGGGTCGGGCCGGCCGAGAATATCGACGTCTGCGTTCCCGCAATCGACACGCCCGAGCATGTCCTTGCGGCCGAGATCGCGCTGCGCGAGATGAATGCCGGTTATCTCAACGTCATCATGACCGGCCGGTATACCGACGCCTTCTTGAAATACGCGGGCGCCGATGCGCCGAAATACACCGACGCCGAGCTAAAGATCATCTCCTCGCCGGTCGACTTCCTCGGCCTCAACATCTACGCGCCGCAGAACTATGTGGTGCCGTCCGATCAGGGCGCGGGCTTCATGCCGCTGCCGATCCCGAAATCGTTCCCGCACATGAACTCGAACTGGCTGCGCGTCGCGCCGGAGACGATCTACTGGGTGCCGAAGCTGGCCGCAAAGATCTGGAAGACGGATGCGATCTACATCAGCGAGAACGGCACCTCCGGCGACGACGTGGTGACGCCTGACGGCAAGATCTACGACACCGACCGCATCATGTACCTGCGCAACTATCTCGCGCAGCTCCAGCGCGCCACCGCCGAGGGCGTGCCGGTGCGCGGCTACTTCCTCTGGAGCCTGCTGGACAACTTTGAATGGGTGTTCGGGCTCAACAAGCGTTTCGGGCTCTATCACGTCAATTTCGACACGCAGGTGCGCACGCCAAAGCTCAGCGCGACCTTCTACCGCAACGTGATCGCGAAGAACGCGGCGGGGGCGTAGCTTTCTCTCGCTCTCCCGGATTTTCCGCCGCGCGTAAAATCCGACCTCTTCCCGCAGGCGGGGCGAGGTGACGCAAGATCGCGCGGCCACGGCCGTTTAGCCTGACAGGCCAATCGCTTCGCCGGTATCGCCGCGCCTCATGCGGAACCCGCGTTTCTACTGTGCATGGGGTTGTTTTTCAGTTTTTTGCAAGGAGGCCGCGCGGCACCGCACGTTGACTCCACTCCTCCCCTTATTCAGAAACGACATCAACGCCCATAAACAAGAGGACAACGCCAATGGCTGACGCGCTGATCATCGATGCCTGCCGGACCCCGCGGGGCGTCGGCAAGGCCGGCAAGGGAGCACTCTCGGGCATTCATCCGCAGCAGCTCGGCGCGACCGTGCTGCGCGCGCTCGCCGATCGCACCGGCATCGACACCGCCGATGTCGACGACATCGTCTGGGGCTGCAGCGCGCAGGTCGCGACCCAAAGCGGCGACCTCGGCCGCATGTCGGCGCTCGATGCCGGCTACGACGTGCGCGCCAGCGCGGTGACGCTGGACCGCTTCTGCGGAAGCGGCATCACCAGCGTCAACATGGCGGCGGCCTCGATCATGTCGGGCACCGAAGACCTCGTCATCGCCGGCGGCTGCGAGATGATGTCGATGGAAGGACGCCGCGGCGGCGGTCCGATGATGATGGACTCCGGCAATCTACGGCTTCGTGCACGGCATCCGCAGTCGCATCAGGGCGTCTGCGCCGACGCGATCGCGACGCTGGAAGGCATCACGCGAAGCGACGTCGACGCGCTCGGTCTCGAAAGCCAGAAGCGCGCCGCGCAAGCGATTGCCGGCGGTCACTTCAAGAAGAGCCTCGCGCCCGTGCATCGCGAGGACGGCAGCCTCGCGCTCGACCATGAAGAGTATCCGCGGCCGCAGACCACGATGGAAGGGCTGAGCGCATTGAAGCCCGCATTCCCTGCGATCGCCGACTATGCGCTCGACGACAAGGGCACGACCTATCGCGGCCTGATCCTGCAGAAATATCCGGACCTCAACATCGACTTCATGCATCACGCCGGCAATTCGTCCGGCGTCGTCGACGGTGCCGCCGCGATATTGCTCGCATCGCCCGCTTATGCCAGCGCGCACGGCCTGAAGCCGCGCGCTCGCGTCGTCGCGATGGCCAACATGGGGGACTCGCCGACCCTGATGCTGAACGCGCCGGTGCCGGCCACGCGCAAGGTGCTGGCGAAGGCGGGGCTCTCCATCGACGACATCGACCTGTTCGAGATCAACGAGGCCTTTGCGGTGGTGGCGGAAAAGTACATCCGCGACCTCAAGCTCGACCGCGCCAAGGTCAACGTCAATGGCGGCTCGATCGCACTCGGCCATCCCATCGGCGCCACCGGCTCGATCCTGATCGGCACCGTGCTCGACGAGCTCGAACGGCGCGACCTGAAGCGCGGTCTCGTCACCATGTGCGCCGCCGGCGGCATGGCTCCCGCGGTCATCATCGAGCGCGTCTAGCCTTATTTTTCAGGGTGAATCGCGACCGGCCTCTCACAAAGAGGCCGGTCGTCGCTTGTCGAAAGCAGCGAATCAGCTTTAGCAAGGCGGCGTGCGGGCCTTTGAAACAAGGCAAAAACCGCTGCCGGAGGCTCCTTCCGCTCTGGAAGCCGCTGAAAAGCAGGGTTTTTTGCCTCAGAGGGCCAAAAAAGCCCGTAAAATCGCGACAAAACTGTGCAGAAGGCTCTGGGCCTTCAACGGTTGGTCTAATATGCAACCGGCAACGAATCAGAGGAGACACGATGCCAACCCAAATGTCCAAATCGCAGCTGATCGAAAAGATTGCGACCGCCACCGAGCTTTCCAAGCGCGACGTCAAGAGCGTCATGGAGACGCTGACCGACGTCGGTCACAAGGAGCTCAAGAAGAACGGCCTGTTCCTGGTGCCGGGCTTCGCCAAGTTCGTGGTCATCAAGAAGCCCGCGACCAAGGCGCGCAAGGGTACCAACCCGTTCACGGGTGAAGAGATGATGTTCAAGGCCAAGCCGGCCCGGAAGATCGTCCGCGCCCGCCCGGTCAAGGCCGCCAAGGACGCGGTGGGCTAACAACGCAAAGGCCCCCTCGGCTAGGAGGGGGCCTTTTGTTTGGGGCTGCCGCGAGGGCTTGAGACGGAGGGCTCAACCCTTGCGGCGCTTCACCCGGATCGGAACGGGCTGAAGCCGCGGCCCTGGTGCCGCCAGCGCATCGCGAACCCGGTCGATCGCACGGTCGAGCAGCTGACGCAGCCGCTGCGTCTTCCGCGATCGCCTCGCTTTTTCCAGCAATTTCTTCATCGCCTTCACTCCGCCGCTTCGACCTTGGCATCAGCCGGCTCGAGCGCTGCGGCGATGGCCTCGTCGACGCGCTCCAGCCAGATGAATTCGAGGTTGTCCCGCGCGCTCTTCGGGATGTCGTCGTAGTCCCGCTTGTTGCGCGCCGGCAGCATCACCCGCTTCAATCCGGAGGCGGCCGCAGCCACCACCTTCTCCTTGATGCCGCCGACCGGCAGCACCAGACCGCGCAGCGAGATCTCGCCGGTCATCGCGGTGTCGCTGCGCACCGTGCGATTGGTGAGCAGGGACGTCAACGCCGTGAACATCGCAACGCCCGCGCTCGGTCCGTCCTTCGGGGTTGCGCCCGCCGGCACGTGGACGTGGATGTCGCTCTTCTCGAACACCGACGGATCGATGCCGAGCTGCGTGGCCTTGCTCTTCACCAGCGTCATCGCAGCCTGCACGCTCTCGCGCATGACGTCACCGAGCTGGCCAGTCAGGATCATGCCGCCCCGGCCGGGCACGCGCGAGGCCTCGATGAACAGGATGTCACCGCCGACCGGCGTCCAGGCAAGCCCGGTGGCGACGCCCGGAATGCTGGTGCGCTGCGCGATCTCGCCCTCGAAGCGCGGCTGGCCGAGCACGGTGGCGATGTCCTTCGGGCTCACCACGACCTTGGCAGCCGTGCCCTCGGCGATTTGCACCGCGGCATGGCGGAACACCTTGCCGATCTCGCGCTCGAGGTTGCGCACGCCGGCTTCGCGGGTGTAGCCCTTGACGACCAGCTTCAGCGCCTCCGGCTCGATCTCGGCCTGCTCGGCCGTCAGACCGTTGGCCTCGAGCTGACGCCGCACCAGGTAGCGGCGCGCGATCTCCAGCTTCTCCTCCTCGGTGTAGCCGGCGAGGCTGATCAGCTCCATGCGATCCAACAGCGGGCCCGGAATCTGGTCCAGCATGTTGGCGGTCGCGATGAACACCACGCGCGACAGGTCGAACGGCACGGCCAGATAGTTGTCCCGGAACGTCCCGTTCTGCTCGGGGTCGAGCACCTCCAGCATGGCGGCCGAGGGATCGCCCTGCACGCCACGGCCCATCTTGTCGATCTCGTCCAGCATCATGACGCAGTTCCGCGTACCGGCCTTCTTGATGCCCTGGATGATGTTGCCGGGCAGCGCGCCGATATAGGTGCGCCGGTGACCGCGGATCTCGGCCTCGTCATGCACGCCGCCGAGGCTGACGCGCACGAAGGGGCGATCCATCGCGCGCGCGATGGACTGGCCGAGCGAGGTCTTGCCGACACCGGGCGGGCCGACGAAGCACAGGATCGGCGCCTTGCCATGCGGAGCGAGCTTGCGCACCGCCAGATATTCGATGATCCGGCCCTTGATCTTCTCCAGGCCGAAATGATCGGCATCCAGGATGCGACGCGCTTCCTTGATGTCGATCGGCTTCTCCGCGGGCAGCGCCCAGGGCAGTTCGATCAGCCAGTCGAGATAGGTGCGGACCATGCCGGACTCACCGGCAGCCTCGGGCATGCGCTCGTAGCGGCGCAGCTCCTTCTTGGCGTGCGCCTCCGCTTCCGGCGGCATGTTGGCCTTGGCGATGGCAGCCGTCAGCTCGGCGACCTCGGCCGCCTTGCCGTCGCCTTCGCCGAGCTGGCGCTGGATGGTCGCCATCTGCTCGCGCAGGATCGCCTCGCGCTGCCGCTCGTCGAAGGAGGCCTTGGTCTTCTGGCCGATCTCGTTGGAGATGCGCAGCACCTCCAGCCGTTCGGCCAGGTGCTTCGACACCTTCTCGACGCGCAAGGCGAGGTCGATGGTCTCCAGCACCTCCTGCTTGTCCTGCGGCTTGATGTCCATGAACGAGGTCGCCAGGTCCGCCAGCGCGCCGGGCGCGGTGGTGCTCTGGAACATCGCGACCAGCTCGGGCGGCGCCTGCGGCAGCAGCTCGACCGCCTCGATGGCCTGGCGCTGCAGATTCAGCGCGCGCGCCTCGATCTCGGGCGAGCTCGTGGTCGGCTCGGGGATCTGCTGGAAACGCGCGGCGAGGAACGGCGTCCCCGGCAGGAAGTCGAGGATGCGGGCGCGCTGCACGCCCTGGCAGACGATGTGATGCGTGCCGTCGGGCGCGGTGATGTAGCGCACGATGTTGGCGATGGTCGCGACCCGGTAGAGATCGTCAGGTCCGGGCTCCTCGATCTCGGGGCTGCGCTGCAGGACGATGCCGACCGGCCGCTGCTCGCGCAGCGCCTGCTGCGCGGCGGCGATGGACTTCGCCCGGCCGATCGCGATCGGCGCGATGGCGCCGGGAAACAGCACCATCTCGCGCACCGGGATGACGATCAGCGCGTCTTCGGGAATCTTCACGTCGGAATTATTCTGGGAATTGGTTTGTGCGGTATTCATCTGTTCGGTGGCCATGATCGACCTCAGGATTTGGCGAGGCGCAGCGCGACGCAGCCGTCCATCACGAAGCGGCTGATGGCGTAGCGGCCAACGGGAAGCGCGATGCGCCGCTCGAAGCGGCCCTGCGGCAGCTCGAGCCGGTGGATGCGGGCGTTGCGAAGCTCCGGCGGCAGCGTGCGCTGGCCGGAGATGACGAGGACGCCGTCGAGGATCACCGTCTCGACATTATCGGGATTGACGCCGGGAAGCGCGACCAGGATCAAAAGCTCATGCTCGGTTTCGAGCACGTCGATCGGCGGCTCCCAGCAGGCTTCCTGGCGGCCGAACTGCTGGCGCAGCCGTTCGGCGCGGGTCAGCGAGTCCAGGGCTTCGGACAGCATCCAGTCGAGGGGATTTTTGGGTTGCATGGCAAAACTCGGGGAAGGCGCTGCGGTTGGAAAACGAGCATATGGGGACGGTTCCCCAAAATTCCAGCATTGCGCGTTTGGAGCATGCCTGGCCTCTCCAACCGGAGGAGGCCCTTGCAGTCGCACGCTTCGACGCCGCGGGGATATTCCGCGGCATCGAAGGCAACAGTTGGGCGCGTCGCGCCGATCAGGCCGCGGCGCGGTACTCCTCTTCCGCTTCGAGGTTGATGACCGAGGTCGCGAGCTCGGTCAGCGTGTGATCGGTCGCCTCTTCCTCGTCCAGCGTCTCCTGGAGCAGCCTTGCCGCGTCCGGCATGCCGAGCTCCTCGGCCCAGGTGCGCAGCGTGCCGTAGCGGGAGATCTCGTAGTGCTCGACGGCCTGAGCGGCCGCGAGCAGGCCGGCGTCGAGGGCAGGGGCGTTCTTGAAATCCTTCATGATCTCGGCGCCCTCGTCGGTGATGCCGTTGATCGCTTCGCAGGGCTTGCCGCGGGCCGGCTTGCCCAGCATCTTG
Source organism: Bradyrhizobium sp. 61 (assembly GCF_023073075.1). Lineage (NCBI taxonomy): Bacteria > Pseudomonadati > Pseudomonadota > Alphaproteobacteria > Hyphomicrobiales > Nitrobacteraceae > Bradyrhizobium > Bradyrhizobium sp. 61. Next base: position 54,629 of record NZ_JADPIU010000088.1, on the reverse strand, counting down.
AAGATCTGGTCGAGCCGTTTGACCTGGCCCTGCGTCTCGCGCAGATGCTTGTTGAAGGCGGCGGCAAGGTCCTTGGAATGCGCCGCCTTGGCCATCTTCGGCAGCGTCTTGATGATCTTGTTCTCGGCGTAATAGATGTCCTTCAGCGTCTCCAGAAACAGGTCGCTCAACATCTTCGGTGCCTGACGCGGACGGCGCGCCGCGGTCTTTTTCGCGTTCGCACGTTTCTTCGCTCGTTTAGCCATAAATCCTCCTCTTGAGGCGACACGGGAAGGGCGATGCCTTCCTCAATCCTCGCGCGACCAAGACTCTGCGAGGGCAAATGTTCCTCGCGAAGGCCTCCTCCAGCGGTTATGGATTGCGGCTGCACCTCGCGTGAGACCCACCCGCATGCTCGACTTCGCCCTGTCCGCCTTCGTGACGCTGCTGCTGGTGGTCGATCCCGTCGGCCTTGCGCCGGCCTTCCTGGCCGCGACCGGAGGCATGCCCGACAAGGTCAAGCGCACGATCGCGCTGCGCGCGCCGCTGATCGCGGCCTCGATCCTGGTGGTGATCTCGCTGGCCGGAAACTGGCTGTTGCGCCAACTCGGGATCGGCATCCCCGCTTTCCAGATCGCCGGTGGACTGCTGCTGTTCGGCGTCTCCTACCAGATGATCTTCGGCGACCGTCCGCATCGCGAGGCGCGCGAGGCCGACAAGGCGACCTCGGAGCATGCCTCCGACGTTGCGGTGTTTCCGTTGGCCATCCCGATGATGGCCGGTCCCGGCGCGATCGCGACCACGCTGCTGCTGACGGGCAATGCCGGCTATGGGGCCAAGCTCGCGATCATCATCGCGGTCGTCGTCTCGGTGTGCCTGCTCTGCATGCTATGCTTCGTCTCCGCGAGCCTGATCGCGCGCACCCTCGGGCGCACCGGAAATGCCGTGCTCTCACGCGTCCTCGGCATGCTGCTCGCAGCCTATTCGGTGCAGTTCGTGATCAACGGAATTGGGGCCGTCCGGGCGAGCTTTTTGTAAACCTGCGACAATCTGCTAATATACTGATTTTACAATTGGTTTCTTGATGTAACGGTACAGCCGGCAAGGCAGCAGCCAATCCCGGCCGCTTTCTCTTGCACTGCCATATAGCTTTGACGTACTCCCGGTCTAACAAAGGTCCATCGTCAAGAAGCCGAGAAGAAACCGAGATATCGATGACAGCGGACGAGCTCGCAAAGAGACAGGCCATCATCGACGCGTGCCGCCGCATGAACGCGCTCGGCATCAACCAGGGCACCTCGGGCAATATCAGCGTCCGGCATGCAGACGGGCTCTTGGTCACGCCGACCAGCGTGCCCTATGACGCCATGACGCCCGACCAGATCGTGTTCATGGCGATGGACGGCTCCCATGCCCCCGGTCAGAAGCCCTCCAGTGAGTGGCGCTTCCACCGCGACATCCTGAAATCGCGGCCCGACGTCAACGCCGTCGTCCACGCTCATCCCACCTATTGCACCATCCTGGCGATCATGGGCATGGAGATTCCGCCCGTGCACTACATGATCGCGGCCGCCGGCGGTGACAGTATCCGTTGCGCATCCTATGCCACCTTCGGAACGGCGGAGCTGTCCGAGCATGCGCTGCGGGCGCTGGAGGGCCGGCTCGCCTGTCTGCTCGACCATCACGGCATGATCGCAGTCGGCAAGACGCTGGACAAGGCGATGTGGCTCGCCGTCGAGGTCGAGACGCTGGCGCGGCAGTATCACGGCTGCCTCCAGATCGGAAAACCGCCACTGCTGTCGAGTGCCGAGATCGAACGTGTCAGCCAGCGCATGGCCGGCTACGGCATGTCGGAAGGTTAGGGCGGGCAAAAAGGTGTTCGCGCGGATCAGACACATCGCCGATCGCAAGGGATCGAACCGCGTCATGGTTCGCCTGCGCGCGCTCTTGCGCAGCAACGAGTTCTACCTGATCCCGCTGGCGCTCGTGATCGGCACGTTTACCGGTGCCATCGTGACGCTGATGGCCGAGATCGCGCAGATTGCCCATATGATGATCTACGGCATTCCCGTCGACGTTCGCCTATCCGCGCACGCCCGGGTCAGCCCCTGGGCGGCCCTGATCGCGCCCGCGCTCGGCGGATTGGCGCTCGGTATCATGGAGTGGTGGCGGCGGCGGCTGAAGATCTCCAACGCGGTCGACCCGATCGAGGCGAACGCGCTGCGCGGCGGCAATCTGTCGATGCGCGACAGCATGGTGGTGTCGAGCCAGACGCTGATCTCGAACGGCTGCGGCGCCTCGGTCGGCCTCGAGGCCGGCTACACCCAGATCGGCTCGGGTATCGCCTCACTGCTCGGCAAGTTCTTCAATCTGCGCCGCAACGATTTGCGCCTGATCGTCGGTTGCGGCGCCGCCGCTGCGATCGCAGCGGCGTTTGGCGCGCCGATCACCGGCGCGTTCTATGCCTGCGAGCTGATCGTCGGCGTCTATTCGGTCGGCAGCGCCGCGCCGATCCTGGCGGCCTCGCTTGCTGGCGCGCTGACCGCGCAATGGCTCGGCGGCGCGCCGTACTCTATCGAGATACCGAAGGTCAGCGCGGTCGGCGTCGAGCAATATCTGGCATTGATCGGGCTTGCGCTCATTACCAGCGGCGTCGGCATCGCCGTGATGCGGTCGTCTTCGATGTTCGAGCGCCTGTTTGTCTGGCTGCCGGTCTGGCTGCGCCCGGTGATCGGCGGCCTTATCGTCGGCAGCTTTGCCATCGTCACGCCGCAGGTGCTCGCGGCCGGCCACGGCGCCATGGTGCTCGATCTCTTTCACGACATGACGATCGGCCTGATCGCGATCATCATCGCCTTGAAGGTGACGGCCTGCCTGATCTCGCTCGCCTCGGGTTTCCGCGGCGGTCTGTTCTTTGCCTCGTTGTTCGTCGGCAGCCTGATCGGAAAGTTCTTCGCTGCGGTTCTTTTGCTCATCAGCCCGGAATTCGTGATCGACCCGCTGGTCGCGATGCTGACGGGTATGGCGACGCTCGGCGTCGCCATCGTTGGCGGCCCCTTGACCATGTCGTTCCTCGTGCTGGAAATGACTCGCAATGTCGACGTCACCGCCGTGGTGCTGGCCGGCTGCATCGTCACCTCGATCTGCGTCCGCTTCATGTTCGGTCATTCCTTCTCGACCTGGCGCCTGCATCTGCGCGGCGAGACCATCCGCAGCGCCAACGACGTCGGCTGGCTGCGCAACCTCACGGTCGAGCGGCTGATGCGCTCCGACGTCGGCAAGGTGCCATCGACCACGACGATCGCCGCCGTGCGCGGTGAATTCGCGCTGGGCTCGCGGCCCGGCATCGTCATCGTCAACAATGCCGACGAATATGTCGGCCTCGTCCTGCTGCCCGACCTGTTCTCCAGCGATCTCGACAGCATCGCCGACGACATCCAGGTGATCGAGCTCGCCCGCCTGACCGAGATCGTGCTGATCCCGGAAATGAACGTGAAGTCGGCGATGGCCGTGTTCGACGAGGCGGAAGCCGAGATGCTGGCGGTGGTCGATTCCACCGACAGTCGCAAGGTGGTCGGCTTCCTCACCGAGACGTTTGCCCGCCGCCGCTATGTCGAGGAGATCGACAAGGCCACGCGCGGCGTGCTCGGGGCGCTGTCGTAGGATCACTCCCGCAGACGCAATCATGGAAGCGGGACGGCGTGCTTCGTGTGCCGCCGTCCGCGCCGGCTATCGGCCTGGTTGAGATGGGGAAGCGACGACGCACGCCACGATCCGTCGGACCAGTGGCAGCACCATCAGCAGCGTGGGAAAGGCGACGAGCCATGACAGCGCCCAGGCGCCCGGCCAGGTCGCGAGGAACGCCGGCGTCGCGCCGAGGCTCCGGAGCGTCGAAATGACCGACACCACGGCCGTCATGAGGATGGACAGTACAAATGGCATCACGACCGGCGCATAGCGCGCCGGCAGTTTGCGAACCGCAATCATCTGATTTCTCTTGAGGAAAAGGACGCGTCAGTCACGTTGAACCTGCGAAAATGCATCGATCCCGACGGCGTCGGTTGATGCGTTGGTTCACGTGAAACGCTTACGGCGACCGAAAAACGGCGCGGCTGTTCATTATCCGCTCAGGTTGAGTGGTTCAAGCTGGATCTGGTCGTTCGGTTTACAATCGTTCGAAGCGTGGCAGATTGCCGCGATCACGAAACCTTTCAGTAGTTTGCACGTTATGGATCGTTTCATATTTTGACTTTGAATGAGAACAAAGGACGCCGAGATGAGCGATAGGCCCGCAAATTCCAGGTTTGGCCGCAACACCGCACTGGCTGCGTTTGCGAGTCTGGCCCTGGCGACAGCTTCCGTCTCGCCCTCGTCTGCGGCGCCGGCTGGTTCGCCGTCCGTCAGCGCGGACTCTGCGACGTCGAGCAGATCAGTAGCGACGGATTTCAGCGCCGCCCGGCGCCACCGCTACTATCGCCGGGGTCCAAATGCGGCAGGGCTTGCCTTCATGGGCGTGGCGGCAGGTCTGATCGGAGGCGCGATCGCAGAGAGCCGACGCCAAGAGTACTACGAGAATCGCTATTATGACGGCTCGGGTCCTTACTATGGCGGTCAGGGATATTATGGCGGCGGTCCCTATTACGGTCCGCGTGGCTACTATCAGCCTTATTAGGCGCCTGTTCTCGCCGTAGCCCGGATTGCACGGAGCGTGTCATCGTGCGGCGGCTTCGCGCCGTCCCGTTGGCTCCGTCCGGGCTAAGCGGCTCTGTGTTTGCCCGAGGGGTAAAACACCCGGCGGGCTGTCAACCCGCGCGCTATGAGACGAGCTAGCGACATTGAACGGCATGCTCGGGCTGTCGGAACAAGTTAGTTCGGTGTAGGATGGTGTCGCGAAGGAGAATTCACCCACGTATGGGATGAATGAGCCGCGCCATGGAAGACGCGCCATGGAAGAGAAATCTCCTCAAATGAGATTGGCACAGCCGCGGGGGACTGTGCTGACGAATATGGCCGTCGCAGCGTTGATAATTGCTGCGCTCTATTTCGGTCGTGAAATTTTTGTTCCCTTCGCGTTAGCAGTTCTCCTGAGTTTCGTTATGGCGCCCTTCGTGATGCGCTTACGTTCCTGGCGAATTCCGCGCACGATTTCTGTGCTGGTGGTCGTCTTCATCGGATTCTCGATCATATTTAGTCTAGGCGGTCTTATGGTTTCGCAGGCGACCCGGCTCGCCACCAAGCTGCCAGGCTATCAACAAACATTGAGTGACAAGATCGAAAGCCTGCGCGGCTTAATGGGCGGCGGCTCTGGAACATTGGAGCAGGCGTCGACAGTTCTGAAAGAATTGAAGACAGAGTTGCAGAATCGAGATGGGGCCGGTCGACCTACTGACGGCGAACTCAGCAGACAGCCCTCAGACAAGCCGATACCCATACCCGTTGAGGTAAGGCAACCCGATCCTGGTGCTCTGTCGACGTTTGGCGCAATCATCCAGCCACTGATTTCACCTTTAACGACGACAGGGATCGTCGTGATCTTTGTTGTCTTTGTCCTGCTGCAACGGGAAGATCTAAGGAATCGGCTTGTCCGACTGGCCGGATCCGCGGATATTCAACGCACGACTGCGGCCCTGGACGACGCCGGTAAGCGTCTGAGCAAGCTCTTTCTTACCCAGATCGCGTTCAATGGCGTGTTCGGTCTTGCAATAGGCTTAGGTCTTGAATTCATCGGTGTCCCCTCGGCTCCGCTATGGGGTCTGATCGCGATGATTATGCGATTTGTACCGTATATCGGTGCATTGATATCTGCGGTATTCCCTCTCATTCTCGCGGCGGCGGTGGGCACGGGCTGGCAGATGCTGATACTTACGGCGGCATTGTTCGTCGTGCTTGAGTTGCTCGCAGGACAGGTTCTCGAACCCTTGATTTTTGGGCATAGCTCGGGTCTTTCCCCGATTGCAATTATCCTGTCAGCATCATTCTGGACGTGGCTTTGGGGGCCGGTCGGACTGGTGTTGGCCACGCCCCTGACAATTTGTCTCGTCGTCCTTGGGCGGCATGTCGATCGCCTCAAATTTCTTGACGTTATGCTTGGCGATCGACCACCGCTGACGCCGCCGCAACTGGCTTATCAACGAATGCTGGCGGGAGATCCAATTGAAGCGGTGGAACAGGCACATGAATACCTGAATGACTCGTCGCTTGAGAATTATTATGACGACATCCTCTTGAAAGGCCTGAGACTCGCGGAGGCCGACCGTCAATTGGGTCACCTCGATCAGGACCGATTAAATCGGGTAGTCTCAACGGTGGAAGAATTGGTCGCTGAGCTGGGGGCACGCCATGACGTGGAAGCAACAGGACCCAGTTCCCCGGATCTAAGCTCAAGCCCCGGAGCTGCCATTACATTCGAGCGAGCAGGCTCCGAGCACGCTTTGATTCCAGAGCCGCCGACCTCGTCTATTTCGGTCGTTTGCATCCCTGGTGCCGGGCGACTCGATGAGGCGACGGCGCTTGTGCTGGCGCAGCTTCTGCGGCACCGCGGGATTCAGGCAATTGCGGAAAAGGCTGATGCTTCATCAATGTCGAAATTGCTTTCGCTCGAATTGGCGAACACCGCGCTTGTATGTGTCTGCTATCTGAGTCAGCCGTCCACCGCCAAGATTCAGCACGTCGTTCGAGGGCTCAGTAAAAGGATTGGCGCAACCCGTATCCTGTTCGCTTTGCTGGGAACGGGAGCCGCAGAAACGGTGGGAAACGCTTCCAACGCGTTGGTAGCGAGCGGGTCGTTCGGTGCAGCCTTGGAAGCAGTCGTTCACGTGACCTCCGCGCAACCTGATGCGTCGGATCAGGCGAAGGCAGCTGCTCCGGCGTAAAAACGAATCTTTTGCTCCTCTGGCTTGCCGGGCGTCGCAGGGCGACCATCCGCATCGGTCACCGGGTCCCGTGGAGAGCAAAAGGATGGGCGGGGACCGCGCGACGGTGACCCTTGCGAATATTTGCCATCGCGCACCGCACATTTGGCCGGACCCAAAAGCTTCAGCAGGGACAATAGCGATCATTGCGACACGCGCGTGGAATGTCCACTCACGCCTCACAAGCAAAACATTCAGTTTGCACGGCCGCCATGACCCTTTGACCTAGGTCAATACTCTCAACGTGGGTTTACCTTGGAAGTAGCAACTATCGGAGCGACTGCACTCTTCGCCTGTATCTTGTGCGTAACGCCGATATCGCTCGTATGTCGCGCAAGCGAAACGTGTCGTTGTCTGTGGCAAGCAGCCTGAGCTAATCACGCAAGGAGGAGCTGTACATGGGTATCCTTGACGAGTTAATGGGCGGTGGGCAACGCCAGAAAGAGTATCGGGATTTCGTTGATCGATACGAACAAGGAAATCCGTCGGAGGGTTATTCCGATCAAGAGGTTCTCAAACGGTATGGTGATGTGTCACACGCCGTGCCGTCTGACCAGTACGCGCAGGCAGCGATAGAAGCGTTGGGCAAGCTTTCGCCGGAAGAACGGGCGGCGTTCGTGAAGATGCTGCAGGAGCGAGCCGCCGCGCGCGGCGTGGCGCTACCGGGACAAGTGGCCCCCGAACCGAAGGAACTGGGCGAGGTGCTCACCGATCTGCATGGGAGGCCCGGTCAGCTCCGGGATATCCTCGCCAGTGGCGATGCCCAGCCTCACGAGCAAGCCCAACCGTCGAACCCGATCATCGACATACTTGCGTCCCCGCAGGCAAAGGCCGTGCTCGCGGGGATCGCGGCCATGGTGGTCAAGCGTGTCATGCAGGGTTCATCCCGAACCGCGTAGCGCATGCGTGAGGCCCGCAGCCAAAGTCCGGTTGGGGTCATTCGGTTGACCTACCGGCAAGTCCGGGCAAGGTTCGCTATGCCGCCAAAAAAGCGGAAGCGAGTTATCCTGTCGCGACGCAACAGGAATGAACACGATGACCGAGAGCGACGGCCCGCCCATCGCCAAAGGTTCTGCGACTGTCAGCGCGTCGGCCATTGGTGCGTCTGCAGCACTCGCTGTCATCGCCCGGCTTGACCGGGCGATCCAGCATTCCAGAGACGGCTGTGATTGAGCCGAGAGGCCGCGGCGTACTGGATTCCCCGCTTTCGCGGGGAATGACAGTGACAATTGGCGGACGACGCCGATGCCTCACTTCCGTCATTGCGAGCGCAGCGCTCTTGCGGTGCGGCTGCAGAGCCGGGGCCCATGTCTCCGCGTTCTACTCTCCGCATTGTACCGTGTCGCTTTCTGGGTCCCGGCTCTGCGCAGCAACGCTTGCGCGTTGCAGCGCGTCCGGGACACGAGAGACGTCGCAGCAACCGCGTTCTACGCCCGCATCACCGCCCCGCCGGTGCCGACAGCGCGCCGTTGGCGTAGCGCTGCCAGTCGGGTGTGGTCGGCTGCGACGGCCAGAACGCGTTGGAGTCGCGGACCGACTGGGTGATCGGGGCGGGGTGTACCTTGCTTCTGTGGTGGCGGTCGCTCGCGGCGGCGGTCTGGATGGTGGCGGCGGCGATCAGGGTGACGCCGAGAATGGCAAAAGTCTTTCGCATGGTTGTTTCTCCCGTGACGGCGATTCAGGCTGTGAGAAAAAGGTCGCCTGTGTTCGCGGTCGTGGCTGACATGGCGATGTGCCCTGCCGGATATCAGCCGGGCCGGTTTCACGATCTGAAGCGCGGCCATCACGTTGGGGCGAGCAAATTTTCTGGCCCCGGCCAAATATTCGGCAATCGCGCCCGCAGCGCCGGTGGACTTGCCCCCGGCAATCCGGTTCAATGAGGCGAATTGAGTTCTCAGGCGACAACGATGTCGAAATATCTGCTGGTCCTTCTCCTGATCGCCTCGCCGGCGGCCGCGCAGGTTAAGCTCACGCCAAAGACCTCGGCAGCGCATCCAGACCTCTGCGCCCCGATCGGGCGGACCGCGGACGGCAAGCTGGTCTACTCCATGAAATGCGAGAATCTGCCGGCGCCGCCTCCACCTCCGCTACAGGCGGAACTGAAGGAGGCGCCCCCTTCGGCCGCGCCCGCCGCCGACCCCGAGCCGGAGGTGCGGCGGAGCGGTATTTTCGGCTGGTCCTACGACCGCAGATGACGGGCCGCGCCACTTGCGCGAAGCCCGATGGAATGCTCTTTGCTTGAAAATTCCCCGTGGGCCTTTGGCCCCCGATCCAGAGAGATGAGATGAGCAAACTCGTTATCCGCGCCGGCGACTTCACCTTCGATGCCCGCTTCGAGGAGCAACTGGCGCCCAAGACCGTCGCTGCGTTCCGCAAGGCGCTGCCGTTCGAAAGCCACATCATCCATGTGCGCTGGAGCGGCGAGGGCGTCTGGATGCCGCTCGGCGATCTCGATTTCGGCGTCGGCTACGAGAACCACACCAGCTATCCCGCGCCGGGTCAGATCATCCTCTATCCCGGCGGCATCAGCGAGACCGAGATCCTGCTCGCCTATGGCGGCGTGCACTTCGCCAGCAAAATGGGCCAGCTCGCCGGCAACCATTTCATCACGCTGACCTCGGGCCTGGAGAATCTCGCGACCCTCGGCAAGAGCGTGCTGTGGAAGGGCGCCCTGCCGATCCGCTTCGAGGAAGTCTGAGTGACGGATACTCGCTACCCGCGCGATCTCCGCGGTTACGGCCGCAACCCGCCGCATCCGCAATGGCCTGACAACGCGCGGGTCGCGGTGCAGTTCGTCGTCAATTTCGAGGAAGGCGGCGAGAACAACATCTTGCACGGCGATCGCGCCTCGGAAGCGTTTCTGTCCGACGTCCTCGGTGCGCAGCCCTGGCCGGGCCAGCGCCACGCCAATATCGAGTCGATGTTCGAATATGGCTCGCGCGCCGGCTTCTGGCGGCTGTGGCGGATGTTCAACGAACGGAAGTGGCCGACCACCGTGTTCGGCGTTGCCACTGCGCTGAAGCGGAATCCGGAGATTGTCGCGGCGATGAAGGAGTCAGGCTGGGACATCGCAAGCCACAGCCTGAAATGGATCGAGCACAAGGACATGACCGAGGCGCAGGAGCGCGCCGAGATCGCCGAGTCCATTCGCGTCCACACCGAGGCGACGGGCTCGCGGCCGCTCGGCTGGTACACCGGGCGCTCCTCGATCAACACCAACCGCCTCCTGATGGAGGAGGGCGGCTTCCTCTATCTCTGCGACTCCTATGCCGACGATCTGCCCTACTGGGTCAAGGGCGCGAACGGCAAGCAGCTCATCATTCCCTATACGCTTGACGCCAACGACATGCGCTTCATCAACCCGCAGGGGTTTGCCGAAGGCGAGCAGTTCTTCACCTATCTGAGGGACGCCTTCGACGTGCTCTATGCCGAGGGCGAGACCGCGCCGAAGATGATGTCGGTGGGGCTACATTGCCGTCTTGCCGGCCGGCCCGGCCGCGCCGCGGGACTGATCCGCTTCCTCGACTATATCGGCAAGCACGATCGCGTCTGGGTGCCGACGCGGCTCCAGATCGCGCAGCACTGGCACGACAAGCATGCGCATCTTGCCGCCGACGCATTCGAGATCGGGTGAGGACGATGGCGCAAATCTCGCTCGCCGATCTCAATGCTGCTGATCAGGCCGGCTTTGTCGCGGTCCTTGCCAACGTCGTCGAATATTCACCGTGGATTGCGGAGAAACTTGCCGGGCAGCGGCCGTTCGCCGGTATCAACCAGTTGCACTCAGCGCTGATGGCGGCGATCCAGGCTGCCGAGCCCGACGTGCAGCTCGCGCTGATCCGGGCGCATCCCGATCTCGCCAACAAGACCCAGCGTGCGGCGGGGCTCACTGCAGAATCGACCGACGAGCAGAACAGCGCCGGCCTCGACCGTCTCTCAGATGCAGAATACGCCGCGTTCGAGCGCGTCAACAACGCCTATCGCGACAAATTCGGCTTCCCCTATATCGTCTGCGTGCGCCGTCACACCAGGGATTCCGTGCTGCGCGACTTCGAGACGCGGTTGCGCAATATCGCCAAGACCGAGACGCGGCGCGCGATCGAGGAGATCGGCCGCATCTCCGCGCTGCGGCTCGATCAGCTTGTCGTCGCCGACGACAAGCTGAAGGTGCACGGCCGGCTCTCGACGCATGTGCTCGACAATCACGCCGGAAAGCCTGCAGCCGGCATCCCGGTGGAGCTCGTCGAGCTTGCGAATCTCGGCGAGCGCCGCGTGATCGCACGCGCCGTGACCAATGCCGATGGCCGCACCGACCAGCCGTTGATCGGCGGCCGTCCGCTGCCGATCGGCCGCTACGAGCTCAAATTCAGCGTTGCCAAGTATTACGCGGGGCGCAACGTGCCGCTGTCAGACCCGCCGTTCCTCGACGAGATCCCGCTGCGCTTTGCGATCAGCGAGCCGGAAAGCCACTACCACGTGCCGCTGCTGGTCACGCCGTGGAGCTACTCAACCTATCGCGGCAGTTAATTCCCAAACTTCTCGTGCAGCGCCGGAAACAGCCGGTCCGGCTTGAACGGCGGCGCGGTGAAGCGGATGCCGGTGGCATCCGCGATCGCATTGCCGAGCGCGGCGGTGACCGGATTGTACGGGCTCTCGCTCATCGATTTGGCGCCCAGCGGCCCGATCGTGTCGGACGTCTCGGCAAAGAAGACCTCCGTGCGCGGAACGTCTGCGAAGGAGGGCAGGTGGTAGTCGCGGAATTTCGGGTTGGTGACGCGGCCGGTCGCGTCGATCACCATCTCCTCGTAGAGCGCCGCCCCGATCGCCTGCGCGACGCCGCCCTCGACCTGGCCGCGGCACTGCATGGGATTGGCGACGACGCCGGCGTCCGCCGCCTGCACGCTCCGGAGAATCTTGATCTCGCCGGTGCCCTTGTTCACGGCAACGCGAAAGCCCTGGACGTTGAAGCCGACCGAGCGCGGCGTCCCCTCGGAATTGCCGGTGCCTGCGAACGGCTGCCCGCGTTCGCGCGCAAGCTTCGCGAGTTCTGCAAACGACATCCGCCGGACGCCGCTGACGACGGCTTCGTCGTCGAGCGTGCAGCTGGCGGCGTCGCACAGCCAGGCGCTGGCGGCCACAGCCATCAGTTCGGTCGCGAGCTGCATCGCGGCTGCATGCGTTGCCTTGCCGGCAACGAAGGTGCCTGCACTGCCATAGGCGCCGGTGTCGTGGCCGCCATGGGCGGTGTCGGACTGGCGCAGGCGGATGCGGTCGACGGTGGTTGCGAGCGTCGTCGCCGCGATCTGCCGGTGCACGGTGCTGGTGCCGTTGCCGAACTCGGCGGTGCCGACGGTGAGGTCGAAGCCGCCGTCGTCGTTGAGTACGATCATCGCATCCGCGAGATGGCCGGCCGGCGGCACCGTGTCGATCATGGTCAGCGCGACGCCGTCGCCGATCAGCCACTCCGGCGTCAGGTCCGGCTGCGGGCCGTCGGCCTGCATGGCGCGTTCGACGAGGTCGAGGCATTGGTCGAGCCCGTAGGAGCCATAGAGCACGTCGTGAAATTCGGACGGCGGCGGCGACAGCATGGGATCGCCTGGTTTGACGACGTTGCGCCGGCGCATGTCGTAGGGGCTGATGCCGAGCTGCCGTGCCAACTCGTCGATCGCGGCTTCGATCGCGATCTGCGTTTGGGGCAGGCCATAGCCGCGAAACGCGCCCGACGGCACCGTGTTGGTGTAGACGGCGAAGCCATCGACCTTCTTGTTCGGACAGTTGTAGACAGCGATGGACTCGGACAGCGAGTGGAACATCACGGGGCCGGCATGATTGCCGTAGGCGCCGGTGTTGGAGAGCACCTCGAGCTGGAGCGCGGTGAGCCTGCCGTCGGCATCGGCGCCGGCCTTGATGTGGACCCGCATCGGATGCCGCGTCGAGGTCGCGATGAACTGCTCCTCGCGGGTCAGCTCCAGCTTGACCGGTCGTCCGGTCTTGAGCGTAGCGAGCGCCAGAATGTCCTCGACGAACATCTCCTGCTTGCCGCCAAAGCCGCCGCCGACGCGTTCGCAGAACACGCGGACCTTGTCCATTGGGAGCTCAAAGATGTCCGACAGCGCGCGGCGGGTCAGGAACGGCACCTGCGTCGAGGTGCGGACATTGAGCACGCCGGAAGCGTCGAGCCAGGCGAGGCCGCCATGGGTCTCCAGCGCGGCGTGCTGCACGCGGTGACTGTGGAAGGTCGCCTCATAGGTGACGGCAGACGTCGCGAGTGCCGCCGCCACGTCGCCGTATTCGCCATGGGTCTCCGCCGCGAGGTTACGCGGGGGATCGGCGATGCGGTTCGCGGTGGTGCGGTCAGGATGAATGACAGGTGCACCCGGCGCCATCGCCTGCTCCGGATCGATCAGCGCAGGCAGGATTTCGTAATCGACCTTCAGCCGCCGGCACGCCTCCTCGGCGGCGGCCTCGCTCTCGGCGACGACGGCGGCGACCTTCTGGCCGATGAAGCGGACGACGTCATCGAGGATGCGGGTATCCTCCGGATCCATCCAGTCCTTCTCATGCCGCGCGGTCGAGATCAGCACCGACGGCGCATCCTCGTGCGTCAGGACCGCGTGCACGCCGGGCACGCGTAGCGCATCCGACTTGTCGATCGCGACGATTTTCGCGTGGGCGTGCGGCGAGCGCAGCAGCTTGATGTGCAGCAGGCCGTCGATGGCGGTGTCGAAGGTGTAGTGCGCCTTACCGCGCACGACATCGGGGCCTGCTGGGGCCGGAAGGCTGCGGCCGAAGGCGGCGCCGGGCTCGACGCTCTCCTCGACATTGGTCTTGCCGAGCAGTGCGTCCTCGATCGAGCGATAGCCGGTGCAGCGGCAGATATTGCCCTTCAGTGCCGATCCGAGATCAGTGCGCTGCGCCTGGTTCAGCGAGGCGCAGGTCAGGATCATGCCGGCGGTGCAGAAGCCGCATTGGAAGCCCTGCGCATCGAGGAAGGCCTGCTGCATCGGATGCACGCCGTGGTCGCCACCGAGCCCTTCGATCGTGGTGACGGCGCGCCCCTCGGCGCGGAACGCCGGGATCAGGCAGCTATGCACCGGCTCGCCGTCGAGCAGCACGGTGCAGGCGCCGCAATCGCCGGCATCGCAGCCCTTCTTCACGCCGAAATGGCCGAGCTCGCGCAGGAACGTGCGCAGGCACTGGCCGGCGCGCGGCTCTTGCGGTAACGTCTTGCCGTTGACCTCGAAACTCATGACGACGTCGCCCCCACGAGTTCGCCGCGAATCTCCTCGGCGAGCCTTAGCGTCATATGCTTGCGCCAGAGCGGCTTGCCGTGGATGTCGGTGTGGTACAGATCATCCGGGATCTGCTGCGCGATCGCGTCGCGAAGCGCGCCCGCGTCCGGGGCCTTGCGAAAGGACAGCTGGATCGGTCGCACGGTCGATGCGGTCACCGACAGCGTCAGCGTGCCATCGCTGTCCAGGCTGCCGATCAGAAGCGCCGCAGAGCGGCCGACCGGGGCCAGCGAGATCTGGCGAAAGGCCGTGCGGCGCTTCAGCGCGGCAATCGGGATATCGATCTGCCGGATCAGGTCGCCTGGCGTCAGGCGGTTGCGCTGGTTGCCAATAACGAAGTCGACGACGGGTATCTTCTCTTCGCCGCCGCCGGCCTTCCAGATGGTGCAGACGCCATCCAGCGCTGATGTGAGCGAGATCATCGGTCCCGCCGGCAGCGACATGCAGAGATTGCCGCCGACCGTCGCGGTCTTCCAGATCTTGAATGAAGCAAGGAAAGCCCGGCAGCACTGGCCGATCAGCGGTGCTGCGAGCCAGTCGGGCGGGCAGGCGAAACCGTCGAGCTGCGTGATGGTGCAGGTGGCGGAGATGGTGAGATGGGTGTCGGTGATCGTGAGCGCCGGCCATTTCAGATCGGTGAGATCGATCAGCCGCTTCAGGTGGACCTGGGGCTCCGAGAACAGCCAGGTGCCGCCCGCGAGCCAAGCATCACCTTCCGTCCAGGCGGGCAGCTGCGCGCGCGTTTGCGGATGGGCCACCGTCGTGATGGTATTCAAATCCATGGCTGCGCCAAAGCTTTTCGCCCGTGAATCGTACAGATGAGTCTTGCAAGACCGGAGCCAAGTCGCAACAAGCAAGTCGTAGCATGAAGGTGATCGGGCCGGCGGCCGCCTTGCCGGCCTTGTCATCAGCGGATGTGAGGAGACCACGATCATGAGCGATGCAAAGCCGATCTGGATCAGGGATCCCCTCGCCATCCTCGCTGACGGCGCCGAGCGCGGGATCGTGGTGAGGGATGGCCGGATTGTCGAGCTCGTGCCGGCCGGCGGCAGGCCTGCGACGGCGGATGTCGCGGTGTTCGACGCGGGCGAGCATGTCGTGCTGCCAGGCCTGATCAACACACATCATCACTTCTATCAGACGCTGACGCGGGCGCTGCCGGCGGCGATGGACCGCGAGCTGTTTCCCTGGCTCCAGGCGCTCTATCCGGTGTGGGCGAGGATGACGCCGGAAGCACTCGAGCTCGGCGTCACCGTGGCGATGTCCGAGCTCCTGCTCTCGGGCTGCACCACCACAACGGATCACCACTATGTGTTCCCCGCGGGGCTCGAGGAGTCCATCGATATCGAGGTCGGGGTCGCAAAACGGCTCGGTGTCCGGGTGCTACTCACACGCGGCTCGATGAACCTGTCGCAGCGCGACGGCGGCCTGCCGCCTGACAGCGTCGTACAGGACGAGGACACGATCCTCGCCGACAGCGCGCGGGTGGTTGCAAAGCATCACCAGCGTGGCGCGGATGCGATGGTGCAGATCGCGCTGGCGCCTTGCTCGCCGTTCTCGGTCACGACGTCGCTGATGCGCGCCACCGCCGATCTCGCCGCCAAGCTCGACGTCCGTCTGCACACCCATCTCGCCGAGACCGAGGACGAGAACAAATTCTGCCAGCAGATGTATGGCTGCCGTCCGCTCGACTATCTCGAGCAATGCGGATGGCTCAATGCGCGGACCTGGCTCGCCCATGGAATCTTCTTCAATGCGGAGGAGATGAAGCGGCTCGGCAAGGCCAAGACCACCATCAGCCATTGCGCATGCAGCAATCAAATTCTGGCGTCGGGCTGCTGCCCGGTGTGCGAGATGGAGGAGGCCGGTGTCGGCATCGGCATCGGCGTCGACGGTTCGGCCTCGAACGACGGATCGAATTTGATGCAGGAGGTGCGGGCGGCGTTTCTGCTGCAGCGGGCGCGCTACGGAGTGGCCAAGGTCAGCCACAAGGATGCGCTGCGCTGGGCCACCAAGGGCTCGGCGGCCTGCGTCGGCCGGCCGGAACTGGGCGAGATCGCCGTCGGCAAGGCGGCCGATCTCGCCCTGTTCAGGCTCGACGAGCTGCGCTTCTCCGGTCACGGCGATCCGCTGGCCGCGCTGGTGCTGTGCGGGGCGCATCGGGCCGACCGGGTGATGGTGGGGGGACAATGGGCCGTGATCGACGGCGCGATCCCGGGACTGGATGTTCCCGATCTCATCCGCCGCCACAGTTCCGCAGCGCGGGCGATGCAGGCGGGATAATCCGGGCAAAAAAGAAAGAGGGGGCGACCACAAGTGCCGGGTGCTTCTGGCCACCCCCTCCGAACCTCCTCCGGGAGGAGCAGGTGATCTAGGAAATGCAAGAAGCGTGCTACTTGCCCGGA
Source organism: Bradyrhizobium sp. 61 (assembly GCF_023073075.1). Lineage (NCBI taxonomy): Bacteria > Pseudomonadati > Pseudomonadota > Alphaproteobacteria > Hyphomicrobiales > Nitrobacteraceae > Bradyrhizobium > Bradyrhizobium sp. 61. The sequence continues at coordinate 38,042 of NZ_JADPIU010000088.1, read as the reverse complement.
AGCTTGTCGTCGATGCCCTTGACGTAGAAATTCATGCCGAGGATCTGGCCGTCATCGAGGTGATCGCCACCTTTGCACTCGACCGGCTTGCCGTCCTGCCCAATGACCGGGCACTTGAACGGATGCAGCTTGCCCGCTGTGATTGCGGCCTGGGCATCCTCGGCCATCTTCCTCACGTCGTCAGGCATGTTGGTGTAGGGCGCCATCGCGAACATATGGCTGTCGAGGCCGCCCCAGCTGTCCTCGGACTTCCAGGTGCCGGCGAGCTCGGCCTTGACGCGTTCGATGTAGTAAGGGCCCCAGGTGTCCAGGATCGAGGTGAGCTGGGTCTTTGGCCCGAACTTGATCATCTCGGAATCCTGGCCGAAGGCGAGCTTGCCGCGTTCGCTGGCAATCTGCATCGCAGCAGGCGAATCCGTGTGCTGCATGATGATGTCGGCGCCCTGGTCGATCAGCGCCTTGGCGGCGTCGGCCTCCTTGCCCGGGTCGAACCAGGTGTTGGCCCAGATGATCTTGACCTTGATGTTCGGATTGATGGTCTGCGCCGCGAGGATCGTCGCGTTGATGCCGGAGACGACCTCCGGAATCGGGAACGAGCCGATATAGCCGAGCACCCCGGACTTCGACATCTTGGCCGCGATCAGGCCCTGGATGTAACGGCCCTGCCACCATTTGGCCGAGTAGGTCGACATGTTCGGGTTGCGCTTGTAGCCGGTGGCGTGCTCGAAATGCACGTTCGGATATTTCTTGGCGACCTTCAGCGTCGGGTCCATGTAGCCGAACGAGGTCGTGAAGATCAGCTTGTTGCCGGCGCGGACGAGCTGCTCGATGGAGCGCTCGGCGTCGGGACCTTCGGGCACGTTCTCGAGATAGGTGGTCTCGATCTTGTCGCCCAGCTCCTTCACCAGGGCCTGGCGCGCGAGGTCGTGCTGGTAGGTCCAGCCCAAGTCTCCGATCGGACCCAGATAGATGAAGCCGACTTTCAGCTTGTCGGCGGCGGAGGCTGCGCTGACGCTTCCGGCAAGCAAAAGCCCGGCAGCCAGCGCAAGAAGTGATTTCCTCATCATCAATCTCCAAACATCAGGGGACAGCCACGATCCGCAACGTACGCGCCCCATCGCGCACGCCGCGGAAATGAAACTAGCGGTCGGGCACGAACACGGTGCCGAGTGCGGCCGGCGCGGTCGAGCCGCCGGTGCGCGCGCGTGAGAGCAGGACCAGAACGATGACGGTTGCGAGGTAAGGCAGCGCCGACATGAACTGCGAGGGAATGCCGACGCCCCAGCCCTGCGCGTGCAGTTGCAGGATCGTCACCGCGCCGAACAGGTAGGCGCCGACCACGAGCCGGCCCGGCCGCCAGGACGAAAACACGACCAGTGCCAGCGCGATCCAGCCGCGGCCCGCGGTCATGCCGGGAATGAAGAACGGCGTGTAGGCGAGCGGCAGATAGGCGCCGGCAAGTCCTGCGCAGGCGCCGCCGAACATCACGGCGAAGGTGCGGATGCGCAGCACGGGATAGCCGAGCGCATGCGCGGAGACATGATTGTCGCCGCAGGCGCGGAGGATCAAACCCGCCCGCGTGCGGTACAGGAACCACCAGACGCCGATGACGAGTGCGATGGAGAAATAGACAAAGGCGTCCTCGCCGAACAACACCCGGCCAATCAGCGGCATGTCCGTGAGGCCGGGAATATAGAGGTGCATCGCGGGCGTGATGCGCTCGCCGACGAAGCCGGCGCCGATCAGGCCGGACAGGCCGACGCCGAGGATGGTCAGCGCGAGACCCGTCGCAACCTGGTTGACGGCGAGCCCGAGCGTCATCAGCGCGAACACCAGCGACATCAGCGTGCCCGCGACGATGCCGAACAGCGCGCCGATGAAGATCGAGCCGGTAAGCCACGCACCGGCAAAACCGCAGGCCGCGCCGACGATCATCATGCCCTCGACGCCGAGATTGAGCACGCCGGAGCGCTCGGTCACGAGCTCGCCGGTCGCCGCGATCAGGAGCGGCGTGGATGCGGCGAGCACCGCGAGGATGATGGCTTCAACCAGTTCCACGGGCCACCTGTCGGTTCGGGAAAACCAGCTTGAAGCGATAGAGAATGAGCGAATCGCAGGCGAGGACGTAGAACAGCAGGATGCCCTGGAAGACCTTGGTGACGTCCAACGGGATCTTCATCGCGATCTGCGCCTGCTCGCCGCCGATAAAGGTCAATGCGAGAAAAAGGCCTGCAATTAGTATTCCAAGCGGGTTCAGCCGACCGAGGAAGGCGACGATGATCGCGGTGAAGCCGTAGCCTGGCGAGATGCCGGGCTGGAGATGCCCGACCGGACCCGCGACCTCGATGATGCCGGCGAGCCCGGCGAGCGCTCCCGACACAGCGAAAGTCAGGATGACCAACTGGTTGGCGTTGAAGCCGCCGAACCGTGCGGCGCGCGGCGCCGCGCCGACCACGCGAATCTCAAAGCCCTTGATGGTGCGGCCGAGCAGGATCGCGGCTGCCGCGACGACGAGCAGGGCGATGATCGAGCCGAGATGCAGCCGGCCGCCTTCGATCAGCAGCGGCACCGTTGCGACCGGATCGAACTCCGCGGTGGTCGGGAAGTTGAAGCCGTGCGGATCGCGCCAGGGGCCGCGCACGAGATAGTCGAGGAAGAGGTCGGCGACATAGACCAGCATCAGGCTGGTCAGGATTTCGCTGGCGCCGAACTTCACCTTGCAGATCGCCGGGATCAGCGCATAGAGCGCGCCTGCTGCGGCGGCGAGCACGAGCATGACCGGAAGCACCCAGGCGCCGGCATCGGTGCCCTGCGTCTTCACCGCGATCCAGCTTCCGGCCACCGCGCCGATCAGGAATTGCCCTTCGGCGCCGATGTTCCAGGCATTGGCGAGATAGCAAAGCGACAGTCCGATCGCGATCATCACCAGAGGCGTGGCCTTCACCGCGATCTCCTGCAGCGAATAGCCGTCGGTCAACGGCGCGATGAAATAGGCATGCAGAGCGAGCAGCGGATTCTTGCCGAGGATCGCGAACAGGATGGTCATGGTGGCGATCGTCAGCCCGATCGCGATCAGCGGCGAGACCAGCGCGATCGTGTTGGAGCGCTCGACGCGCTTCTCAAGCACCAACTGCATGCGCGGCCTCCTTCGGCTCCAGGCTGCTGCCCCCCATCAACAGCCCGAGTTTTTCGCGCGTGGCTTCGCTTGTTGCAAGCGGCGCCGAGAGCCGGCCGTGGAACATCACGGCGATCCGATCGGCGATCTCCGCGAGCTCGTCGAGATCCTGGCTGGTGACGAGCACGGCGGCGCCCGCGGTTGCGAGATCAAGCAGCGCCTGGCGGATCACGGCGGCGGCGCCGGCATCGACGCCCCAGGTCGGCTGGCTCACCACCAGCACCGCGGGGTTGCGCAGGATCTCGCGGCCGACGATGAACTTCTGCAGATTGCCGCCGGACAGGCTCGCCGCTTCCGGATCCCGCTTGGCCTTGCGCACGTCGAACGTTTCGGTGGCGCGGTCCACGGTCTTTAGTGTCGCCGCGGTGTCGATGAAGCCGTGATGGACCATGCCGCTGGCGGCGTGCCCGGTCAGTAGCGCGTTCTCCGACAGCTTCATGCGCGGCGCGGTGCCGTGGCCGAGCCGTTCCTCCGGGACGAAGGCCGCGCCCAGCTTGCGGCGCCGGGTGATCGAGAGGTGGCCGGCGGCGATGCCTTCGATCACGACGGTGCCGGGGTCGTTCGACAGGCGCTCGCCGGAGAGCGCGGCGAACAACTCGTCCTGGCCGTTGCCGGCGACGCCGGCGATGCCGAGGATCTCGCCGCCCTTCAGCTCGAACGAGATGTGCTCGAGCCGCACGCCATGCGCCTCGCTCGGCGCGAGTGAAAGGTCGTTGACGACGAGTCGCGGCACGGTGGTCTTCCGGCCTGCCGGTGCCTTCACCTCCCTGATCTCGCCGCCGACCATCATCCGCGCGAGTGAGGCCGCGGTCTCGAGTCGGGGATTGCAGGTCTCGACCTTCTTGCCGCCGCGCAGGATCGTGGCGGTGTCGCAGAGGCGCTTCACTTCGTCGAGCTTGTGGCTGATGTAGAGGATGGCGCGGCCTTCGGCCTTGAGGCGTTCCAGCACGATGACGAGCTGGTCGGCCTCCTGCGGTGTCAGCACGGCAGTGGGCTCGTCCAGGATCAGGAATTTCGGATCCTGCATCAGCGCGCGGACGATCTCGATGCGCTGGCGCTCGCCGACCGACAATTGCCAGACCTCGCGCCTGGGATCGAGCGGCAGTCCATAGGACTTCGACACCTGCTCCAGCCGCGCCGACATGTCCTTGAAGGATTCCCTGCCGTCGAGGCCGAGCGCGACGTTCTCGGCAACGGTGAGATTGTCGAACAGCGAGAAATGCTGGAACACCATGCCGATGCCGCGGCTGCGCGCCTCTGACGGACCCGACAGCACGATGGGGTGGCCCTGCCAGCGGATCTCGCCGGCGCTGGGCTGGATCAGCCCGTAGATCGCTTTGACCAGCGTCGACTTGCCGGCGCCGTTCTCGCCGAGCAGGGCATGGATCTGTTTCGGCTGGATCTCGATGCTGATGGAGTCGTTGGCGAGGAAATCACCATAGCGCTTGGTGAGCCCGATCGTCTGAAGCAGAGGGGGCTCGCCGGAATGCAGGTCGTTGGACGTCTGGTCTAACATTCGCCGATGCGCTGGCACGGGGTGAAGTGCCTCAATTGTGAGCTAGTTTAAACCGTCGCGTAAGATGTGAAAAAGCGTCATCCCTTGCTCAACGCTTCGGCAGGCGGTCTGTGTCGCGAGTCGCGGCCTTGTCAGTCGATGATCGTCTCCAACCGACATTCGGGAGAGCCGTTGCGGCTGCCTCCTGCGAGAGACGCCTGTTGCAAATTTGTGACGGCTCAAACCAAATCGGAACCCGCTGTGCAGGCCTGACGTGAAGTTGAGCAAAGTCACGCCGGCGCGCCTATGCAAATCCCGACCGGGCCAACGGTCGCTGTCGTCAATTGTGTCTGCATTCTTGCGCCGCCACAAAAGACAAATGAAATCAAACGGGAATGTTCGGCATCGCGTCACCGCGCGCACGCAACAGCGAAACGGAAAAAATCCTCGAATTCCCAGGTCGAAAGGCCGCCTCCTGCCGAAACAAGCGGCATGCCTTGAAAAAAGTTGAGGCTTCTCACTCCGGGAGATCGGCGCAAGTGTCGCACCCAAGGGGCGTTCATTTTTACGTGTCCAAACTTGGGGGTATTCAGGATGTCGTTTGGTTTCAAGGCAATCGCAGCGGCGGCGCTGTCGATTGCTACACTCGCTACCAGTGGCCTGGCTCAGGCAGCGGACCTGCCGGTCAAGGCTGCCAAGAAAGCGTCGGACGTCCCGTTCTTCCTGGTGATCGACAACCGCGTCACGTTCTCCTGGATGCCCAAGGGCACTGACCCCGGCATGTGGAGCGTCAATCCGAACGGCAGCATCAACGGTACGACCGCCAAGCAGGTCTATTCGTTCACGCACTTCGACCTCTGGGCCTACGGCACCAACTTCTTCACCATCTCGATGTTCAAGTCGGGCCATAACGACCCTGCTTCGCCCTGTATCGCACCTGGTCTGTCTTCCTCCTTCGGTGCAGCCGACTGCGCCGGCGCGACCGAGATCTACGGCCTGTTCCGCTCGACCTTCGGCTGGAACCAGCTCTTCAACACCAAGGCCTTCACCACGGGGCCGCTGCAGAACATCTCGTTTGAAGTCGGTATGGATGGCAATTCCGAGAACACCTTCTTGGCGCCCGCGAAGCGGGACGTCGTTGCCGGTCTCCAGTTCGCCTTCGATCTTCCTTACAAGGGCTACATCAACGTCGCGCCCTTGATGTACTGGGAGTTCTCCAACCACAACGCCTTCACTCAGTGCGGCAGCGGTTTTGCTGGCCCCCTCCCGGGTGTGAGCTGTAATTCCGATGGCAATGTCAGCTACAACCCGACCTGGGCCGTCGAAATCAACTACTACATGGACCTCGGTTTCCTGCCGCCGAACATGCAGTTCTGGTCGATCAGCGGCCGCGCCGGCTGGTATGGAGCGAAGGGCGACTCGAACGGCCTTCCCGCGCTCTCCGGCCCTGGCCGGTTCTCTACTGCTTCCAAGGTCGAGTTGAACAGCGAACCGATCCGTCTGACCTTCGACGCTTCGAAGGCAGCCTGGGGTGACAAGTACTCGCACTTCGTCGATCTCTGGGTTGCCTATCGCTACTGGCAGAACAAGTTCGGCCTCGACCACAACGCCATGCCCGGCGTCTGCACGGTCGCCGCGACCGGCCAGAGCACCAACAGCTGCACCGAGTCCACGGTGTACGGTGGCGTCACTGTGAAGTTCTGATCGACTGAATGTCTCCAAGCTACAACGATGGCGCCGCGCATGTCCGCGCGGCTCCATCGGCGTTTGTGAGAGCGTAGGGTGGGCAAAGGCGCAACGCGCCGTGCCCACCATCTCTCCGAGCGGTTGGGATTGGTGGGCACGCTTCGCTTTGCCCACCCTACGCAGGCGAGTTCTTGGAGTTCGCTACTTCGCCCACACGCCGTCGTGCAGCGCCTCAGCTTCGTCCTCGAGCAGCGGCCCCACAACCTCCGTCGGCCGCTGGCCGCTGGCTAAGACCTCGCGGCAGGGCAAATCGAGCGTGGGGTTCTCGGGATGGTTGCCGGTGACGCCGCGCAGCCGGTGCTCGCTGAGGCCATAGACCACACGGCCGATGCCGGCCCAGTAGATCGCGCCGGCACACATCGCGCAGGGTTCGGCGGAGGAATAGAGCGTGGATGTCGCCAGCACCTCGCGGCTGAGCGTACGGCAGGCCTGCGTGGCCGCCAGGCGCTCGGCATGCGCAGTGCCGTCGTGGTCGGGCATGTAGCCGTTCTCGGTCTCGATCAGCACCTTACCATCGGCATCGACGACGACGCAGCCGAACGGATGGTTGCCATGGGTGAGCGAGCGGCGGGCGACCGTAAAGGACAGGCGGAGGAAGTGTTCGTCGCGCTCGGATCCGCCGCTCATCGCTCGTCCCTGGTCAATGCCCCGCCATATGCCGGCCGACCACGGTCAGATCGGCTTCGCTGGTTCGTGCTTCATACACGAATTCGCCGTGGAACATCACCACCAGCCGATCGGAGAGTTCGAGCAATTCGTCGAGATCCTCGCTGACGAGCAGCACGGCGGCGCCACGGTTGCGGGCGGCCATGATCTCGGCGTGGATCTGCGCCACCGCCGCGAAGTCGAGGCCGAAGCAGGGATTGGCCGCGATCAGCACCTCGACGTTGCCGCCAAGCTCGCGTGCCAGCACGGCGCGCTGGACGTTGCCGCCTGACAGCGCCGAGATTGGCGTGTCCGGGGTGCGGGTCTTGATCTTGTACTGGGCGATCTTCTTCTTCGCATCGTCCCGGAAGGCGCCACGGTTGAGCCACCAGCCGCCGCTGGCGAAGGGCGCGCGGTCGAATTCGCGGAAGGCGATGTTGTCGGCGACGCTCATGCCGCCGACACAGGCGTTCTTGAGCGGCTCCTCGGGCAAGAGCGACATCTTGTGGCGGCACATCTCCTCGCGGCTGGCGTGATAGGAATCGCCCGCGACGCGAATTTCACCGCCCTCCGGCTCGCGCTGGCCGGCCAATACCTCGACCAGCTGGCGCTGGCCATTGCCGGAGACGCCGGCAATGCCCACGATCTCACCGGCGCGGACCGTGAGTGAGACGTCGTGCACGGCGATGGCGCCGGCATCGTCGAGCGCGCGGAGCTTTTCCAACTCCAAACGCGCATTGCCAGCTTCGCCGGTGCGCGGCGGCTGCACGGTCAGCTCTTCGGCGCCGATCATGGTTCGCGCCATCGCATCCGGTGTGAGTTCGGAAACCTTGCCGGCACCTGCGAGCTTGCCGCGGCGCAGGATCGTGACGTCGTCGGCGAAGGCCATGACCTCGCGGAATTTGTGCGTGATCATCAGGATCGTCAGCTCGCCCTTGACGACCATGTCGCGGAGCATGCCAAGAACTTCGTCGGCCTCCGCCGGCGTCAGCACCGAGGTCGGCTCGTCCAGGATCAGGAAGCGGCGCTTCAGATAGAGCTGCTTGAGGATCTCGCATTTCTGCCGCTCCCCGGCGGAGATGTCGGAGACCTTGGCGCCGAGCGGCACCTTGAACGGCATCCGCGCCAGAAAAGCCTCGAGCTCCTTCATCTCCTTCGACCAGTTCACCACGGCTGGCACATCGTCGCGGGCCAGCACGAGGTTTTCGGCGACCGTCATGGCCGGCACCAGGGTAAAATGCTGGTAGACCATGCCGAGGCCGAGCGCGTGGGCGTCCTTTGGATTTGCGATCGCCTGCTCGCGGCCGCCGACGAGGATGTCGCCTTCGGTCGCGTGGTAATAGCCCATGATGCATTTGACGAGCGTCGACTTGCCGGCGCCGTTCTCGCCGAGCAGCGCGTGGAACGAGCCCGGCCGCACCTTCAGCTCGACATTGTCGAGCGCGAGGAAGTCGCCGAAGCGCATGGTCATTGCGATGGCGTCGACGCCGAAGGCGCCTGCTGGCGGCGGCGTTTCGCCGATGATCACGAAATAGCTCCGATGAAGGCGTCCGACGTCGAGACCGCGCCGAACACGCCGCCCTGCATCTTGATCATCTTCAGTGCATGGTCGTGATTGCTCTTGTCGGTCGCGCCGCAGCAATCGTGCAGCAGGACGCATTCGAAGCCGCGGTCGTTGGCCTCGCGCATGGTGGTGTGGACGCACACGTCGGTCGTGATGCCCGTCAGCACGATGTTCTCGATGCCGCGCACGCGCAGGATCAACTCCAGGTCGGTGGCGCAGAACGAGCCCTTGCCGGGCTTGTCGATGATCGGCTCGCCCGGCAGCGGCGCCAGCTCCTCGATGATGTCCCAGCCCGGCTCGCCGCGAACGAGGATACGCCCGCAAGGGCCGGGATCGCCGATGCCGGCGCCGATCTGGCGCGAGCGCCAGCGCTTGTTGGCGGGAAGGTCGGAGAGATCGGGGCGGTGGCCTTCGCGCGTATGGATGATGTGGAAGCCTTGCGCGCGCATCGCTGCGAGCAACTTCTTGATCGGCTCGATCGGCGCCCGCGTCAGCGAGAGGTCGTAGCCCATCTTGTCGACATAGCCGCCGATGCCGCAGAAATCGGTCTGCATGTCGATGATGATGAGCGCGGTGTTTTCGGGACGGAGATCGCCATTGTAAGGCCAGGCGTAGGGCTCGGACTTGAGATAGCGCTCGGGCATGATTTCGCTCTCTAGCGGGTGATCGACAATTCGGCCGGGGCTCCGGTCAGCGTGCGTTTCGGCGAGCAGGTGATGATCATGATCGCCAGCGTCAGGATGTAGGGGGCGGCGTTGAAGAGGTGGTAGCCGGAGGTGACGCCGACCGATTGCAGTGCAGGGCCCAGGGCCGCGGCACCGCCGAAGGCGAGCGAGGCCCACAGGCAGAGCAGGGGATCCCAGCGCGCGAAGATCACGAGGGCCACGGCCGTGATGCCCTGGCCGGAGGACAGGCCCTCGTTCCAGCTTCCGGGATAGAACAGCGACAGGAACGAGCCGCCGATGCCGGCAAGGAAGCCGCCGACCATGGTCGCGCGCAGGCGGATCAGCAACACGGAATGGCCCATCGCGCGCGCTGCGTCGGAGCTCTCGCCGGCGGTGCGGATCAAAAGGCCCCAGCGCGTGGTGCGGAAGGCCCAATAGAGGATTGGCGCGAGCGCGACGCCGATCAGGAACAGGACGTTGACGCGTAGCGCGGCGCGAACCTGCGGGACGTCGCTCCACCAGCCAAAATCGATCGCGGGCAGGCGCGGCGCGGTGGGCTCGATCAGCGGCTTACCGAGATAGAAGGCAAGGCCGGTGCCGAACAGCATCAGCGCGATGCCGACCGCGATATCGTTGACGCGCGGCAGCGAGCAGATACCGGCGTGCAATGCGCCCAGCAGTGCACCCGTGATGCCGGCGGCGAGCACGCCAAGCCAGGGCGAGCCCGTGAGATAGGAGATGCCGTAGGCGCTCATCGCGCCCATCACCAGCGTGCCCTCAAGGCCGAGATTGATGCGGCCGGAGCGCTCGGTGATGCATTCTCCCAGGCTCACGAACAGGAACGGCGTCGAGACACGAATGGCGCCGCCGAGCACGGCAAGCGGGACTGTCCAGAGGCCGATCGATCCGTCTGCCATTTCAGGATTTTCCCTTCAAAAATCCAATGCGGCCGTAAAGTGCATCGCTGGCCAGCACGAAGACGAAGATGATGCCCTGAAGCACCAGAACGGATGCGTCGGGCAATCCGAGGCGGCGCTGCAGCAGGCCGCCGCTGGCGCTGATGCCGCCGAGCAGGATCGCGACAGGAATGATCGCGAGCGGATTCTGCCGGGCGAGGAAGGCGACGAGAATGCCGGTGAAGCCGTAGCCCGCCGCAAGGTTGGCGTTGGTGCGTCCCTGCACGGCGGCGACCTCGATCATGCCGGCAAGGCCCGCGGCGCCGCCGGCGAGGAAGCAGATGGTCAGGATCAACTTGCTGACGCCGAGACCGACGATCTTTGCGGCGCGGATGTTGCCGCCGGCGACGCGCGCGGCGAAGCCGAACACGGTGTGATAGATCAGGACGTAGGCAGCGATCGCGGCGATCAGGCCGAAGACGAGGCCCCAATGCACGTCGGTGCCGGGAATGCTGCCGATCATGTTGGCGGCGCCGATCTCGCGCGTCGACGGCTTGTTGAGGCTGGCGGGATCGCGCATCAGCCCCTCAACAAGATGGTTGAGGATCGCGAGCGCGATGTAGACGAGCAGCAGGCTCGAGATGGTCTCGTTGACGCCGCGATACTGGCGCAAGCCGCCCGACAACATGATCCACAGACCGCCGCCGATCACGCCGCCGATGACCATGGCAATTTGCACGACGAGCGGCGGCGTGCCCTGAAGCGCCAGCGCGGCGCTGGTCGCCGACAGCGCGCCGATCAGGAGCGCGCCTTCGCCGCCGATGATGACCATGCCGAGCTGTGCCGGCAGTGCGGTGCAGAGCGCGGTGAGGATCAGCGGCGCAGCACGCGTCAACGTATTCTGCCAGGAGAACCAGGTGCCGAAAGCGCCGTAGTACATATAAAAATAGAGATCGAGCGGGTTCTTGCCGAACATCGCGACGAAGATGCCGAAGATCACGAGCGCGCCGGCCAGCGCCGCGCCCGGGATCAGGACGTATTCGATGGTCGCGCCGTGGCGCTGAAGAAAGCCGGGACCGGCGGCCGGGGCGATTGTCCCGGCCGCTTCAGTGGAATCCGCGGCTTCCGTTGTCACGAAGTCGCTCCGATCACACCGTCGACCAGGTAGTCCATCTTCTCCAGCTCAGGATCCTTCTGGCCGCGATCGGTGCCGGCCGCGATCACCGTCTTGCCCTTGTTGTCGAGCAGCCCGCCCTTGAAGATGGCGTAGCCCTCCGCCGACAGGAATTTGGCCTTGACCTCGTCGGCGTGCTTGCGCGCCTCGGCGGAGACTGCCTCACCGTAGGGCGAGGTCTTGACGATCTCTTCCTTGAGTCCGCCGCGATAGAAGTTCGGGATGCTTTCGCCGGCGGCGATCATCTTGACGAACTTCGGATAGAGCGCTTCCCAATTCCACTCGGCGCCGGTGAGATACGCCTTCGGCGCCAGCGGCGACTGGTTGGTGTGATAGCCACAGACGAAGGCGCCGCGGCGCGCCGCGTTCTCGACCATGGTCTTCGGGCCGTCGACGTGGCAGGTGAGCACGTCGACGCCCTGATCGATCAGGCTGTTGGTGGCTTCGGCCTCCTTGACCGGCATCGACCAATCGCCAGTGAAAATGACCTGCGTGGTGGCCTTGGGATTGGCGAGCCTGGCGCCGAGCGCGAAGGCGTTGATGTTGCGCAGCACCTGCGGGATCGGCTTGGCGGCAACGAAGCCGAGCTTGCCGCTCTTGGAGGTGTAGCCGGCGACGATGCCCGAAATGTACTGGGCCTCGTCGATATAGCCAAAATAGCTGCCGGCGTTCTTTGGATCCTTGTCGCTCCACAGGCCGCCGCAGTGCTCGAAGCGCAGCTTCGGGAACTTGGTGGCCATCTTGATCATGTGCGGGTTGTAGTAGCCGAACGAGGTTGGGAAGAGCAGGGTGGCGCCGTCGAGGTTGATCATGGACTCGATCGTCTTCTCGACCGCGTCGGTCTCCGGCACCTTCTCTTCCTCGACGACCTTCAGCCCCGGAATTTTCTTCAGTGCCGCCGCGCCCTGCGCATGCGCCTGGTTGTAGCCGTAGTCGTCGCGCGAGCCGACATAGATGAAGCCGATGGTGGTATCGGCCGCGAAGGCGGGACGGACGCCCGCTGCCGCACCGAGGGTCAGCGCCGCGCCGCCCTGCAACAAATGACGTCGTGAAATCTTGCCGAAATCCATTGCTCGCTCCCCTTGGCGGATGTCCCGCCTTAATCTCGCGGCCGCGCCGGTCTGGCGGAGCCTGGGGATAAGATGTCGCAAGCTTCGTGCCAGAGGCCACGGAGTGATCAATTGATTTGAAGCCATTGAAAAGTATCGTTTTTATAAATTTTCAGAATCCTGCCGAGTAAACCGTCAGATTAATTTTTGAGCAAAATATAGAAGTTGTATGCAATGGAGTTGAGCAGCCAGGCCAGCTCGCGTGTGTGCATGGCGGGAGCTACGAACTGCCGGCAACCCGCATTCATGCTACCCACGCGCGGATCGGGACCGCGGTCGTGACTTTTTTGCTGGCACCGAACTTGTATCGATCGCCGCCAGGACCGCCGCCGCGGTCCCAAGAGATGGGAATCTCGCCGAGATGATTGCTAGTAACCCCGTTCAGAATGCATCGCTCGGCGAGGAGATCGTGCGGGGGATCAACGAGCTCGCCGCGATCTCGGAAGACGGCGACAAGCTCACCCGCATCTTCCTCACCAACGAGCTGCGCAAGGCCGCTGACCTCATCCTGGGCTGGATGCGCGAAGCCGGCATGAACGCGCATCTCGATGCGATCGGGAATGTCTGCGGACGCTACGAAGGCGAGCAGTTGGGGGCGCCCTGCCTGATGCTCGGCTCGCACTACGACACGGTGCGCGATGCCGGGAAATGGGACGGGCCGCTGGGGGTGACCACGGCGATTGCCTGCGTCGCCGATCTCAACCGCCGCGGCAAGCGCCTGCCGTTCGCGATCGAGGTGATCGGCTTTGCCGATGAAGAGGGGGTACGTTTCGCTTCGACGCTGCTCGGAAGCCGGGCGGTGGCGGGCACCTTCGACGAGAGTGTCCTGAACACGCGCGACCGCGACGGCGTGTCGATGCGCGATGCGCTCGTCGCGTTCGGCCTCGATCCCGATCACATCGGCGCGGCCGCGCGGGCCCGGCGCGAGCTGCTCGCCTATCTCGAATTGCACATCGAGCAGGGCCCGGTGCTGGAAGCCCGGAACCTGCCCGTCGGGGTCGTCACTGCGATTGCGGGCGCGACACGGCTCGCTGCGCGGCTGACCGGCATGGCCGGTCATGCCGGCACCGTGCCGATGGCGTTGCGCCGTGATGCGCTCGCCGGCGCGGCCGAATGCATCGGCGCGATCGAGCAGTTTTGCCGCACCGACGCGGGCGGGCTGGTCGGCACCGTCGGCTATATCCAGGCGAGGCCCGGCGCGACCAATGTCATCCCGGGCGAAGTGTCGTTCACCATCGACATGCGGGCACCGACCGACATGCATCGCAAGCGCGCGGTCGCCGACGTCGTCCGGCAAATCGAGGCCATCGCCAAACGCCGGCAATTGGCGCTTCAGCTCGACGTCACGCACGAGAACCGCACCGCGCCTTGCGCACCCTGGCTGAAGGATCAGATCGCGCGGGCGATCGCCGCCGAAGGCGCGTCGGTGTTCGAGCTGCCGAGCGGGGCAGGGCACGACGGCATGGCGATGATCGATATCGCCGATGTCGGCATGATCTTCGTCCGCTGTCGCGGCGGCATCAGCCACCACCCGGACGAGCACGTCGAGCTCGCCGATGCCGACGCCGGCGCGCGCGTGCTGCTGCGGGTGATCGAGAATTTCAGGCCGCGGGAGGGCCGCGCCGGCGCGAAGTGATTGCCTGAAGCCCGCAAGTCACCGGGTAGAGATACGAATCAGTCATGTTTAAAATGGTGGCCGCCATCACGGGGTCACGAGACATCAGCCGATTGACGCATATGAACAGCGACATCTCTTTTCCATCACATCGTGAGAACCGGTTCTACCAGGGGATGGCTGCGACCTTCGTCGCCAACGCGCTTCAGGCGGTCAATTTTCTCGGTGATCGCTTCCTGAGACAATCGCATCATGCGTTGTCGGACATCGAGGACCTCTACCGGCACTCGATGGACAGTGCCTTTTCGGTGACCGAGGCCTTCCTCGTCACGGGAGCGCCGCACGCCTCCGCCTATTACCCGCGCGACTTCGCCTGGTTTTATCCCGACGTTCTCGATCCCGAAACCATCATGGATTCGCAGGACGCAGTGCGCCGGGCGCGCCTGCTCGAAAAGAGCGTTCGCCTCCTGCTGGAGGCGGTTCGCGCCGACGTGGTCACGACGACCATCGTCCCTGCGGGACGTGGGCGGTACCTCGGCGTGAATTATTTCTCGCGGCCCTCGGACACGCTGCTCGGCATTCTCGCCGGTCTCCAGCAGATGATAGGTGCCGACGAGAGAGCGTCTTCCTATCTGGCGATGTCGCAATGCGCACATGCTGGCCGCCTGTTGCTGGCCGAGTATGGCGCAGACCTGAAGCGAGCGATCCTCCGGCTTGCGAGCGAACTGGAGCCATTTGACACTGATGGCACCAGATATCTGCTGTGCGATGCCGGCGGGCCTCGCTCTGCGGCAACGGATACGAGGGCCGAGCGGAGGCGCTTCGTCACCAACGCCTGCGTTTACACGACGTTTGTGTGGGGCGTGCAGCTCGGGATCGTCGACGAGAACGAACTGAAGCGGCTGCTCGGTCGCGACCTTGCGCAGTACAAGAGAGATCTGCTCCGTTTGTTCGGCAAGGACGGCTATATCAGGCATTCGCTTGACGGCCCGGCGGGCGCACCGGTGTCCTTGGTGGCCCTGGATTTCGTCAGCGTGCATCGCGGCTTCTGGGACATGAACAATGCTAGCGAGCGGGCGCTGTTTGCGGCTACGACGGATCTGATCATCGCCGAGCCGCGCTTTCGCATCCCCAGCACGTTCCACTTCCTGGTGTCCGCGGATAATCCACGGAACAAGATGATCCACAAGATCGCGGCGCCGGCCTATCAGGGGCGTTCGTCGTGGCCGACATTCAATGTTGAATTCGCGGATCGGATGCTGGATTTTGATGAAGCCTCAGGGAGCGATACCTATCGGGCTTGCGCGCAGGGGATATTGAAGGACATTCGGACCGCGACCGAGGTCCATGGCGGCTATCAGGAGCTGATCTCGGAGCAGGGCCTGAAGTATCGCACCTGGGCCTACAAGGGCGCCGTGGCGCACTCCTGGTTTCCGCGCTTCCTGTCGGTCTGGAGGAGGGCGTATGGAACGCCACTCCTCCAGTGGAATGATTGATCCGCGGCCTATCCCGCGGTCACGTCCACCAGTTCGCCGCCCTCCAGCACCTTGGCCGCCTTGGCGCGGTCGAGGTCACCCTCCCAGGCGGCCACCACCACAGTCGCCACGCAATTGCCGACGAGGTTGCCGAGGGCGCGGGCCATGCCGATGAACCAATCGACCGACAACACCAGCACGAGGCCGATGGCGGGAATGCTCGGCACCGCGTTGAGCGTCGCGGCCAGGATCACGATCGCCGAGCCCGGCACGCCGTGCGCGCCCTTCGACGTGATCAGCGAGACGCCGAGCACCAGCAGGAGATCGCCGAAGGACAGCGGCGTGTTGGTCGCCTGCGCGATGAAGACGACGGCAAGCGTCAGGTAAATCGAGAAAGCGTCGAGGTTGAAGGAATAGCCGGTCGGGATGACGAGGCCGACCACGGAATCCTTCACGCCCATCCGCTCCAGTTTCTTCATGATCTGCGGCAGCACGGCATCGGAGGACGCGGTCGCGAGCACGATGGTCAACTCTTCGCGCAAGTAGGAGAGGAATTTGAGGATGCTAATTCCGGCGAGCGCCATCACGCCGCCGAGCACGCCCAGCACGAAGATGCCGACCGAGACGTAGAACAGCATCACCAGCGAAACGAGCTGCTTCAGCGAGCCGACACCGTATTTGCCGACGGTATAGGCGACCGCGCCGAGCACGCCGAGCGGCGCGACCCGCACGATCAGCCCCATGACCCGAAACAGCACGGTGGAGGCCGCGTCGATGATCGATGTGACCAGCGCGCCCTTCTCACCGCCGACGAGCGCAAGGCCGACACCGAACAGGATCGCGAAGAACAGCACCTGGAGCACGTCGTTGCGCGACAGCGCATCGAACGAGGTGCTGGGGATCACGTTCATCAGGAAGGCGCCGATGCCGCCGCCGGACAGCTTGTGGGCGTTGTCGGCATAGGTGTTGAGCGCCTTGGCGTCGAGCGTCGAGGGATCGATGTTCATGCCGTGGCCGGGGCCGAAGAGATAGGCGAGCAGCAGGCCGACCACGAGCGCGACCGTCGTCATCACCTCGAAATAGACCAGCGCCTTGACGCCGACCCGGCCGACCTTCTTGAGGTCGCCGGCGCCGGCAATGCCGTGCACGACGACGCAGAACACGATCGGGGCCACGATCATCGAGATCAGCTTCAGGAAAGCGTCGCTGAGGATCTTGAGCCCGATGGCGAAGTCCGGAACGGCCATCCCCAGGATGACGCCAAGCACCAGCGCGGCGAGGACCTGGACGAACAGCGAGGTGTAGAGCGGCTTCGGCTCGGCGGTAGGTGCCGCGGTGATGGTCGACATGGTGGACTCCCCCGGTTTGACGCGTCTTGGACGTCAAAAAGGAGCAACAACCGTGCCAGATTGTCGCGGCCTGGTCCTGGAAGTCATCCAGGGCGCCGCATAATCCGGGATTCTTGTGCGCGCTCTTCCGTTTGCAAGTCGGCATCGCAACAGCTATGTCCCGGCTTTCGCGAGAGCTTGATATGACAATCTCGAATGAGAACGATCTGATCTGCCTGAAAGAGGTCGGGCGTATCGTCGCCAATGCCCTTGAGGCGATGGGGAAGGCCCTCGAGCCCGGCATGACCACGGCGGAACTCGACCGGATCGGACGAGAGCTCCTTGAGGCCGCCGGAGCGCGTTCGGCGCCGGAACTGGCCTATGCCTTTCCTGGCGCAACCTGCATCAGCGTGAACGAAGAGATCGCTCATGGCATCCCGGGTGCCCGGCGGATCGAGCGTGGCGACCTCGTCAACATCGACGTCTCGGCCGAGAAGAGCGGCTTCTTTGCCGATACGGGAGCCTCGTTCGCCGTTCCGCCCGTGACCCGTTCGATCGAGCGTCTTTGCAGGGATGGTCGGCGGGCGATGTGGACGGGCCTGCGGCAGGTCGGCGCCGGCAAACCGATTGCCGGCATCGGTCAGGCCATCGGGACGTTTGCGCGGAAAAACGGCTACATGCTCGTCAAGAACCTAGCCAGTCACGGTGTCGGCTTGTCGCTCCACGAGGAGCCGACGGAGATCGCGACATGGCCCGATCGCTCCGAGCGCCGCATCATGAGCGATGGCCTGGTGTTCACCGTCGAGCCGTTCCTGTCGCTTGGCGCGGAGTGGGCCGAGAACGGTGATGACGATCCATGGACGCTCTACAGCAGCCCCGAGGCGCCTACCGTTCAGTACGAGCACACGGTTGTCGCAACCCGAAATGGACCTTTGATCGTTACGCTGGCGGATTGAGGTCGTCCCCGCGACGCGCTGTCATCGGGAACGCAAGAGATTATTTTTCAGGCGATCATGCAGAGCTGTTGCGCGCGGACAGTCTCGTCACGCCACGAGATCCAGTAGCCGGCACGATCCGCGCACCAGCACCTTGCGTCCGGTTGGCGTCATCGAGGGTACGCCGTCATTGATCACAACGAGACCGAGCTTGACGAGACCTTCGACGAGATAGGCCTTCGAGAGGCGACCATTCGACACGGGGTTGCGAAGCGCTTTCAGCGCTTCCCATTGGTCCGGCGAAAGATCGAAGTCGATGTCGTTGCTCATGTTGCCTCAAGCGATAGTCCAAGTTCGCGAGCCCCTGTTAGCGGCGCCGCATGAACACCATGCGACGACAATGAGTCGGGAATTCGGTAAGCTGTTTAGAACCTCTCTTCACGAATTGCCGCACGTCATTGCGCCACAACAGTTAAGATCGTTCGCGCACGAAAATCGTCCCGGTCTCCGATCACTAATTGATGATGTGCGCTTGATCGTGCGGCGAGAGTTACCGCAGTGCACGGGAAGCATCACTGTCCCATTGCGCGTCGCGATATGCACAGAAATCGTGAAGCGAGGGCGATTGGACTCTGACTGGACTCTGCTACGTTGATTCGCAGGGGATTGGCTTCACACGACAGGAGTGTGAGTGCATGAACAGGCTGATGGCAATTCGCAGTCAGGAATTCCTCTGCCGAGAGCGGGCGGCGCTGGATTCGGAGCGACGGGCGTTCTGGCTCGCGCAGGCCCAGGAATGGGAGCAGCGCGCGCTCGACGAAATTGCGCATCACTTTCGGGAGTGCAACCTCGTCCAGGCCGAGCTGACTGCCGCCTGACGCCAGCGGCGGACGTGATTGCCGTCTACTGATAAGTCGCCACGATGTCGGACACGGCGCGTTCGAGCTGCTGTGCGGTGGCGCATTGGCGCACGACAGTGCAGAAGGTCGCGTAGCGCGGCATCTCGGAATCACCGAAGCCCCAGGCGAGCCGTCCTTCGGGATTGAGCCAGACCACGCGCTTCGAGCGTTCGGAGATGCGGCGCAGGATGTCGGCGCGCGGGTCGAGATTGTTGCTGCGGGCGTCACCGAGCACGATCACCGTGGTCTGCGGCGTCAGCGTGCTCATAAACCCCTTCTCGAAATCGACGAGCGAAGAGCCGTAGTCGGATGAGCCGAAGCCGACCTTGGACATGATCTCGGCCATCGCCTCTTCCGGCGACTTCTTTTCCAGGATCTCGCTGACCTCGATCAGATGCGAGGAGAAGGCGAAGGAGTGGACGTCGTCGACCACCTCGTGCAGCGAGTGGATCAGGAGCAGGAAGAAATCGGAGACCTGCGCGACCGAGCCTGAGACGTCGCAGATTGCGACGATCTTCGGCCGGTCGCGGTGCTTGCGCTTCCACGCGGTGAGGAAGGGCACGCCGCCCCAGGCCGCGTTGCGGCGCAGTGTGCGACGGACGTCGAGATGGCCGCGGCGCTGACGCTTGCGCGGCTTCGAGTAGCGTTCGCGCAGGCGCCGCGCGATCTGGCGGATGAGGGCGCGCATCTCCGCGACCTGGCGCCGCTCGATGCGGGCGAGAGGCGCGTTGCGCAGGATCTCGTTGCGGAGGTTTTCGGCCTCTTCGCGGGCATAAAGCGCAAGGCCTTGCGAGACCGTGTCGCGGACTGCTTCGCGTAACGCGTCCAGCGCGCCGCGCAGACGCTCGGCCAGCGACGGATTGGTCGCGGTGAGCGCGTCGAGATCGTCGCGCAGGCGCTGAAGGCCCATGGCGTCGAGGATGCGGCTGGAAAAGATGCCGCGCTGAGTCGAATAGCGGATGTCGGACAGCGAAGCCGCACCGGAAGCGCTGGCGATCGCGGCTGCGATCGCGTTGCGATCCTGCGACAGCAGCATCTGCGCAAGCGCGCCTAATGCTTCGGAAGCCTGACCTTCGCCTGCTTCACTGGCCGAGCCGGGTGAGGGGGGCTGATCCGCGTCCTGCGATGCGTCGTCGTTGTCGTCGGCCTCGGGTTGATCCTGCCGCGGCTCTGGTTGGCTGAAGAAGAGATCAAAGCAGTCGCCGAGGGCGAGCTTCTCGTCCTGCGACTTGGCGAGCGTCAGGAGCAGCGCATCGCGCAGGATGGCCCGGTCGGAAAAGCCGACCTGGTTGACCGCGCGCATCGCATCGATGCTTTCGGCGGGCGAGACATGCACGCCGGCACCGCGCGCCGCTCGAAAGAAACGATGGAGATTCTCGCGCATCGGCGTCAACCGAAGACGTTGGACCGTGCCGCCTTGGCAATGAAGGTCGTAACTTGCGGCGTTGCTGCCTCGATGTCGGCCTCGTACTTCAGGAGCACATTGAGCGTGTCCTTGACGATGTCCGTATCGAGCTCCGAGGCCTGAAGTAGAACCAGAACGCGCGCCCAGTCGATGGTCTCACTGACCGAAGGCAGCTTCTTCAGGTCGAGCGAGCGGATCTCGTGGATGAAGCCGACCATCTGCCGGCGCAGCGCCTGCGAGATACCGGAGACGCGGCTCTCGACGATGCGTTCTTCGAGCCGCTGCTCGGGGAAGCCGATATGCAGATGCAGGCAGCGCCGCTTCAGGGCGTCGCCGAGGTCACGCTCGCTGTTCGAGGTGAGGATCACCGTCGGCGGCGTGATCGCCGCGACCGTGCCGAGCTCCGGGATCGTGACCTGGAAGTCGGACAGGATCTCAAGCAGCAGCGATTCGAATTCAGCGTCGGACTTGTCGATCTCGTCGATCAGCAGCACGCAACCGCCCGGCTGCTCCAGCGCCTGCAGCAGCGGCCGCGGCTCGACGAACTCCTTGGAGAAGAACACGTCGCCGAAATCGTGGAGCTGATTGAGTGCGTCATGCAGCGTCTGCGCGCCGCCGAGGACTTCGCCGAGCTTGTCCTTGAGGATCTGGGTGTAGAGAAGCTGTTTTGCGTATTTCCACTCGTAGAGCGCCTTGGCCTCGTCGAGGCCCTCGTAACACTGCAGGCGGATCATCTTCATGCCGCGCCAGGCAGCAATGGCCTTGGCAAGCTCGGTCTTGCCGACGCCCGCGGGCCCTTCGACCAGGATCGGTTTCTCGATCTGCTGCGACAAATAGACGGCGGTCGCGATCTGCCGGCTCGCGATATAGCCCTGCGCGGCGAGGCCGCTCTCCACTGCCTCGATCGAGGTCGAGGCCTTCTGTTCAGCCACGAAAGGGCGCTCCCAAAGGTCTTGCTTGAGGCTTGTTCTGCCTGCGTTCCCGGCAAAGAACAAGCCTCGTTTGGGACGGCCTGACCCGCGCTGAACGTCGCTTTTTCCGTTCAGCGCAAATACTTAAGCGATGGCTGATCGTGCGGTCAGTGCCGCAGCTCCGGCTTGCGGATGGTCTGCCGGACTTCGGCGCCGCAGTCCGCGCATTCATAGACGAAGTCGATCTTGGCAAGGCCCCAATGCGGTTCGACCTCGCGGACGTACATCGGCAGGAACCCCATGCAGGCGGGACAAATTACAGGCGCGATTTCGATGTCCTGATGATGCTGTACATAAGCTGGCATCTCGGCTCTCCTTCGCAGGCGACCACCAAACCCCGCGAAAAGGCTACTGCCGGAACGCGCCGGTGCCGTCATCAACTCTTTCGACCAGAGGCGGAACGGCAGGCGTTTGTCGTTCGCTGTGACATTCTTGTTACGTCTCTGTACTGTAACGGGCCGACCGAATTCCTATTTCACAGGCCGATCCGTTTTCCACGGACCTTCACTGCAACGATAAGGGAGCAACGCCCATGACGCATGCCATTCGCTTTCACAAGACCGGCGGTCCTGAAGTCCTGGTCTGGGAGGAAGTCAGTGTCGGCAAGCCCGGGCCGGGCGAGGCGCGCATTCGCCACACGGCGGTCGGCCTCAACTTCGTCGACATCTACAATCGCTCCGGTGTGTATCCGGTACAATTGCCGAGCGGTCTCGGCAGCGAGGGAGCTGGCGTCGTCGAGGAGGTCGGGGCCGGCGTTACCGATCTGAAGCCCGGCGATCGCGTTGCCTATGGTGCCTCGCCGCTCGGCGCCTATGCCGAGGCGCGGCTGATCCCGGCCGACCGGCTGTTGAAGCTGCCCGACGGCGTCGACGACAAGACCGCGGCGGCCATGATGCTGAAGGGGCTCACCACCCAATATCTGATCCGGCAGACCTATCGCGTGAAGGCCGGCGACACCATCCTGCTCCACGCCGCAGCCGGCGGCGTCGGCCTGATCCTGAGCCAGTGGGCAAAACATCTCGGCGCGACAGTGATCGGCACCGTCAGCAACGACGAGAAGGCAAAGCTCGCCAAGGCACATGGCTGCGATCATGTGATCATCTATACGCGCGAGGATTTCGTGAAGCGTGTGGACGAGATCACGGGCGGCAAGAAGGTGCCGGTGGTCTATGATTCCGTCGGCAAGGACACGTTCCTGAAGTCGCTGGATTGTCTTGCGCCGCTCGGTGTTGCCGCGCTGTTCGGTGCGTCCTCCGGCGCTGTCGAGCCGCTCAATCTCGGCCTGCTCGCGCAGAAGGGCTCGCTCTACGTCACCCGTCCGACGCTGTTCACCTACGCTGCCAAGCGCGAGGCCCTGGTCGCGATGGCGAACGAGCTGTTCGACGTCGTGAAGTCCGGCGCGGTCAAGATCGAGGTGCACCAGACGTACCCGCTGAAGGATGCCGCCAAAGCGCATGCCGATCTCGCTGCGCGCAAGACCACGGGATCGACCGTTCTCACGGTGTGATATCCGGCCGGGCAGTGACGTGACGCAGGCCGCTTGGGCCTGCGTCAGGTCTTCTCGTGCTTACGCAGGTCGCGGTCGTGATCGAGACGGATCGCTTGGAGGTCGACTTCTTCAGGCGGAACCTGGGGGAGGGCGGCCTCGGTCAGGATCGCCTCGGTCACGTCCTCGACCGCATTCTCCGCGATTTCGTGGATGAACGAGATGTTTCGATATTCACCCGAGGCGACGCGGGAGATGACCTCGCGCCTTGTGATTTCGGGATCGACGACCGCCTCGCGTCCGCGCCGCCCATAGTCGATCATCACGACGAAATACTGCATGAAACGATCCTGCCGCGCCCCGTAGCCGGGAGTGCGGCAGAGTATTTCCGAAAAACAGAATTAAGTCAAGGGTGATTTCTAGAAATCGGAAATCGATGCCTACTTGCTCTTCTTGCGAGGGCGTGCCGATTTGGCGCGCAGCCGCTCGAGCTGGCCCTTGGGCATGGACAGGCAGATCTCGCCGACCCACTCGAGCTTGACGCCGACGATCGGCTTGGCGTTGAAGCTGTTGAGATTGACGACGGAGGGAGTTTTTCCGCGTTCGATGGTTTTCAAATAGCGTTCACCGGTCTTGAGCCGGACCACGGCCTCTTCACCGTAGAAGCTCGACAGCGGATGACGCTGGTCCTTGTAGACGACGATCACGTCGCCGCTCTCGTATTTGGGCAGCATCGAATCGCCAACGATCTCGAAGGCGACGGTCTCTTCCATGATCGGGAACGGCAGCGCGATATCGCCGAGGCCTTCCGGGGGAACCTGTTCATAATCGGGCTCGATCACCGCGCCGGCCCCGACGCGGCCCATGATCGGCGCGAGATTGAGCTCAAGATATTCCATGATCGGAATGATTTCGGACGCCTTCACCAGGCGCTCGCCGCCCAGGATCTCCGACACCGCGCCGGGCCGCACGCCCATGGCCGCCGCCAGGCCGCCCTTGCTCTTGCCCGTCTTCTCCAGGCCCCGCTCGATCATTGCAACGTCCAACATGGTGATTCCCTCGATTGCCCATCGTCCCGCCTCTTGTAATCCGAAATTCGGAATTGATGCAATTATGAATATCAGAATTGTCGCTTGACAGTTGCTTCGGAATAACGGAATGTACGCTCCGCCTCGCGATCGAGCGATCGGAGGAGGCGCATCACAGGACAGCAGCATGGAACCGGGTCATTGGCCGTCGGAGCACTCCGACGCGCTTCGCGACTATTTTCTCAAGGGAATGTCTTATGCGGAGATCGGAAGACAGATAAACGGAAGGTTTGGAACGGCTTACACACGCAACGCGGTGGCCGGCCGCGCCAAGCGGCTGGGACTCGCGGCACCGTCGCGGATGACGAGTCCATCGATCGTGCCGTCCTTGCCGTCAGGAGCCTGTCTCATCGGGCCGCTCCGTGCGGCGGTGCCGAACCTGAACTTGCCACCGAAATCCGCAATGAAGCCCGCGCGGGTCAAGTTGCGCTGTGTCGGCGTCCAGCCCCGCCTGGTCGCGCTGGGCGAACTCGGGCGCGACGACTGCCGCTATCCCTATGGTGGCGACAAGGACGGGGAGGGGATCGCCTTCTGCGGCCATCCGCGCCAGCCGGGCTCGAGCTATTGCACGCCGCATGCTCGCCTGACGCGAAGGTCTGAGGCCGCGTCCGCTCGCGCCGCCGGTCCCGTCGTCTTGAGGCTGATCTCTGCCGCCTGACGAGACCGCTATCCGTTCAATTTTGCGAGGAGTATCCGAGTGGCAGGTGCACGACGCAACAAGTCCTACAGATTGACTGGAATCTACGATCGGCGCTCGCGCGAGGTGCCGTTCAATGCCGAGGTGGCGGAGGTCGAGGTCGACAATCCGCTGGCGCTCGATGCCGGCGAGAAGATCGTCGCCGTCCGCTCGATCCGCGGCGATCCGCTCGGCCGGTTGCACGCGCATCACCAGATCGACGAGGCGCAATATTGCGGCGGGCGCGCCTTCCAGAACGACTGGGAGAGGGCGGAGCGCGGGCCCCAGGCGGTGGACCCGACGCGCGAATACGTCGATGGCACGCGCTCGCGCGAGCCCGTCACCGAGGACCAGCGCCAGGCCGTGCTGCGCCTGAACCGGGTCGAGCGCGAACTCGGTACCGACGGCGCCGCGCTGGTGCACGACGTCCTGGTGCTGGGGCTGACCATGGATCAGATCGGGGAGCGGCGCGCTGTTCGTACCCAGCGCTGGAACGACTATTTCGCGCGGCGCTTTCGCGAATGCCTGGACCGGCTGGCGCTGATCTACGGCTTTGCGACGGAAGGCCGGGCTCGGCGCGCGAAGCAGCGTTGAGAGTAGTGGTGCGCCTGCGGGTCTCGCCGCAGGCGCGCCCGGGCCGCTTGTTACGGATGCGGCACGATCTGGTAAGGCGTCGTGTAGGGCTCGACACGGAGAGACGCGTTGGCCAAGAGCCCGATCTTCGCGGTCGGCGCCTGTTGCAATTCACCGGTCGGGCCGCGATGCACGTTGTACTGCCAGACCGTGAGATCGCCCTTCTGCGCCAGCGCGTGCGCAACCGCGCTCGCATCATTGCCGCCGAGCGCCTGGAGCTCCTCCGCCGACAATCCGACGACGATTTCGTCCTTGATGGTGATGATCTTGAACAGATTCATCCTGGTCTCCTGCGCCCATGCGCCTTGTATCGAGAAAGTGAGAAGCGCGATCGCGCCGCCCTTGATGAGATCGCAGCGGGAAAGCATGCTGTCGTCCTTTGGTGCTGAGGCGCGCCCGAATCGAGAAGTCCGTCAGCCATGGCGCCCGTGGTCTGCGTGGCCGCTTCGCAACCGCTTGGTCGTTCCACCTTGAACGACGGTTCATTGGCGGAGATATCTTCGGACCGATGAACCCGGTAAGGGGGAACCGCGTCCAAGCCGAGCAGCTCAAGGGGGCTTCACTGGCGGACGGATCAAGACGCTGCAGGCTGGCTGCGAGGCTCGACGTTCATTTCGCCGACGATACAACCGCCGAGGTCGGACTCAACAATTACGTGTATACGCTGAAGAAACTTTAATCTGACCCCGTTCACACCGGAAACACGGCGAAACGTCGCACCGATTGACAGCGATCGAGGTCGTGTGCGTGAGTGATGCCGCTTCTTGACGCAGGTGGGTGACGACGGTTCATATTCCTGTTATCCGGAATTGCCGTGGTGCGATGCGGACGAAGCATCGCTAGGGCGACGGTTGGGCTTGCCGGAAGGGTTGTTTCTTGACATAATTGCAACCTGTTCTGTTGAGCCAGTATATGGTTCAGTGTGTTAACCCACCGGGTGCCCGGCCGAGATATCAGGGTCACCATGGCGTCCGGTCATGGTGTTCGGTTCTCGAGCGAGACCTCGACGTCTGATCACGAGGGCCGATGCTTGTCATAGGTGCGAGATGAAAAACCTCAATTTCGCGGCTGAACTGCACCTCAAGCTCGGCGCGCCTGCAAGCAGCACCGTTGAAAGTCTGCGCCTGCTTCGCGCGTTCCTGAAGCTCGGGCCTCGACAGCGTTTCGAGGTCATCAAGCTGGTCGAAGACCTCGGCACTGAAGAAACCCTTCCCGAGCACCCCCTGTCCTGACCCCAGCCGCGCGCCGGCCGTACGCCTCGTCCCCCGTTTTCCGGCCGGAGCCGGACCGCCGGGCGACGTTTGTCCGCCAGGCTGCCGCTGGAATGCGATCCGGCAAGTGTGGTATTCAGTTGGGAAAAAGGGGAGGAGTATGACCATGATCGAACCGAAGCTCGAAGTCCCGGCCGAACTGCGCGACCTGGCCGAAAAGACGATCGATCAGGCGGAACAGGCATTCGGCATGTTTTTCGAAGCTGCCACCAAATCGATGACGTCGGTTCCCGGAGCGGGTACCGAAGTGTCCAAGCAGGCGCTCGCGTTCACCGAGCAGAACATGAAGTCGGCGTTCGAGCACGCGCGCAAGCTCGTGCATGCCACCGACCTTCAGGAAGCGATGCGAATCCAGTCCGACTTCCTGCGGAGCCAGTTCACCAGCGCCGGCGACCACATGCGCCAGATGACCGGCAGTTTCATGCAGCCCGGCAAGGGAAAGTCCTGAGTTCCGGTGTGCGCCGCGTGACCGCAAATTGATTTTGCGTGACGCCGCGCTCAGCCGCAGCACGATCCCGGAAATTGCGAGAGATCGATGCGGGCGATGATCGACCGCAGCAGCTTGCGGGTCGCACGATAGAGATGCCGCGCGATTACCGGTGTCCTCGCAGCCGGCAGGCCAAGGCCTGCCGTATCGAGACGTTTCGTATCAAGGCTTTCGATGGAGTGCGACACGTGCCTCTCCGGGATGGTGAGGCCCTTCCTATCGTCGCCAGTCTGGAGCTGCCTTGATCTGCCGCAAAGGGGGCCCGGCTAGTAGTCGCCGGGGTTCATGATCATCGGGCTTCTGGTGTCAGCCGGCGCGAGCGAGCTGCTGGCACTGTCACGCAGGAAGCGGTCGAGTGTCGCCTGGATCTTCTCCTTGACCGCATCGGGACCGCGATCGCTCATCTCGGTGTGCTGAGCACCGGTATGGACGATGTCGATGCCGCGCGCTTTGGCCTCTTCAGGCGTCGGCAGCACGCCCGGGTCGGTCTGGAAATGCGGATCCTTGGAGCGGAACGACAAGATCTTCAGGTTGTCGCTGAGCACGAAGGGCACCCGCAGATTGTCGAGCGTGATCACCTTCGACACGATCTCCGGGTGCTGATGGGCGACATACATCGAGACGTCGCCACCGTTGGAATGGCCGACGAGGGTGATGTGGTCGTAGTCGGTGTTTTCCTGCCGTCGCTTCAGTTCGGCCAGGGCGAAAAGGATGTTGGCCTCGCAGCGGATATAGACCTCGCGCCGCCCGACATATTGCTGACCGACATGGGTCATCAACGGCGGATCGCTCGGCAGGTCCTGCTGGATGCTGGCAACGAGATAACCGCGCGCCGCGAGCACGTTGGCGAGGAAGGAATACTCGGTCGCCTTGACGGTGTTGCCGTTGCTGATGATGGCGAGCGGGAGCTTCCAGAGCCCGAGATTGGCCTTGGTCTCGTAGTCGCGCCGCACCGCGATCTCGACCGAGATCGGCCGTTGGCGCGAGGCATCGAACAGGGTCAAAATCTCATGTCGGATCGCGAACCGGCTGACCACGAAATACTGGCCGACGCCGAGCACGCAGAGAAAGGCCAGGATTGCAAACACCCTCTTCATGGTTCCGTCCCAATCACTTTCGACTGAAAATGGTCATTGCAAGCCCCCGGATCGAGCGATCGTGAGCAAGTTACGGGATTAAATTTAGGCAAGTCTGTGAGCAAGGCCGCAAAAGGGCCGCATGCCGGGTGTGCTCAAAGCGCGGCAGCTAGAGGCGGCCGCCCCTGCCGCGTTCGGGGCAGAGCCGGAATGCGCTCGAGAGGGTGAACAGGAAGCGTGGGCTGCGGCGCTCGTTGTCTGGAGCCCGGTAGCTCAAGGGGACGGCTACGCCGAGATCGGCTTGAAGATCATCCGGCAGAAAGAACCGCACGCCGGCTCCGGCCGATGTCAGCGACAGGCCGTCGCTCAGGCGGTAGCCGTCGTTCCAGACTGCGCCGGCGTCGCCAAAGGCGTAGAGCTGATAGCCGGTCCAGTAGCGGAAATTGAGCTTCTGGTCGAAGCGCAGCTCGAGCGAGCCGGCAAGACCGTTGTCGCCGCTGATCTCGGCTGCACCATAGCCCCGGCCGAAAGCCGCGCCGCCGAGATAGAATTGCTGCGAAATGAACAGCGGCCGCGATGCCGTCTGGCTGGCGGCCGACAGCTTGAGCGACCAGACGTCGTTGAGGGTCTGGTAGCGCGTGAACCAGAGGTTCAGCACCGAGAAGTTCGACGCGGCGCCGTCGCGCGAGAGCAGATCGTCGTCGAAATGCGAGGCACCGAAGATGTCGAGACCCTGGCGGTAGGTCAGCGTCGCGAAATTGGTGCCGCCGAAGCGATCCTGGAGCCGGTAATCGGCGGTCAGGCTCGCGGTCCTGATGTGGTCGTTGTACCAGGGGCCGTAAAGATCGTGCTCGGACACGTTGCTGAAGGTGCCGGCCAAGGTCAGCGTCAACGCCGATGATTGCGACATGAAGGGCACGGTGCTTGCCCGCAGCTCGAACGCCTCTGTCGTGGTGATGTCGCTCTCGAGGCGGCGGGCGTCACCCGGCCGGACCGCGCTGTACAGGACGGAAGCGCCGAGGCGCACGCCATCGACGCCGACGGGCGCGTCATAGGATAGTCGCGCAAAGCCAAGCTCACGCGGGTCGTTGGCAATGGTCGACAGGTTGACCGCCAGCGTATCGCCGGGCGTGAGGTAGGAGTTGAAAGCGCCGGTCGCGTAGGTCTGCCACGGGCCGACCGACGATGAGCCCAGATTATCCAGGCCGAACGACGAGAAGACGTGCCAGGTCTTCAAATTGACGATGAGGCGGAAGCGGCCGGTGGCACCGCCGATCTCCTCGAGCGCGGTGTCGGTGATCCGGATGCCCGGCCCGCTATTGATGAGGAAGAGCTGACGTTCGAGCGTTGCCAGGCGCGACGGCTGCTCGGCGAGAACCGGCCCCAGCATCGGCCTCACGCCAAACTGCTCGGCGCCGTCGCCTTTCAGCTCGGCCTGCACGATAGCGCCTTCAATCACCTGGATCCGGACGCGACCGTCGGCGATGTCCTGCGGCGGCACGATCGCCCGGCTCAGATGAAAGCCGTCTGCGCGGTAGAGATCGCTGATCGCGCCGGCGATCGCGGCGAGGTCGGCTTGCGAGACCTTCTTGCCGAGATAGGACTGATAGGCTGCGGCGATGCGATCGCGGGGAATGGCTTGGGCGCCGCTGACATCGAGCCCGCGCAACACGAATTGTGGTTTCGTATCCCCGCCTGTGTTGGGCCGGCCGACCGCCGGCAGCGTGACCGGAGGACGGCTCAGCGATTCCTGCTCGGTTTGGTTTTCAAAGTATTTCTCGGGCTGCCGCGGATCGAAGCCGGGCTGGTTCGCCTGTTGAGCGAACGCCTGCGAAATTCCCGTGAAAATCGGTGCCGCCAGCGCCAGTGCCATAAGGAGATGCCGCTTCTCAATGCGCGCAGCGAGCTGCTCACCGTAGTTTAACGGAGCAGTGCACAAGAGCCGGTAAGAGTTCGTTAGCTGCATGATTTTTCTTAGTTTTTTATGGTCAATGATTGGTTAATGCAGCCATTGGACTTGCCGGTTCCCGCTAATTCTCTCTTGAGTGATTTCGGATACGCCTCAGGACTGGCTGTAATGCGGGACTGAGGATCGTGATGCTGGGCAGAGTTGGAATGCGGTGCGCCTTCGTGGCCGCGCTGATCCTGGGTACGGCCTCGTTCGCATCTGCCGCGGACGATGGCGTCTGGTCAGTCAGCAAGTCCTCGGGTGAGGTCTGGCTTGCCGCCAACGGCGCGCAGCCTGTGTCATTGACCCAGGAAGGGACGCTGAGGGCCGGTGATACCATTCGCACCGGACGCAACGGACGCGTGCTGCTCGTCCGCGGCGAGGAATCGATTTTGATCTCCCCGAACTCGGTGGTCGGTTTGCCGGCCGAGAAGAAGGAAGGGCTCTCGACCACCATCATCCAGCAGGCGGGTTCGATCCTGCTCGAGGTCGAGAAGCGCAACGTCAAGCATTTCGAGGTCGAGACGCCGTATCTCGCCGCCGTGGTCAAGGGAACGCAATTCAGCGTCACCGTGAATGCTGGCAGCACCAAGGTCGGCGTGCTCCGCGGCCAGGTTGAAGTCTCCGACTTCAAGTCCGGACAGATCGCACAGGTCATGCCGGGACAGGCCGCCACCTCCTTTGAGCACGGCAAGCCCGGCCTCAGCCTGAGTGGTGCCGGCACCTTCAATCCGATCGAGCACGGCAAGCCGCGCGCCTCGACGATCGAGCGAGTCCCGGTGCCGAAATCGGGCCTGTCGGCACCGCGCAATGCGGCGAGTGGCCATGCGATCCATGCGCTCGGTCCGATCGACAAGGGGACCAAGGCGGCCGGCGCGCTGGTGCAATCGCATCAAGCGGCCGGCGGTCAGGCGCCCAAAGGCGGCGTCGTGCGCATCTCCAGTTCGCTCGGCGAGGTCAAGCTGAATGTCCACAAGGTCACGAACGGGCTCGCCCACGGCGCCGTTACAACGGGGCACGTGCGCAACGCGAACGCCAGCACCGGGACCGAGACGGTGTGGAGCGATGCGAAGGCGAGCACGACGACCACGGCCGCCAACAGCTCCAACGTCACGGCGGTTACGGTGAGCAGTAGTGCACCCACGGCCAGTGCCACGTCGACGTCGTCAAATACGACGACGACCGTTGCGACCACCGCTGGTTCGACCAGCGATGTGTCCGGCGGAAGCTCTGGGAGCGGAAGCAACGGGACTGGTACGACCAGCAACGGAAGCGGTGGCACCGGCAACAATGGCAACAACGGCAACGGGAACAGCGGAAACGGGAATAACGGCAACAACGGTAACGGCAATCACGGCCACCACTACGGTTGGTATTGGGGCAGAGGCCATCGCTAGGACCGTGTCGTCGGTATAGGGGAGCGCCTGGCGGCAGGGACCGCCGGTGCAGGGGAGCAAAGTGAAACGCCATCGGCCGCATATTCTTGTCATGATCGCGCTTGCGGTCGTGCTGTCCACGGGGTGGCACGGCGCGCTTCGCAACGCGCTCACCGATCTGCGCTTCGCCTGGCAATCGCGTACGGCCAGCGGCAATGTCGTCGTGGTGGCCATCGACGCACCCTCGATCGACCAGATCGGAATATGGCCCTGGCCGCGCCGGCTCCACGCGGAGCTGTTGCACAGGCTCGAGGCGGCGGGGGCACAGGACGTCGCCTTCGACGTCGATTTCAGCACACCATCGGATCCGGCCTCTGACGAAGCCCTCGTCATCGCGCTTCGGGAGGTCGGCGGTTCGACGATCCTGCCCTCCTTCAAGCAGCCGACGCCGAATGGTGGCGCGGTTCACATCAATCGTCCACTGAAGCCGTTCAGCAACCAGTCGTGGCCGGCCGTCGTCAATGTTGCGATCGAATCCGACGGGCTCGTGCGCCGCTATCCGGTCGGAGAGAAGCTTGGCGATGCCGTGATGCCGTCGATGGCCGTCGTGCTGGCCGGGCAGGACGCCAATCGGCGGCCACCCTTCCTTATCGATTTCGGCATTCGTGCGGCCTCCATCCCAAGTGTCTCCTATTATGACGTGCTGCGCGGCGATACCGCGACCTTGGACAAGCTGAGAGACAAGAAGATCATCGTCGGTGCTACCGCGCTCGAACTGGGCGACCGGTTCAGCGTTCCCAACGGCAAGATCGTCTCTGGGCCCGTCCTCCAGGCCCTGGCGGCAGAATCGATCCTCCAGAACCGGATGCTGCGCTGGACGTCCGATGCCGGCATGATCATTGGCTTGGGCCTGATCTGCCTGGCGATGATGTATTCGTGGCGCCGTTCCGCACCGGGCGTCCGTGTCACCATCCTCGTCGCCGCAGGAGCGGGCGTGGAACTTGCCGCTGCGCTCGTGCAGGCAAGCTGGCCGCTCATCATCGACACGTCGCTGTTTCACATTGCGATCATTGCCTATCTGACGGCGATTGCACTCGACGAGATCGATTTCCGTAGTCTCCTGGGACGTATTGCCGAGAGCCGCTTTCATCGTATCGCGATGTCGCTCGGCGACGGTCTGATCTGCACCGACGAGGATCACCGGATCACGGTGTGGAATCCGGGCGCCAGTGCGATCTTCGGTTACATGCCGACCGAAATGATCGGGCGTCCGTTCGAAACGCTCTGTGCGGAGCCCGCCGGCGGTGGCGCAAAGGCATTTGCCATGCGCGATGCTGCGCGCCAGGCGCTGTTGGTGCCCGGCGGTGCCGTCGTCGTCGAGTTCCAGGGGCGGCGGAAGACCGGCGAGACGTTCCCGGTCGAAGCGAGCTTTTCGGGCTGGCAGGGCACGGACGGCTTCCAGTACGGAGCGATCCTGCGCGACATCTCGGTCCGCAAGCGCGAAGCCGAACGCGTCAGGTATCTTGCCGAACATGACGCGTTGACCGGTCTTGCCAACCGCAACATGCTGCATGCGAGCCTCGCCAATCTGATCGCCGCGGCGGAGCCGCGATCGTCCGACGTCGCGCTGCTTGTGCTCGGCCTCGACGGCTTCCAGCAGATCAACGACATGCTTGGACATTCGGCCGGCGACCTCGTGCTGCGGGCCGTCGCGGAGCGCCTCCGGACCAAAGTCGATGGCAAGGCGGTCATCGCCCGGCTCAGCGGCGACGAGTTCGCCATCGCGCTTGATTGTACGGAGGCTGGCGAGCCGATTGTTGAGTTTGCCGAGCGGATCGCGCGCGCGTTCGAAGTGCCGCTCGCAACGGGCGCGCGCCAACATCGCGTCAGGATCAGCATCGGCGTCGCCGTCTATCCGGAAGGCGGGCACAACGCCGACGACCTTCTCGGCAATGGTCATCTGGCGCTGAGCAAGGCAAAGATGACGCGGCGCGGCAGCCACGTGATCTTCGAGAATGCGATCAGGCAGGAGCTGGAGAACCGGCTGACGCTGGAGAGCGAGCTGGCGCTTGCCGCGGATCGCGGCGAGTTCGAACTGTTCTATCAGCCACAGGTTCGACTGGTCGACGGCAGCCTGCTCGGGGCCGAAGCGCTCATCCGTTGGCGGCATCCCGTGCGCGGCTATGTCTCGCCCGGGGAATTCATGCCGGTGGTCAACACCTCGTCCTTGTCCGAGCGGATCGCGAACTGGGTGATGGAGACCGCCTGCCGGCAGGCGCGAGCCTGGGAATTGTCCGGAAACAGCGTGCGCGTCGCGATCAACCTCTCGCCGTCGCAGCTCGAGTCCGGCGACCTCGCGCATTCCGTTGCGGCGCTGCTCGCGGAGACGGGGCTCACGCCGTCGCTGCTCGAGCTCGAAGTCACCGAGGATATCGTGCTGCATGACGAAAGCCGCGTGCTCGACATGTTCGAGCGGATCCAGCAGCTCGGCGTCCGCGTTCTGTTCGACGATTTCGGCACGGGCTATGCGAGCCTGAGCTATCTGAAGAAGTTTCCGCTCGACGGGCTCAAGATCGACCGGTCGTTCGTGCTTGACCTGCTCGCCGATTCCGACGACGCCGCGATCGTCGGCTCGACCATCGGTCTCAGCAAGCAGCTCGGGCTCACTGTCGTGGCGGAAGGCATCGAGAACCGTGCCACGGCCGACTTCCTGGTCAGCATGGGATGCGAGGAAGGGCAGGGATATTTCTTCGGCCGGCCGATGCCTGCCGAGGCGTTCGAGAGGCAATTCCTGCCGGCTGAACTCGAAGCCGTCAGCGCGGCTTGAACCGCTTCAACTCCGATCGCTACCGCCGGCGTGCAACTGCCACGCCAAAGAGGAAGGCGACGAACAGACTGGCCAAGGGCGCTTCGCGCGTGATTGCCGCGACGGTCGCGAGCGGCCGGCCGGGTTTTCGTGCTTCGTCGATTGCGGCCGTGAGGCGATCGACCGCGGCGTGCAGGCCGCCTGCCACCTCGCCAATGGTGCGGGACACGTCGGTCGCTGCGTCGATGGCACGCTCGGCCATGCCGGGCGGGGGATTGGGCTGCGGTATGTCCGTGCTCAAGATCGCGACCTCCGGAATTGGCGAAGAGATGGAGGCCGGCACCTTTGGCTATCCGCGCGTGCGCTCGTTTTGAACAGCGGGTCGAGAGACCTTTGGCTATCCGCGACAGGCGCCGTTTTGAACGGCGGATGCCGGCCCTGTAAACAAAATGCGGCGTCCGGGAATTTGTTCCGGGCGCGCGAGCCCTTTCGTCCCGTAATCCCGGGAAACGACGGATGCGAATCTCTGTTAGGCTGGCGGAGGCTTGCTGATCTCAGGAGATTGCCGTGACCGATCGGATCATGACGGATCAAGGCCGGCGCATCGCCTTGCTCGGCGCGCCCATCGACATGGGAGCTTCGCAGCGCGGCACATTGATGGGCCCCGCAGCGCTGCGCACCGCCGGCCTTGCGCCACTGCTCGAAGGCCTTGATTTCGAAGTCATCGATTACGGCGATCTCTCGGTGGCGGAGGTCAGGGACCTCGCTGACAGGCCGCCCGAAAAAGCCAATCACTATCGCGAAATCCAGCGCTGGACGCGTCTGCTGAGCCGCAGAGGCCATGAGATCGCGCAGACCGGGGCGTTGCCGATCTTCCTCGGCGGCGATCACACATTGTCGATGGGCTCGGTGAATGCCATGGCGCGCCACTGGCAGGAGCGCGGACGCGAGCTGTTCGTGCTCTGGCTCGACGCCCATGCCGACTACAACACGCCCGAGACGACGATCACCGCCAACATGCACGGCATGTCGGCGGCGTTCTTGTGTGGCGAGCCCGGCCTCGATGGATTGCTCGGCGATGATCCGCGCGCCTCGATTGATCCCGACAGGCTGGACCTGTTCGGCGCGCGTTCGATCGACAAGCTCGAAAGGGAATTGATGCGCACACGCCGGATCAGGGTTGTCGACATGCGCCAGATTGACGAGTTCGGCGTCGCCGTGCTGATCCGGCGCGTCATCGAGCGCGTCAAGGCGTGCGATGGCGTGCTCCATGTCAGCTTCGATGTCGATTTCCTCGATCCGTGTGTGGCGCCGGGAGTCGGCACCACGGTGCCGGGCGGAGCGACCTATCGCGAGGCGCATCTGATCATGGAGCTGCTTCATGACTCAGGCGTGGTCGGATCAGTCGACATCGTCGAGCTCAACCCGTTCCTGGACGAGCGCGGTCGCACCGCGCGCACGGCGGTCGAGCTGATCGGCAGCCTGTTCGGACAGCAGATCACCGACCGCCCGACGCCGAGTAACGCGATCGCACCGGGCGAGTGACGCCGAGAGCTGTTTTGCATCGCGAAGAACGGAATGACTGTTGCGGCTGGCTGATCTAGATCAGTCCTGGTCGAAATCGCCTGTTTTTGAAATATGTGCGGATTGCAAACGCCCTTCGCGGAGGGTTTGATGCGGGTCGCGCTTCGGGAGGATCCGCAATGAGCAGCACGATCGACGCCGCCGGAAAATCCGCGAGAACAACACGCCGTCGCTTCCTGCAGGTCGGCACCGCGGTGGCGGGTGGCGCCGTTCTGGGCGCTGGTGCGTCGGCCGCGGCGGAGACGGACAACCTTCCGCCCAACATTCCCGAATGGATGAAGGCGCCGGGCGAGCCGATGGGAGCCCAGCCCTATGGCGCGCCGTCACCGTTCGAGAAGGGCGTCGTCAAGAACATCTCGAAGACTCTCAAGCAGTACATATCGGCCTCCAGCCGCACGCCATTGCAGGAGCTCGACGGCATCATCACGCCGAATGGACTGTTCTACGAGCGGCATCATGGCGGTGTTCCGACCATCGATCCGGCGCAGCATCGGTTGATGCTGCACGGCCTCGTCGAACGGCCCCTGATCTTCACGATGGACGATCTCAGGCGCTTCCCGTCGGAGTCGCGCATCCACTTCCTCGAATGCTCCGGTAATCCCGGTTACACCAAGCCCTATGGCAAGACGGCATCGGACCTCGTGGGTCTGGTGAGTTGCGCCGAATGGACCGGCGTGAGCCTGAAGCTGGTGCTCCAGGAGGCCGGATTGAAACCGGACGCCAAATGGGTCGTCGCCGAAGGCGCTGACGCCGCCGCGCTGACGCGCAGCATTCCGATCGAGAAGTGCCTCGAGGACGCCCTTCTGGTCTACAGCCAGAACGGCGAGCGGTTGCGTCCGCAGCAGGGCTATCCCTTGCGGCTGTTCCTGCCCGGCTTCGAAGGCAATATGAGCGTGAAGTGGCTGCGCCGCCTGCACGTGACCGCGGAGCCCACTTATTCGCGCGAAGAGACCTCGAAATACACCGATCTCTTGCCCGACGGCACGGCGCGCGAGTTTTCCTTCTACATGGAAGCGAAGTCGATCATTACGCGCCCCTCGGGCGGTCATCGCCTGAGCGCGCCCGGCTTCCACGAGATCACCGGCATCGCCTGGAGCGGACATGGCAAGATCAAGCGCGTCGAGGTTTCGGTCGATGACGGCAAGAGCTGGCAGGACGCGCGACTGCAGGAGCCGGTGTTGACGCGCGCCCTCACGCGCTTCCGCCTGCCTTGGCAATGGGACGGCAAGCCAGCCGTGATCCAGAGCCGTGCCGTCGACGAGACCGGCTATGTGCAGCCGACGCTGGCGGAGCTGCTCGCCGTGCGCGGGGAGAACTATTTCTACCACAACAACGCGATCTGGCCCTGGCGCATCGCGGCCGACGGCGAGGTGACCAATGCGCTGGCGTGAGACCTGCGGCGTTGTCGTCGCAATCGCGCTGGGTGCCTTCGCGAGCGAAGCGCAGGCGCAAAGCCCTTATGGCATCGGTCGCCCTGCGACGACTGCGGAGATCGCGGGCTGGAATATCGATGTCGGACGTGACGGCAGTAATCTGCCGAAGGGAGGCGGTTCGGTCAGCCATGGGCGCGAGGTGTTCGCCCAGCAATGTGCTTCCTGCCATGGCGATAAAGGCGAGGGTGGCTTGGGTGACCGGCTCGTCGGTGGGCAGGGCACGATCGGGACGGCCAAGCCGATCCGCACCGTCGGCAGCTATTGGCCTTATGCGCCGACGCTGTTCGATTATATCCGCCGCGCCATGCCGCAGAACGCGCCGCAGTCGCTGAGTGACGAGGACGTCTATGCGGTGTCCGCCTATATCCTGAACCTGAACGGGCTGGTGGGAGCCGATGCGACACTCGATGCCAAATCGCTTTCGGCGGTCAAAATGCCGAACCGCGGCAGCTTCGTCGGCGACGCGCGCCCGGACGTGAAAAAGTGATCGTATCGGGACGATCAGTTCCGCGCAGTGGCTCGGAACTTGCTTAAGCGATGGGCGGAACTCGCAGGATGCGTTTGAGTTAACCCGCGAGAGGAAACAGCACGGGTCTTTCGATGGCAACACATCGCTTCGCAAACTCCATGTCCTCGGCGCTTCGCCATCCCGGCGTGATCGCGCTGATCGTGGCCGGCTTGACGATTGCTGCGATGGTGATCGTCGATCACGGGCCGTGGAACCGCGCCAAGACTCAGCCGGCTCATGTTGCGATGTATGCGACGACGGGCGAGGCCGCACATGCCGCCGGTGCCAAGGTGCTTCCCACCGCACCGAAGTCGCCGGTCGAGCCGGAGCGGCCGGGGCCGAAGACATCTCCGACCGTCAATCCCGTGACGCCGTAATACGCTTCGTCAGCGTGTCGGCCGTGCTCGCGGCCTTCATCATCGTCATCGCGTCTCAGATCTTGGCGTCGCAGATGTCGGCGTAGCTGTCGCCGGTCTAGATGCCGTAATGGGCCCGGCTCCGAGCAAGGGGGGATGATGGTGGCTGTCCCCCGATAGATGATGCAACGGGGTCACGACTTGAGTTGCCCCAAGC